>CALXWL010000071.1 GCA_944392385.1 uncultured Clostridia bacterium | reverse complement strand
CACTTCAGTGCCAGCTAGTATCAAGGCCTTATAGGCCGATATGAAAATCCCCCAGTTATACTGGGGGATAATTATTATATAAAAATCTGCTATCGGACAGAGAAAATAAAGGAGGGGATAAATTTGAGCGGATAAGTTACTCTAGATAAAAAATAAAATGGCACAAAATCGAACGTCAGGCGTTTGATTGGAAAGAAAACAACATATGAAAGAATTTAAAGGTATATGGATGCCACATGAAGTAGTTAGGGATAAAAAATTAAGTGACAAAGGAAAAATAGTATATTCAATAATACTTGCTTTAAGCAAAAATAATGATTGTATAATTTCAAATTCATATATATCAGAATTATTGAATATAACAAAAACACAAGCATCAAGAATAATAAATACACTAAAGAAAGATGGATATATAGAAATAGAATTAATCAACAAAGAAAATTCAAAAGAAATTGCAATTAGAAAATGTATACCTGTTAACAAATATGTTAATACCTATAAACAAAATAGTTCATTACCTATTAACAAAAATGTTAAAGATATAACATATAATAATAAAAGAAATTATAATAATTGGAGATACAAGAGTGATAGAGATTATAGTAATTTTGATTTTAGCAAATTCTATGCAAATAATTTTTGATGAGTTACAATAATGTTTGTAAATGTATGGTAAAACGTATTTTTTTATGTTATAATTGTAAATAGTTAAAAAAAATAATAAAGGAGAAATTTTATAATGAATAAAAGAAAAGATTTAGAAAGTAGGTTAAAGATAAGAAGTTATGCCTGCAAAACTATTACAACGAGATAAAACGCCATAGGTTGTAATAGTTAAATGGCAATTATATCTCGTTATTTATAAAAAATTAAATAATAAGGAGATATAAAAAATGATAGAAATAGAATTAAATAAGATTAAGAAAAATTATGGTTTAAGAAATGTGCTAGATGGATTTAGTTTACAATTAAAAACAGGAGAAAGGATAGCTTTAATTGGACAAAATGGAAGCGGAAAATCTACAATCTTAAAAATAATTGCAAAACAAGAAAGTATAGATAGTGGAACTATTAATATTAGAAGTGGAGCAAAAATAGGAATATTAAATCAAATCTATGAAAATGAGAAAGAAGACATTTTAGTAGAAGATTTCTTATATAAAAGTTTTGAAGAGATTTTAAAAATTGAGAAAAAACTTAATAAATTAGAAACCCAGATGTCAACTGAAGCTAATACAGATAAGCTAGAGAAATTAATTAATGAGTATGGAAGAACTCAAGAAAGATTCTCATTAATAGGTGGATATGAAACTCAGGAAAAGTTTAATAAAATATGTTCTAGGTTTTATATTAACAAAGACCTTTTAAAACAAAACTATAATCTTTTAAGTGGAGGAGAAAAAACAAGAGTAAATCTTGCCAAATTACTATTAACTCAGCCAGATATATTGTTGCTAGATGAACCAACGAACCATTTAGACATTCATTCTCTAGAATTTTTAGAAGAATTAATTCTGAAGTATAAAGGAACAGTTTTAATAGTTTCTCATGATAGATATTTTTTAGATAAAGTAATTAACAAAACAATATTATTAGAAAATGGCAAAGAAAATATATATTACGGAAATTATTCATATTTTCTAAAAGAAGATGAAAGAAGAACTTTAGCTCAATTTGAAAGATATAAAAATCAGCAAAAACAAATTGAAAAGATGAAAGAATCTATAATGACATTAAGAAAATTTGGAGATTTAGCAGGAAATGAAATTTTTTTTAAGAGAGCAAAAAACATAGAGAAACGATTAGAAAAAATGGAAATTATAGATAGAGTTAATTTAAATAAGAAAGCATTAGATTTAAAATTCAATACAAAAAATAGGTCTGGTAATGACGTACTAAAAATCGAAAACTTAGAAAAGAGATTTAATCAAAAAATAATCTTTAAAGATGCAAACTTGAATTTAAATTATGGAGAAAAGGCCTGCTTAATTGGAGAAAACGGAAGTGGAAAATCTACATTAATAAAGATTATTTTAGGTCAAGATATTAATTTTGATGGAAAACTCAAATTAGGGACTTCAATAAAATTTGGATATATTTCTCAAAACATTATTTTTGAAGATGATAATAAAACTGTTTTAGATTATTTTTTAGAAGAAAATAATTTTTCAGAAACAGAAGCAAGAAACAAACTTGCAAGATATGGTTTTAGACAAGAAAATGTATTTAAAAAAATAGGAAAATTATCAGGTGGAGAAAAAGTTAGAATAATACTTATGAAACTAATTCAAAAAGATATTAATTTTTTAATATTAGATGAGCCCACAAATCATATTGATATAGATACAAGAGAAATATTAGAAGAGGCATTAAAAGAATATAAGGGGACAGTGTTATTTGTTTCACACGACAGATTCTTTATAAATGCTATTGCTGATAGAGTATTGAATATAGAAAATCACAAAATAAAATCATATTATGGGAATTATGATGATTTTAAAATGAAAAATATTATCTCAATGGACTAAAAGATGGAATCAAATTAATGAATGAAATAAAAAAACAAATAGAAAAACAAATGTGAATTAAGTTTTACATTTGTTTTTTTAGTGCCTGTAATTAAGATATCTAAATGATATAACGAAAATAAAAGAGTATACAGCTAAAAACCACGTTTTTAGGCAGCTAGCGGGAGTCTGTACGACTCCCTGTTCCTGCAAAATTATCCATAGGGATAATTTTAAAAGAAAAGAGGTGAAAAAAGTGGAGAAAAATAAAAAAGAAAAGTTAGTACCAGTAGTAGTAAGAATATCTGAAGCAAATAAAAATAAGATAAAAGAATTAGCTGAGAAACAAGGCGATGTATACAATCAAATGTTTAAAGAGATATTATGGAATGCAAGAAAGAAAGCAAATTATTATATTAATAGAGACGAAGAATCAGAAAAAAATATTGATTTGTATGATTTTTATGATATAGCAGGCGCTATAGGAGACGTAAAATATAGAAATGAATAGAGTTTACGATTTATATTTACCAATAAATGTATATATTCTGTTGCTGGGCGGAATAATAAGCGTAGGTGATACTTAATGAATAATGGTAAAGAAAAAAATAAAGAAAACACAAAAGAAGAGTATAAAGTAAATTACTTTTTTGCTGAGGACTCTAAAATAAACATAAATGAAATATTTAAAAAATCGTTTTTATTGTCTTTGAAAGCTGAAGAAAAAAATATGTAAAAAATCGCCAAAACATGTACTAAATTTTAAGAGAGTTATGGTATAATATTTATAGGCGATTGCTTAAAGGGAGGGATTAAATGTACAATACATTACCAATAAGCAATCAAAAGACAAAAAGTTTTAGAGTAGGTCTTTATATAAGGCTTTCTAGGGAAGATGGTGATAAAGAAGAAAGTTCTAGTGTTACAAATCAAAGAGAGATACTAAAAAGGTATTGTCAAGAACAAACAAATTTTTTTATTGTAAAAGAATATGTTGATGATGGCTGGACAGGAACTAATTTTGATAGACCAAAATTCAAAGAAATGATAGAAGATATTGAGGCAGGAATAATTGATACTGTTATTACAAAAGATTTATCAAGACTTGGAAGAGAAAGACTAGGAGTAGGTCATTATACTGAAATATATTTTCCAGAGCATAATGTAAGATATATTGCACTTCTTGATAATATTGATACCTATATGGATGCAGGAATGAATGATATGGCACCTTTTAAAGGAGTAATAAACGACATGTATGTTAGGGATATTTCTAAAAAGATTCGAAGTTCTTTGATAGAAAGAAAAAAGGCAGGAAATTTTTTAGGAGTAACAGCACCATATGGATATAAAAAAGATCCGAACAATAAATTTCATTTAGTTATAAATAAAAAAGAAGCGGAAGTTGTAAAAAGAGTATTTAGATTATATCTTGAAGGAAATGGTTTAACAAAAATAGCACAAATATTAACAAAAGATGGAGTTCAAGTACCTGGGGAATCAAGAAATATTGGAAAAACAAGAAAAACTGCATTATATAGTTCATGGAAACAAACAACTATTAGAAGAATATTAGATAATAGAGTGTATTTAGGAGAACTTGTACAATTTAAAAGAAGAAAAATAAATTATAAATCTAAAAGAAGAATAACAGTACCAGAAGAAGAAAGATATATTTGCAAAGGAACACATGAAGCTATAATTGATGAGGAAGATTTTAATACAGTTCAAAATATATTAAAAAAGAATAAATCTTTTAAAGGTACAAAACATGATTACTTGTTTAAAGGACTTTTATATTGTGCAGAATGTGGAGCGAGGTTAAATATAACATATTCAAATTATGTCTTAAAAAAATATGGAGAATACAGATACACAACTATTTGTTATAGTTATTCAAGATTATATAGCGATATTTGTACAAGACATTCAAACAGCATACCAGAGCTTGAGGAAGTTTTAATAAAGCACATAAAAGAAGTTTGTAGCAGATACATTAATGAGAACTTACAAGATGAATTAATAAGTATGGCTAAAAAACAAAAACAGCTTGAATTAAAACAAATTAGCAATGAAAAAAGATTAGAAACATTAGAACAAAAAATAGCAGATATAGGATTATATATAAAAAATCTATATAAGGACAAAGTAAAAGGCGTGGTAAGTGAAAATGATTATATATCTTTAGTATCAGATTTTACAAAAGATAGAGATAACCTAATAAAAGAAAAAGAAGAATTAATAACAATTATAAATAATCAAAAAACACAAATTGATGAAACTGCCAAAATAGAAAAACTTGCAAAAGAATTTATCTCCTTAGAAAAACCTACAAAGCAATTACTAAATGAATTGATAGAAAAAATAACAATATCTGAAAACAAAGAAATAAATATTTATTTTAAATTTAATGAATTAAATGAAATGAAAGAATTAAAAAATAAAATAGCATAAATAAAAATGAAGTAGCTAGTGATATATGTTAAAGATATGTAAATATATTTTTAACACACATATCTGAAGCTACTTCATATTTAAATTGATTTAGAGAATCCTTAGCTTCTGGTACTAATGTTCTATTTGAATTTGAATTTGCCATTTTAAATTTCACCTCCCAGAATTTAAATAAAACTTTTTAAAAGCAAATTAAAAGCTTTTCAACAATATGATGTGTAAAATAAAAAAAAATAAACTAGTAATTTTTTGAAAAAATGGAAAAAACAAATTTAAAATAAATTCTTCACCTCTAAATATTACAAAAATATTACAAAAATATTAAAAGTATATTACAAAGAATAAAATATATTGTATTTTGCCTATTTTTGTTGTAGAATTGTAGTAAATAAATAATAATAATAGGGGGAAAATTATGGTATCAAATCCAATGCAAAGAAAGGTAAGAAATTCATTTTTATTAGGAATTTTAGTCATGTTAATAATAACACTTGTGATAGGAGCAATTGTATTTTTTATGGTAATAAAACCAAGAATGGATAGCCAAGAAGAAGAAGTAACATATGTAAAGGTGTATCAATTAAAAACAGATGTTAGATCAGGAGATGAAATAACTTATAATATGGTGGAACTGGTGGATTTACCATCAACTTCCGTTCCAAGTGATGCAATAAATTCATTAAATACTGATTCAGCAACAATAGCAAGAGTAGACTTAGGAAGAGGAGCTATATTAAGCTCAGGTGTAATTGCAGCAGATGAACAAGAATTAGATGATTCGCTAAGGACAGTTGAGTATAATATGATAACACTTCCAACAATACTTGAACCAGGAGAAACAGTAGATGTAAGAATAACATTTGCAAATGGACAAGATTTAATTATATTATCTAAGAAAAGGGTAGAAGATATATATGGAAACACTGTTCTACTTAATTTAACAGAAGGTGAAATCCTAATGATGAATAGTGCAATTGTAGAAGCATATATAATGCCAACCTCAAATCTATATATAACAAAATATACACAAGCAGGAGATCAAACAGCAGCAACACCAACATATGTTCCAACAACAGAAGTGCAAAACTTAATTGCAGTAAATGCAAATATTACTGCTGAAGCAAGACAAAATTTCACAAACAGATTTATACCGGGTATGAGAGATTATTATATTAATCCACAAGTAAATCAATATAGTGAAGAAGCAAAATACAACATAGAAACAGGAATACAAGAACAAATAGAAGCAGCAAGGAGTGCAAGAGAAGAGTATTTATCTGGATTAGAAGGATATTAAACCTTAAGATAAAATATAGGAGGAAACTTACTTGAAAAGAATAGGATTTATAGGAGCATATGACAAAACAGATTTAATGATATATGTATCTAAAATTCTTGTAGAAAACGGATTAAAAGTACTAGTTGTAGATAGTACAACTTTGCAAAAAACAAGATATACAGTGCCTTGCATAACACCTAGTAGATACTATATAACAACATATGAAAACATAGATATAGCAATAGGTTTTGAAACTCTACAAGAGATACGAAATTATACAGGAAAAGTAGAGCTAGAATATGATATTATCCTTTTAGATATAGATAATCAGGAAGCATTTGACAATTTGGAAATACGTACTGCAGATAAAAATTATTTCGTTACAGCATTTGACAATTATTCATTAAAAAAAGGTTTGGAAATAATAGGAAAGTCAGAAGAAAAAAAATTAATGACAAAAGTATTATTTTCAAATAATATGTCAAATGATGAAGATGAATACTTAAACTTTCTATCTTTTTATTATGGTGTAAAATGGAGTAAAGAAAAAATATATTTTCCATACGAAGTAGGGGATAATTCAATTATTGTAGAAAATCAAAGAAATGCTAGAATAAGTTTTAAAGAATTGAGTCAAGAATACAAAGATGGAATATTAGATTTAGTATCACAAATTGCACCAAAGATTAAAATAAATGACGTAAAGAAAATGTTAAAAAACATATAAAGGAGAACGAAATGTCAGTAGTAACTTTTTACGGTAGTAATAAAATAGAAACAGCACAAACTACATCAATGGCTGGTATTGCTACGCATTTATCAATTGAAAAAAATTATAATACACTATTGCTAAACACAAAATACAATGATACAAGCCTTCAAGAATGTTTTTGGGATCAGTCAATGAGTATAAAACCTAAAAGCGATTTAGAAACAGGAATAGGGGGACTTATAAAAGCAATAGCTAGCAATAAAACTTCACCAGAGATAATAACAAATTACACAAGAACAATCTTAAAAGGAAGATTAGAACTTTTAACAGATTATAATATGCCAATAGAAGATTATGATAAACAAAAAGAATATATGAAAAGAATAATAAAAATGGCAAGTAGATACTATGACTTAGTTTTTGTAGATGCTGAAGGGAGTATGGAAGATGACTACATGAAAGATATATTATCAGAAACTAATTTAATAGTTGCAAATACAACACAAAGAATAAAATACATACAAGAATTTGCAGAAGAAAGAAAGAAATATAATCTATCAAAAAAAGATAATGTTATATATCTACTTGGAAAATATGATAAATACTCAAAATACAACGTAAAAAATCTTCAAAGGTTAAGAAGAAACAAAGATGTATATGGTATACCATATAATACATTGTTTTTTGAAGCTTGTAACGAAGGTACTTTGGTAGACTTTATGATAAAATATAGAAAAGTAAGACCAAATAGTATGCAATCATCAATAATGACATCATTTGAAGAAGCAGGACAAAGAATAATAGAAAAATTAAAAGAATTACAATTACATGTTTAAAAAGAGAGGAGTGCTAACTCATATGAATATTGTAAACATACTTTTAATATTCATGGTATTAATAATAGCTGGAATACTAGTACTTTATATGATAAGAAAAAACAAAAAATCTGAACCAGAAGAAAAAGTAGTAGATGAAAAATCATATAAACTAGATAGTATGATGGATTTTATAAAATTAAGATTAGACGAAATAACAAAAGTAAACTTATATGATATAGGTCTATCAGAAGAAGAATTAAAAAGAAGAAAAGCTAAAAAATATGAACTAAGAAAAGCATTAAAAGGTTGTACATATGGAGATGTAAATGATAAAAAATATGTAAAAGAATTAATTTACGATTTACTATATAAGGAATATGGGGTAAATGAAATAAATATATCACAAGCAATTCCTTTTGATGTACCTTCACTTCTTACTGCACAAGATAAGTTTGACATTATAATACACATGTACAAAAAAGATTTTGGATATGAAGCCTTAACTCAAATGATAAAAAAATATAATTTAGCAGAACTAAAATATGTAGAAGGCGAATCAAAACCAAGTTATGTTATAACCGAAGATGAAATAAGCCAAATTTATGAAAAAGAAAACTTCTCATTAGATTTTGTAGATAAATTAAATATAATAACACAAAGAATTTATCAATATTACAAAGGATATAGCAGTATAGATGAAATAAGAGATATGAATATAGATGGTGTATCTGGTGGTGTATCTGGACTTCCAGAAAGCTTTTTAAGTCAAGTAGCACAAACGGATGGAGATTATCTAGAACAAATTACAGAACATAGAGTACCAAGAGCTTGTGACAGTATTTGGATTTTCTTTCAAGGTAAATCAATAAGACTTGCATTTCTTTCATTCGGAAAAGAAAGCGAGCTAAAAAGAGTATGTCAAAATATATATAAATATAATAATCCAGGTCAGTTATCTGATACAAATGGTTATAAAATTAATGAAATGAAAGATGGTTCCAGAGTTGTTGTTGTAAGACCAAGTATGTCTGAAACATGGGCATTTTTCGTAAGAAAATTCGACGTAAAAAGAGCAACACTAGAGCAAATAGTTACAGTAGACGGAAAAGAAGAAGCAATAGAACTATTAAAATATTTAGTAAAAGGTGCTAGAATTTTAGCACTTACAGGTGAACAAGGTTGTGGTAAAACAACAATGCTTATGGCAATGATAGAAAACATATATGAAACAATGAACTTACGTATTACAGAAACAGCTTTTGAATTGCATTTAAGAAAAATTTACCCAACAAGAAATATATTATCAATGCGTGAAACAGAAACAATTGCAGGACAAGAATGTTTGGATGTTCAAAAGAAAACTGATGGTAGTGTTAACATCATAGGTGAGGTTGCAACAGACCCCGTAGCATCTTGGATGATACAATCAGCACAGGTTGCTTCTAAATTTACATTATTCACACACCACGCAAAAACATTTCCAAACTTAGTTACAGCACTAAGAAACTCAATGTTAAGAGCAGGAACATTCACAGATGAAAGAATTGCAGAAGAACAAGTTGTAAGTGTATTAAACTTTGATATACATTTAGTAAAAGACTTTAGAGGTAGAAGGTATATAGAAAGAATAACAGAATGCATACCTGTAGAAGATACAGGAGAATATACATATGACTATAGAAAAGAAAAAACAATAGAAGGAAAAATAGAAAAATTTATGGATAATGCAACAAGATATTTCCATAAAGTAACAAATAGAGAACTATATAGATATGTAAACATTATGGAATATCATAACGATAGTTATGTATTAACAAATAAAATATCAGACACAAACATTAGAGAAATGAGAAATAATATGGATACAGATGATGCAATAGCATTTGATGAATTCATAGAAAGAAACTGGGGAAAAAAGGTAAAAAAAAGTAGCAAAAAATGAGGTGAAACTAAATGTCAAACCAAATACTATATATCATGATTGGAATTGCAGGAGGTTTATTTGTTTTAGTTGTTATTGCATACTTAATAATTAGAGCTCAATCAAACAAAGGTGACATGAAAAAAATTAGACAATTAAGAGAAGAAACTAAGCAAGATAAATACTCAATGGACGTTATATATCAAAAATTATATAACTTTTTCACATCAGTTCCGATATTCAAACGCTATGTACTAAAAGTAAGAAAAAAACTAGAAATAATACATATGCAAGATGAATATAAAACAAGAAGACAAACATCTAAGATAATCACACAAGCTCTAGCAATTATAATTCCAGTAACAATAGCAATCATAATATTTACAAAAAATGACACATTATTATTATGTATATTACTATTATTTGAAATATTCTTAATAGAAACAATTATGTCTGGAATGATAGATAAATATGATACAAAACTTCTAAAACAACAAATAGACTTTTTCGCAGAAATAAGACATGCCTATCATGAATTTAATATGGTTGAAGAAGCAATATATGAAGTATCACAAAATGATGAACTAGAAGTATCCATACAAGGACAAAGAATTTATGAAATACTAATATCAGATGACCCTGAGACTGAATTAGAAAAATATTATGATGTAGCACCAAATAGCTTTTTAAAAGAATTTGCAGGAATTTCATATTTAACAAGAGAATTTGGAGATAGAACAGATAAAGATGGAGCATCATTATACTTAAAAAATTTAAATAATATAACAGAAGAAATGCAACAAGAAATACTAAAAAGAGATAAACTAGACTACGTATTCCAAAGTTTATCAATAATAGCAATATTACCAGTACTATTAATGTCACCACTTAAAAATTGGGCAATAAATAATTTCTCATTTACTGCACAATTCTATGATGGAAAAAGTGGACTAATGATGCAAATAGCACTTGTAATACTTACATTTGTATGTTATTTCCTAACAAGAAAAATAAAAGATACAGGAAGCATAAAAATGGATTTTAAAGATCAAAACAAAGTATGGCAAGTAAAACTGTATCAAAAACCTATAATCAAAAAAATAATGGACTTAATTATACCAAAGAAAAATACCAAAGAACATAGAGTAACTGTAAAATTAATGAAAGAAGCAGCAACAAAACAAAAAATAGAAACATTATATGTAAATAAAGTTTTAATATGTTTAGTAGTAATAATTTTAACAATATTGCTATTCACATTTGCTCATAAAATTGCATTAAATTATGTTTATACAGAGCCAACTTCGGATTACAACTTATTAGGGTCAATGAGTGAAAAAGATAGAACAGAAGCAATGAAGGTTACAGAAGCGCAAAACATAGCATTAGACGCATTCAAAGGAAAACAACAAACAACACAAGAAGAAATAGCAGCATTTTTACCTAGTATTGATTATTACAAAGACGCAACAGAAGGTGAAATTGCAGTAGCAGCAGAACAAGTAATGAACAAATTAAAAACTTTAAATAGCGAAAATTTTAAGTGGTTTGAGCTATTAATAGCATTTATATTTGGGTACATAGGTTATTGTACTCCTACATGGATATTAAAATTCCAAAAAACATTAAGAGCATTAGAAATGGAAAACGAAGTAATGGAATATCAGACAATAATATTAATGCTTATGAAAATAGAAAGAGTAAATGTAGAAATGATATTAGAATGGCTTGAAAGATATTCTAATATATTTAGAGAACCAATAACAAGATGTGTAAATAACTACGAAGCAGGAGCATGGGAAGCTCTAGAAGAATTAAAAGAAGAAATAGCATTCCCACAATTAATAAGAATTGTAGAAAGTCTTCAAGCCGCAGTAGAAAAAATACCAATTAATGAAGCATTTGATGAATTAGATAATGAAAGAGAGTACTATAAAGCAAAAAGAGAAGAATCAAATGAAAGATTAATAAAAAGAAAAGGAATGATAGGAAAAATAATAGGATTTGCACCAATGGTAGGCATATTTGTAGGATATCTAATAATACCATTAGTAGCAATAGGCTTAACATCAATGACAACTTCTTTTACATCTATACAAGGAACAACCATGTAAAAAAATACAGGAGGAAGTTATATGGAAAATGCAACACAAGCACTATTAATAGCAGGAGGAATACTACTTGCTTTAATAACAGTATTAACACTAGTATACTTAGGAAACAACCTTGCTATAATTGGTCAATCAGAACAAGACAAAATAGAGCAAGAACGCTTAGATAACTGGAATGCAGAATGGGAGGCATATAATAAAAAATTATTATATGGAGTAGATGTTTTAACAGTAATAAATAAGGCAAAACAAAATGATATAGATTATAGTGCTACATATAAAGTAGATATACAAATAAAAGGTAAAGATGAATATGGAAATACAATAACAAAAGATAATATTGAGAATTACAAAGTAGCTATATTTACTTGCACAGAAATACTATATAGTGATGAAACAGGTAGAGTAAATTCAATGACATTTGAATTTGTTAGCGAAGGTTATAAAAAAGGATTGATTTAAATGGAAAATGCTACAAAGGCTTTGATTATTGCAGGAGGAGTACTAATTACAATTATGATAATAACAATAGGGATATATCTTCTAGGAAGTTTTGGAAGAACAACATCTAGCTATGTAGAACAGTTAGATGCAACAGCATTAAGACAATATAACACTGAATTTGAAGTCTTTATAGGTAGAGAAGATATAGTCGCACAAGAAATTATAACAATTATAAATAAAGTACAGCAAAATGAACAAAATGTCAATGTAATTATAGACAATCAGCAAGATTGTATTACTTGGGATGAGCAACACAAAAATGATTTTTTGCAGAACAACATAGTAATTACTAATCAAGATGGAAGCATACAAAATTTATATTCATGTGAATCAGTATCATATGACTCAGAAACAGGAAGAGTAAATGAAATAAAGTTCAAAAAAAATGTTTTTTAAAACAAACAAAAAAATAGTTAAAAAATCTTGAAAAACATGCAGAAAAACTATATAATTAGTATAGGGGGAAAAATGAAAAAAACACTGTTATTAATATGTATCGCATTATTAATTATTTTATTTTCTACATTCAGATTATTAATAACAAAAAATACTACAAATAAACTAATAAAAGAAGAAAATAGTGAATACGAATACTACTTAGATAAAACAATATATGGAACAGAACTTACTACAATAATAAATAAAACAATAAACAAGAATGAAAACAATGGTATACAAAAAGATGAAAAAAACTATTATATAGAAAATGATGAAAACAGTATAAAAATAGAAATAAAAATGATAACAACAGACAAAACATACCCAATGGAGGAAATATATAATAATGATATTACGAAATTTGTTCAAAACTTTAATTTAATAAAATTCAAATGTACTAGCATAGAATATCACGAAAAAACAGGAAAGATAAAAAAAATAGTATTTGAACAAATGGAATATTAATAAATAGTTATTAACTTTTTGGAACAAAAGTTCTATACAAAAGAATATATATTAGGAGGTGAATATATATATGGAAAATGCATCAAAAGCATTAATTATAGCAGGTGCTATATTAATAGCAATAATATTAATAGGTCTAGGTGTTTCTATTATAAGTGGAATGCAAGGAGCGATAGATTCAGGAACTGACACAGCAGATACCTATGCAGTACAAAATTTTAATTCACAATTTACTGTATATGAAGGAGAAAATATGAGAGCAACTCAAGCAAGACAATTAATATCAACAATTAATACAAGTAATGGACAAAATGGATTTTCAACTCCGCCAAGTGCTGCAGAAATTGACAAAACAGACAAATATGTTTATCTAGACTCAAGCAACAATGGAATAACAAGTTCAGGTAGTATAAAATCAAATAAAACTTATACCATAACAGTTGAAGGATATAGCCCAAGTGGATATATAAATAAAATAAAAATTGTAGAAAATTAATTCAAGACAAAAATAAACACGTAAATAATTAGGATAAGCATAAATAAGCTTATCCTGAACATAAAGCATATATTAAATCTATATGCTTTATGCTCAGGATAAAAAATAATATTTATAAAATAAATATTTGCAAAAAAGTTATTAAAAAAACTAAAAAGGAGGAAAAATATGGAGAATGCAGCAGACGCACTAAAAATGGCATTTGCAATTTTTGTATTTATTTTAGCACTAGTAATTGTATTCTCCATGATTGGAAGAATAAAAGATACAGCAGATGAGATACTATTTTATTCTGATGAAACAAACTACTATGACTGGGTATCTGGAGATTTAAGCGAGCGGAAGAATAGTAGGAGTAGAAGCAGTAGTAGCAGCATTATACAATAGCCCTAGAGACCTAGCAGAAGTATCAATAGAAAAAGGAGGACAAAAAATATATCCTAAGCAAGATGTAACTTTAGAAAATGTTACAAATGCTATTTTAAGTGATACTAATACTACTCAGTACAAAGAAAGAATAGTAGAAATGACAACAGGAGGAGAGTATATGGTAGCAGAAGATGGAACTAGAATTACGATAAGACCTGGAACCACGAAAGTATATATTTTTTATACAGACGATATTAATAGTTAAGGAGGTAAAAATATGTCAGATACATTTATAACAGTAATCGCAATAATGACAGTAGCATTAATAATGTTTATTTTTCCATTAATGGCAACAGCAAACCAAAATGATAGCATAACACAAACATCGGTACAAACAATGGTATCAGATTTTGTAAATACAGTAGCAAAAGAAGGAAAGATAACTCAAAGTAATTATGATGAATTTCTTCAAAAATTATACGCAACAGGTAATTCATATGCTGTTGAGTTAGAAGTGCAAATTTTAGATGATAACCCAAGTAAAAAAGGTGAGAATATAAATGTTATAGGTGAAAATATATATTATTCAGTATTTACAAATGATATTGAAGAAAAGCTTAAAAGCGATCAGGTATATAAACTTAAACAAGGTGATTACATAAAAGCAAAGGTACAAAACACAAATGTAACATTTGGAACTCAAATGAAAAACTTTATGTACAGTTTAATGGGAAGAGACACAATAGCAATAGAAGCAAGTGGCTCAGCATTAGTTACAACAACAGGAAATTAATAATTATCATAGGGCAGAATATAAATCTGCCCTAATTTTAAAAAAAACAATAGGAGGTAATCCTAATAATGTCAGATACACTAATGAGCATAATTGGAATATTTTTAGCAATAGTAATAATGTTTGTATTCCCTTTAATGGAATTAGCTGGAAAAGGTGATGAAGTATCACAAACAGTAGTAGAAGTTGCAGTATCAGATTTTGTAAACACAGTAGCTACAACAGGGCAAATAACTTGGAGTGACTACAATAAATTACTACAAAAACTATATTCAACAGGAAATTCATTTGATATACAAATAGAAGCACAAATATTAGATGATAATCCAAGAAGAGCTACAACCACAGCATCAAGTAATGTGCTAGGAGAATATAAATATTATTCAGTTTATACAAATACAATATTAAGCGAACTAGAAAAAAGTGAAAATAGTAAGTACCAATTAAAAAACGATGACTATATAATAGTATCCGTAAAAAACACAAATACAACAATGGGTACACAATTAAAAAATTTATTATACAATCTAATAGGAAAAGATACATATACAATAGGAACATCTTCATCAGCGCTAGTATTAAATACTGGAATGGATGAAGAAAAAGAAGAAAAAACAATGCAAAAGCCTAATGATATGAAATATCCAGACAAAAAGATATACATAAGCACAAATGGAACAAATTGGAGCAAGAAGAGCTCAGAAAACCTAAAAATAGTACTAAATAATTTAAGCACACCACAAGCAGTAAGGATAATTATGAATGGTTCAACATATAATGTAGGCCAAGATATTCCTAGTTATTTAGTATATTTTGATAATACAAAAGGAAATTATGTTTTAGATTTAAAAATCTTAATTGAACTTTTAGATATAACTTTAGAAAATTGGATGAATACAATCGGAGAAATTAGAGTACAGTATACGTAAATATAAATAGTAACCTAAGAAAGGAATACAAATATGAAAATTCAAAATTTAGGAATAATTTTCCTTGTAATAGCAATACCTGTATTGGTGTTATTATCATACTACTTGAATTTACAAAGAGATACTTTAGAATTACAATCACAATATGCTACAAAACTTGCAGAAGCAACAAAAGAAGGAATAAAAGCATTTGAAGTAAATACAGTAGATTGGAGAGAATGGGTAGGAGATACAACTAGAACAACAACAAGAAACAATGCAATGGCAGTTGTAAACACATTTATAACAAGTTTATCAAACAGCCTAAATCTAACAGGAACAGCAAAGGAATATATAACAAACTATATTCCAGCTGTAGTTATGACAATGTATAATGGATATTACATATATGCACCAACATATGTTCCTATTACATTAGAAACCAGTGATGGAGTACAATTATACTATAATGCAGATGAAGGAATACTAACAACTGATGCAGGAAACGGGAACAATTTACCAGCTTACAAACCAAAAGATAATGCTACAAATGTAATAACAGATGAATATCAAGATCAAAATGCTAATCCTATTAGCCATGATTTTGTTGTAGATTTAAGTGAGGCAGATACAGAATATATACACATGCTAAGTAACCAAATGGCATATGCTGCACAGTATTCTAAAGGTACTAATACAAATATAGTTGTAAACTATACATTAGATAATAGAATATACATAATGGGAAGGGTAAATGGACAAGTAGTAGAAAAGGATGGTTATCTAGTATATTTCGATTCTAGTGCAAAAATGCCAAGAATGCATTTAACAGATGACTCAGATATAATAGTATATAACAGTATAAAAAATACAACATTTGAAAACACACCTATAGAACCAGAAATATTAGAAGAACAAATAGTATATTTTGATGATGATGATAGTTCACATAAATTAGGTACATTTAAGTATATATATGATATAAATCATGATAAATTATATTATGATGAAAGTGAAGATAATTTTTTCACCATATCTCCAGATGACCAAAGTAAACAGTTCATAAGTGATTCATCAAATATAAAAATGGGCTCAGATGGGTGTAGATATAAATCTGTTTCCATATTATTAGGAAAGAATACGAATGCAACAGAATATAAAAAAATATATCAAGTATTAAATGGTGAAGATAAGGGAAAATGGTATATAGATATAAAACAAAATCCAAGTGACGTAAGCGAGCAAGGAATAGAAGGCTTAGATACTCCATTAAGTGCAGCAACCATAAGTGCACTAGAATTAGATGATATAAGATTTTCAACAAGATATAGAGATTTTAGTGCAATAAATTATTATGTAGAATCATATGCATTTACCAACTGGGTAGGGGACAATTTAAGTGGAGTAAAACAAGGAATAGGTAATGAAGCTAAAGACATAATAGTAGAAGGAACACTTGTAGATATATTTAAAATAACAGAAGAAAATGATTTAGAAAAAGAATATTCACCAATAGCAATACATAAAAGAGAAATAATGGAAAATAATATTAACACAAACTTAAATTTATCAATATCAAATTATAGTAGAGGAACATTTAATTTTAGATTACCAGTACTAACAGATAGTGATTGGGATCAAGTATTTAGCAATATATCATTAATAACATTTTTCCAAGGAGTGCCAATTGGTTTAAAATATTTTAATAACTATGCAATAGCAACAAGCACAACAAACAGAGAATATGTAGATCCAGATCAAATATACTTAAGCGGAGAAGACCCAAATTATCATAGAGTATATTGTGCAAAATGCGAAGATTATATTCACAAAAATCCTATATATAAAGGATATAGAAGTGTAGAATATATACTAAGAGAATTTAAAAGATATGATAAAAATAATATACAGATAGGTGAAACAATATATTATTATCAGCATGACAAATATGATGATCCAACTAATACAAATTCGCAAACAGCATGTTATTATTGTATAGTAAATAAAGAAAATTTTATAGAAACTACAAACGAATATATGATATATTTACAAACAAAAGCATACAATGAAGCATTAGCAAGAGAAAGATATTATCAAAAAGAAATAATAAAAGGAGAGTTGGAGTCTTAAGAATAATAAGTATTGTAAATTATAATTTTCAAAAATATGGTTATCCTAAAACATAGGGTGACCATATTTGAAATTTATAAGAAGAATTTTAATAATAATTATGCTTTTAATAAGCTTAATATATACTGTTTATATAACTAGTATGCCCAAAAATATAATACTATTTGAAAATGAAGAATTAGAATTAGGAGAAATATTTGGAATAGTTTTAAAAGAAGAAAAAAAAGAAACAATAGAAACATCAAATAGTAGCAGTAAAATAGAAGATAAAACAATAGAAGTTAGTTTATTTAATCTAATAAAAGTAAAAGAAATAGAAGTAAGCACAATAAAAAATGTAAGAGTAGTACCACTGGGAAACACCATAGGAATAAAGTTATATTCAGATGGAGTACTTGTAATAGGCATGACAGAAGTAGCAGGTTGCAAACCATATGAAAACACAGGAATAAAAGAAGGAGACTTAATAGTTGAGGTGGATAATGTAACAGTAACAACAACAGCAGAATTAATAGAATGTGTAAATAATTCAAATGGAGAAAATGTAGAAATAAAATATAAAAGAGATGGGATAGAATATATTACAAATATAGAACCAGTAAAAACAGAAGAAAATAACTACAAAATAGGATTATGGGTAAGAGATGGTGCTTGCCGGAATAGGAACAGCAACATATTATGAGCCAGCAAGTGGAAAAATTGCAACATTAGGTCATGGCATAGTAGATAGAGACACAGACAAATTAATAACAATAGAAAGTGGAGAACTTACCACAAGTACAATAACAAAAATAAAAAAAGGAGAAAAAGGAAATCCAGGAGAAATAAGGGGAGTAATAAACGAAGAAAAAGCAATAGGTATGATATATCAAAATACAAAATTTGGAATATATGGTAAGTTACAAGAAATAAACACATTAGGAATAAATGAAGAAAATTCATTAGAAGTAGCACTAAAAGAAGAAATAGAAACAGGAAAAGCAAGTATATTACTATCATTAGAAGATGGAATAAGAAGAGAATACGAAATAGAAATAAAAAAAATATATCGTAACAATACAGAAGATAATAAAAGCATGCTAATAGAAATAACAGATGAAGAACTAATAGAAAAAACAGGAGGAATAGTGCAAGGAATGAGTGGAGCACCAATAATACAAAATGGAAAATTCATACGGAGCAATAACACATGTATTAGTAAATAATCCATTAGAAGGCTACGCAGTATTTGGTGAAATAATGGTAAAGCAAATGAATTCATAAAAATGGCACAAGAACCCCTAAGTTGCGACTTTAACTTAGGGGTTCTTGCAGATTCACATTAATTTTTCAACAATTTGAATAGCATTACTTGCAGCACCTTTTCTAATATTATCTGCAACAACCCACATATTAATACCAAAAGGCACACTATCATCACGTCTTATTCTTCCAACAAAAACATCATCAGAACCTGTGGCTAATGTGGCTAATGGATAAATATTATTTTTAATATCATCTTGAAGAACAATTCCAGGGCTATTTTTTAACAAGTTTTTTAATTCATCTAAATCAAAATCATTTTCAAACTCAATATTTATAGATTCACTATGAGAATTTATAACAGGAACTCTTACAGTTGTAGCAGTTATTTTTAAATCAGGTCTATGCAAAATTTTTCTAGTTTCATTAATCATTTTAATTTCTTCTTTAGTGTATCCGTCCTCATTAAAAACATCTATATGTGGCAAACAATTATTAGCAATAGAATATGGGAATTTTTTAGGCTCTAATCCATTTAAAGTATTTTCTAAATCATCAACACCTTTCTGCCCAGCACCAGAAACAGCTTGATAAGTTGAATATATAATTCTTTTTATTTTATACTTAACATCAAGAGGTTTTAAAGCTACAACAGCTTGTATTGTAGAACAATTAGGATTTGCAATTATGCCATGATGCGTAAAAATATCTTCTGGATTAACCTCTGGAACAATTAAAGGAACATCAAAATCCATTCTAAAAGCACTGCTATTATCAACAACAATGCACCCCTTAGAAGCTGCAATTGGTGCAAATTTTTTTGCTGTATCACTACCAGCAGAAAATACTGCAAAATCGAAACCTACATCAAAAGAATTTTCATCTAACTCTTGTACAATGTATTGTCTATCAAATAAATCTAAAACCGTCCCAGCAGAATTTCCGAGAAGCAAAAAAAGAATATTCAGAAATTGGAAGTCTTTTTTCTTCTAAAACCTTCAAAGCAGTTCTACCAACCAAACCAGTTGCACCAACTAAAGCAAATTTATATCTTCTCATAAACTAACACATCCTCTCAAATATAACTTCATTAAATTATATTACAAAAAATAGAAAAAAGAAAGCAAAATGTAAGAATTTTACTTTTCATAAAATATGTAGTATAATAAATCCATTAAATAATTATAAGGAGGATATCATGACAGAAAAAAGAAAAGAATTTTTAAAAGCATTAACAAATCCATATGTATTAACAGAAGAAGAAAGAATTGCAAGAGGATTATCAGGAGACTATCTAAATAATTTAGAAGACAGAGGTAATGTATTTGAAAATGCAAGAGTACAAAGTGAAACAATCAAAAGAAAAAGAATAGAAAATAAAGAGGATATGAGATAAAAAGGTAGCCAAAGGGCTACCTTTATTTACAGTTGTTATTGCTTCTTTCATTTTGGTTATTGTTAGAATTATTTTTATTATTTTTGTTTTTGTTATTTTTATTATTTTTATTTTCTGACATGAAAAGCACCTCCTAAAAATTTATAATATTAGTATTGACAAAAAAGGGAAAAAAATACTCCCAAAATTTGTAAAAAAATATTAATCAAAAATAAAAGCAATTGGAGAAAATTAATGGTAATTATGTAAATAAAAGAAGGTATTAAAACTTTTCTGTCGAATAATATATATTAAGAAAGGTGCTAAAAATGGTGCGATATAATGAAGCTATTATAGATGAAGTAAAAGTAAATAATGATATACTAGACATCATATCACAATATGTAATATTAAAAAGAAGCGGTAGAAATTTCTTAGGATTGTGTCCCTTTCATAAGGAAAAAACACCTTCTTTTTCTGTTTCACCAGATAAACAAATTTTTCATTGTTTCGGCTGTGGAGTAGGTGGAGATGTTATTACATTCATATGCAAAATAGAAAACGTAAATTATAGAGAAGCAATACAAATTCTTGCAGAAAAAGCTGGAATCACCTTACCCGTATCAGATAATACTCAAGACATGAAAAAAGAAATGTTAAAGCAAAAAGTATATGAAATAAATGAAATTGTGGCAAACTTCTATCATGAAAATTTATATAAACCATCAGCCAAGGAAGCACAAGAATATGTAAAAAAAAGAAAATTAGATAACAATACATTAAAAAAGTTCATGATAGGATACTCAAATCGGAACAAATGATATATACAAACTGTTGAAAGAAAAGGGATATAATGAAGAAGAAATTATATTATCTAATTTAGTTAAAAAAACAAATTATGGATATACTGATATTTATAAAAACAGATTAATGTTTCCAATACAAGATATAAGAAATAGGTATATAGCATTTGGAGGAAGAGTATTAGATAATTCATTACCAAAATACATCAATTCTCCAGAAGGTATAGTATATAGTAAAGGAAGAAACCTTTATGCAATGAATATTGCCAAAAATGTAAAAACGGAAAATATAATAATGGTTGAAGGCTATATGGATGCTGTTTCGCTTCATCAAAGAGGAATTCAAAATGTTGTAGCATCACTTGGAACAGCACTTACAGAATCTCAAGCAAGACTACTTAGAAAATATGCAGAAAAAGTAGTTATTTCATATGATTCAGATGGAGCAGGACAAGCAGCAACAATGAGAGGATTAGAAATACTTAAAAATGTTGGATGCGATGTAAGAATTTTGCAAATGGAAGGAGCAAAAGACCCAGACGAATATGTAATAAAATATGGAAATGGTAGATTTAACTTATTAGTAGATAATGCAATATCCTTAATTGAGTTTAAAACAAAAGTACTAAAGAAAAGTTTAGATATAAATAATGTAAGTGATAAAATAAAATTTTTAAAAGAAACAGCAAAACTTTTAACAACAGTTGATAGCAAAATAGAACAAGAGTTATATATTGATAAAATTGCTAAAGAATATAAAATTTCCAAAGAAGCAATTTATGCTGAAATAAACAAAATGCAAAACAAAAAAGTAAGTAGCAAAGTACTAGAAAAAGCACCAAGAACAGTTATAAAAAAAGAAAATGTGCAAAAAAAATTAATAGAAAGAGAAAAGTCCATTCTAACTTTATTAATTTACGAAAAAGAAAAAGCATATGAACAAATAAAAAATGAAATAAAAATAGAAGACTTTAAATCTGAAATTAATAAAAAAATATTAAAAAAATTGTATGAAGAATACGAAAAAGGAAATAGTAATATAAATAATGTATTGAGCTATTTTAATGAAGATGAAGAAGTCATGAGCAGATTAACTGAAATTATGGCAGATGAATATAAAATAAAAAATGATGATAAAGCAATAAAAAATGCTATTAATACATACAAAATAGAAAAATTAGATACGAGAAAGATGGAACTTATAGAAAAACAACAAATGCCTGGATTAAGCAAAGAAGAGGAAATAGCTATTATACAAGAGATAAACAAAATAATAATAGAAAAAAAACTAATAAAATAATGCTTTTTTCCAAAAGAGGAGGATAATATGGAAGAAGAAAAAAAAGTAAAAAAAGAAGATAAAAGTATAGAAGAAAATGTAGAAAATAATGCCGAACAAAAAGTAACAGATATTATAAAAAAAGCCAAAGAAAAAGGTAAAATAACATATGGAGAATTAGCAAGCCAACTAGGTGAAATAAATCCTGAACAAATTGATAAAGTATTTGATGTAATGGAAGAAATGGGAGTAGATGTTCTAAAAGATGACCTTGAAGAACCAGATATAGAAGACTTAGAAGAAGTAGAAGATTTAAAACTTGATGAAATAGATGATATGTCATTTGAAGGAATAAGCACAGATGACCCAGTAAGAATGTATTTAAGAGAAATTGGAAAAATTGAGCTACTATCATTTGAAGAAGAACTAGAATTAGCTAAAAAAATCCTAGAAGGTGATGAAGAAGCTAAACAAAAACTAGCAGAATCAAACTTAAGATTAGTTGTAAGCATAGCAAAAAAATATGTAGGTAGAGGGTTATTATTCTTAGACTTAATACAAGAAGGAAACATGGGACTAATAAAAGCAGTAGAAAAGTTTGATTATACTAAAGGATACAAATTTAGTACTTATGCCACATGGTGGATAAGGCAAGCAATAACAAGAGCAATAGCAGATCAAGCAAGAACAATAAGAATACCAGTTCATATGGTAGAAACAATAAATAGATTAATACGTACATCAAGACTATTACTTCAAAGGCTAGGAAGAGAACCAAGCCCAGAAGAAATAGCAGAAGAAATGGACTTACCAGTTGATAAAGTAATGGAAATACAAAAAATAGCACAAGACCCAGTATCATTAGAAACCCCAATAGGAGAAGAAGATGATAGCCATTTAGGAGATTTTATACAAGATGAGGATAGCCCAGCACCACAAGATTCAGCATCTTTTATGCTTATGAAAGAACAATTAGATGAGGTTATGAATACACTTACTCCAAGAGAAGCAAAAGTTTTAAAATTAAGATTTGGACTAGAAGATGGAAGAGCACGAACACTAGAAGAAGTAGGAAAAGAATTTGAAGTTACAAGAGAAAGAATAAGACAAATAGAAGCAAAAGCATTAAGAAAACTAAGACATCCAAGTAGAAGTAAAAAACTTCGCGACTATATGAATTAAAATTTGAAAATATAGGGACGACAATTAGTCGCCCCTACATAATAAATAAAAGTAGGAGGATATACATATATGTGTAATCATAATCTAGAAGGAAAATATAAGCCAAATGAATTTGAAGAAAAAATATATAAAAACTGGGAGGAAAATGGATATTTTAAACCAAGTGGAAATAAAGAAAAAGGAAATTATTGTATAATGATGCCACCTCCAAATGTTACAGGAAAACTACATATGGGACATGCACTAGATGGAACTCTTCAAGATATATTAATAAGATATAAAAGAATGCAAGGATACAATACATTATGGGTACCAGGAACAGATCATTCAGCAATTTCAACAGAAGTAAAATTAGTAGAAAAGTTAAAAGAAGAAGGAATAGAAAAACATGATTTGGGTAGAGAAAAATTTTTGGAAAGAGCATGGCAATGGACAGAAGAATATGGTGGAACAATAGTAAAACAGCAAAAAAGATTAGGATGCTCAGCAGATTGGTCTAGAGCAAGATTTACAATGGACGAGGGACTTTCAAAAGCAGTTTTAACTGTTTTTAAAAACTTATATGATAAAGGACTAATTTATAAAGGAAAAAGAATGATAAATTGGTGTCCATGTTGTAATACATCAATATCAGATGCAGAAGCTGTGTATGTAGAAGAAAAAACACATCTTTGGCATATAAAATATAAAGTAGTAGGAGAAGATAGATACTTAACAGTAGCTACAACAAGACCAGAAACAATGCTAGGAGACACAGCAGTAGCAGTACATCCAGATGATGAAAGATATAAAGATTTAGTAGGTAAAAAATGTATACTTCCAATAATGAATAAAGAAATACCAATAATAGCAGATGAATTTGTAGAAAAAGAATTTGGAACAGGTTGTGTTAAAATAACTCCAGCACATGACCCAAATGACTATCAAGCAGGATTAACACATAATCTAGAAATAATAGAAGTATTTGATGAAAACTTTAAAATGGGAAACTTAGTACCAGAATATGCAGGACTTGACTTGCTAGAAGCACGTAAAAAAATAGTAGAAAAGCTAAAAAAATTAGGAGTACTAGTAAAAATAGAAGATTACACACATAATGTTTCAAAACACGATAGATGTGGTTGTACAATAGAGCCAAAGGTATCAGACCAATGGTTTGTTGCAATGAAGGATTTAGCAAAACCTGCAATAGAAGCAGTAAAAACCAAAAAAACAAGATTTATACCAGAAAAATTTGAAAAAACATATTTTAATTGGTTAGACAACATACAAGACTGGTGCATATCACGTCAAATATGGTGGGGGCACCAAATACCAGCATATTATTGTAAAGATTGTGGAGCAATAAATGTAGAAATCGAAAAACCAGAAAAATGTTCAAAATGTGGAAGTAAAAATTTAAAGCAAGATCCAGACACATTAGATACATGGTTTAGCTCAGCATTATGGCCATTTTCAACACTTGGCTGGCCAGAAGAAACTGAAGATTTAAAAACATTTTTCCCTACAAACACATTAGTTACAGGATATGATATAATATTTTTCTGGGTAGTAAGAATGATGTTTTCTTCTCTTGAGCAAATGGGAGAAGTGCCATTTAAAGATGTATTTATACATGGAATAGTAAGAGATAGCCAAGGAAGAAAAATGTCAAAAAGCTTAGGAAATGGAATAGACCCATTAGAAGTAATAGAAAAATATGGAGCAGATAGTTTAAGATACTCTTTAATATCTGGAACATCAGCAGGAAACGATATGAGATTTATACCAGAAAAATTAGAATCAGCAGGAAATTTTGGAAACAAAATATGGAATGCAGCAAAATTTGTATTAATGAACTTAGAAGATTGTGACAAAGATTTTCTAAATTCTGATATCCAAGAGCTAGAACCCACATTACAACTAGAAGATAAATGGATACTTTCAAAATTAAACACATTATCAAAAGAAGTAGCAATAAACATGGATAACTATGATTTAGGAGTTGCATTAGATAAAGTATACACATTTATATGGAATGAATTTTGCGATTGGTATATAGAAATAGTAAAAACAAGATTATATTATAAAGAAAATGAAACAAGAAAAACAGTACAATATGTATTAAACAAAGTTCTAGGAGATGCTTTAAAACTATTACATCCATTTATGCCATTTGTAACAGAAAAAATATATAAACAGTTATACAACAAAGATGAAAGCATAATGATAGCAAAATATCCAGAATATAGCAAAAATCTAGAATTCCAAACAGAAGAAGAGCAAATAGAACAAATAAAAGAAATAATTTCAGGAATAAGAAATGTAAGAACAACAATGAATGTACATCCATCAAGAAAATCAAAGCTAATATTCATAGTAAAACCAGAATATAAAAATGTAATAAAAGAATCAGAAGGCTTTATTAAAAAATTAGGTTTTAGTGAAGAAATAGAAATAGTAGAAACAAAAGAAGAAATACCACAAAATGCAGTAAATGTATTAACAGCAGATATAGAAGTATTTATGCCATTTGAAGACTTAGTAGATCTAGAAGAAGAAAAACAAAGATTGCAAAAAGAAAAAGAAAAAATACTAATAGAAAAAGAAAAAACAGATAAGATGTTAGGCAATCCAGGATTTTTAGCAAAAGCACCTGCATCAAAGGTAGAAGAAGAAAAAGCAAAACTTCAAAAGTTTAATGAAATGCTAGAAAACATAAAGCAAAGATTAGATAATTTAAAGTAAAATTTAATATATTCATATAAACTTTGCTAATCTATTTTAAAATATCTAATAATATAAATAATTTAGTTCTAAAAAACATATCTTGAGCATATATATTAAAGAGTAGTATTTAAAGGAGTATATATGCTTGAGATATTAAATTATTTTTCTAAAAACATTTCCAAAGTATTAAAAGAAAATTTTAATGGACAACCAAGTGAAAAACTAAAAACATTAGAAGAAATACGAATAAGAAGCAATGGAAGCATAGCATTAAAATTTGCAGCAGGACAAGAAATCTTATGCAAAAATATATCATATGAAGATATTCTGCAAACAATACAATTAATGTGTGATAATTCGATATATTCATACCAAAATGAAATATGCAATGGCTACATAACAATAAAAGGCGGCCATAGAGTAGGAATAAGTGGTAATTGTGTAATAGAAAATGGAAAGGTTATAAATATAAAATACATATCAAGTATAAACTTTAGAGTGGCAAAACAAATACTAGGCTGTGGAAATAAAGCATTACAGTACATATTAAAAATACCAGATAACTCAATTTACAACACATTAATCATATCACCACCAGGAGTACGGAAAAACTACACTATTAAGAGATATAATTCGAAATGTTAGTACAGGAATAGAAGAAATAAACTTTAGTGGAATGAATGTAGGACTTGTAGATGAAAGGGGAGAACTTGCAGCATTATATAAAGGAATTCCACAAAATGATATAGGAATAAGAACAGACATATTGGAAAATATCCCAAAACCAATAGGAATAAAAATGCTTGTAAGGTCAATGTCACCACAAGTAATTGCAGCAGATGAAATAGGAACAAAACAAGATGTTGAAGCAATAGAAGAAGCAGTATGTTCAGGTGTAAAAGGAATATTTACTGCACATGGAGAAAATAAATTAGAATTAATAAAAAATCCAATATTAAACGAACTAGTAGAAAAAAGATTAATAGAAAAGGTGATTTTTTTAAGAACAAATGAAAATGTAAGAACAATAGAAGTGGAGGAGAAAATATGCTAGGAATGAAAATCCTAATTTATAGCTGTATATTTTTAACATGTTCTGCTATAGGAATACTAAAATCTCAAAAATACACACATAGAGTAGATGAATTAAAGGAATTCAAAAATGCACTCAATATGTTTAAAACAAAAATAAAATTTACATATGAACCATTACCAGAAATATTTAAACAAATATCTGCGAGTATATCGCCAAATATAGGTAGTATTTTTAAAATTGCAAGTTATAACATGAGCTTTTTCCCAGCAGGAGATGCATGGAGCAAGGCAATAGATACAGATATATTAAACATAAATTCAGAAGATAAAAAATTATTAAAAGATTTAAGCAAACTTTTAGGAGCAACAGATGTAGAAGGACAAATAAGCCAAATAGAAGTAACAGAAAACTTTTTAAATGAACAAATAAAAAAAGCAGAAAAAGAACGTGATAAAAATGAACTAATGTATAGAAAACTGGGAATAATAATAGGCTTAGGTATAGTAATAATCTTAATTTGAAAGGATGATTTTTAATATGGAGATAGATTTATTATTCAAAATTGCGGCAATAGGAATATTGGTAGCAGTATTACACCAAGTACTAGTAAGAGCAGGACGTGAAGACCAAGCAATGATGACTACTTTAGCTGGTGTAGTAATAGTTCTTTCCATAGTAATAAAGGAAATAAGCACATTATTTAATAGTGTTAGAGTAATATTCAATTTATAAATGTTTTTTAATTCTATGATAGTAAGAGGTGCGTAATATGGATATAGTAAAAATTATTGGGGTTGGTATTATAGCCTTAATAATTAGTGTAATAATAAAACAGTACAAGCCAGAATTTGCTATGTATATATCTATTATAGCCGGAATAACTATACTATTTTTAATTATTGATAAAATGTATGGAATAGTTACATTACTTACAAACTTAAGTAGAAAAACTGGAATGAATGCTGAATATTTAACCATATTGTTAAAAATCACAGGAATTGCAATACTTACAGAGTTTGCAGTAAGCATTTGCAAAGATAGTGGCGAATCTGCAATAGCAAGTAAAATAGATTTGGGAGGTAAAGTAATTGTGATTAGTATGTCAATACCTATAATATCAGCACTGCTAGAAATCATTATGAAAATAATCCCGTAGGGGGCAAAATGAAAAAAATATTAATTTTAGTATTGTTATTAATTTTAATTCCTGGGCATAGTATAGCAACTGAAGCAATTGTAAAAGACCAGTTAGATGCATTAAATATATCATCATTTATATCAGAAGGAGAAAAATATACAAAAGAAGCCTTTCCAGATTTAAATGTTAATGACTTAATAACTCAAAGTCTTACAGGGAAAGTAGATAAAGGTATATTCTATAAAACAATATTAAACCTACTAGGAGAAGAAATTGTAACAAGCATTACAATACTTGGAAGTATCCTAGCTATAGTAATAATACATAGCATATTAAAAAGCATAGGAGAAAACTTAGGGAATGACAGTACTGCTCAAATAGCATATTTCATAGAATACATACTGATAATAACAATAATAATTGGTAATTTTGCAAATATTATTACAAGTGTGCAAAACACAATATCAAATTTAGTAGGATTCATGAATACTTTAGTGCCTATGCTAATTGCACTAATTGTTGCAACAGGACAAGTTGCATCAGGTACAATTTTGCAACCGATATTAATTTTTGCAGTAGTATTTATTGGTAATATAATAAATTTAATAATATTACCAATAATAACTGTAACAATGATACTAAATATAGCATCAAATTTATCAGATAAAGTTCAAATTGGAAATTTAGCAAACTTTTTTAAATCAAGTGTAACATGGTTTCTAGGATTTGTTATAACCATATTTGTAGGACTACTATCACTAGAAGGAACATTAACAAGTAGTGTAGATGGATTAACAATAAAAGGAATAAAATCAGCTGCCTCAACATTTATACCAGTAGTTGGTAAAGCTCTAGGAGATTCAGTAGATACAGTACTTGGAGCAACATCAATTATAAAAAATTCAATAGGATTTGTAGGAATCATAATAGTAATAGCAATCTGCATCTTGCCAATAATAAAACTAACAATATTAAGTGTAATGTACAGTTTAGTAGGAGCAATAAGCGAACCACTTGCAGATAAAAAAATAGTAAATATTATAAATCAAATGGCAGGGGTATTTAAAATACTACTAGGGGTTATGTTCTTTATAGCAGTACTTCTCATAATAGGAATAGCATTAACACTAAAAATATCAAATGCCAGTCTGATGTACAGGTAGCTATGGAAACTTTTATAGCCATAAAAAGGAAGGATTTTTATGATGAATTTTATAAGCTCTTGGGTTCAAGGAATAGTTGTAGCAGTAATTATAGGTACAATAATAGAAATGATTTTGCCAAATGGGAACATAAAAAAATATGTAAGAACAGTTATAGGAGCATATATAGTATTTATAATAGTTTCGCCAATAATAACAAAAATAACAGGTAAAGAAATTAGCTTAAGTTCATATGAACTGCCAGAAATGAAACCATATAATAAAACAACCATAGATACAAACGCCTATATAGAAAATACATACATAAATAAAATAAAACAAGATATAATAGAAAATATAGAAAAAAAAGGCTATAAAGCAACAAATGTTACAATAGACATAGATAAAACAGAAGAAAACTATGGAAATATTAACAGTATAAATTTAGAACTATCAAAAAAATCTGATGAAACAAACATGATAGAACCAATAGAAATAAACATAAATAATCAAGTAAGTGAAAAGGAAACTATTTCAGCAGAAGAAATAGAAAATATTAAACAATTCTTAAAAGAAACCTATGGTGCAGAAAGCATTATAATAAATAATTAGAGGTGAAGAAAATGCTAAAGGATAAGATTAAAAGTTTAGTAACTAAAAAAACAGAAAGGAACACAAAAAAAACTATAGAAAATTTAGTAGTATTTCTAGTATTACTGATTATAACAATAATATCAATAAATATAATATGGGGAAAAGATAATAATCAAAAAGATGAAACCCCAGCTCAAGATGATTATAAAGTATTAGCACAAAATACAAGTGAAGGTAATATTTCTGAAAATCAAGAATATAATTTAGAAAAGAAACTAGAAGATATCTTATCAAAAATATCAGGTGTGGGTAATGTACAAGTATTAATTACATATTCAGAAACAAGCCAAGTTGTAGCATTGCACAATGAAATAAAAAACACAAGCAAAACAGAGGAAAGTGATTCAAACCGGAGGAACAAGAACAATAGAAACATCAGACGAAAATAGAGAAATAATAGTAGATTCAGAGAATAATCCAATAACAGAAAAAGTAATTATGCCAAAAATAGAAGGAGCAATAATAATAGCACAAGGAGGAGAAAATGCAACAATAAAAGCAAACATAATTCAGGCTGTATCAGCAGTTACGGGACTTGCAACACATAAGATACAAGTATTTAAGATGTCAAATTAACGAAAGGTAAGGGGAGAAAATGAAAATTTTAAAAAGAAATCAATTAGTTATTTTAGTAATATCATTAATGCTTGTAACAGCAGGATATTTGAATTTTACAAGTACAAATAACAATGAAGCAAATAAAGATATTGTAGCAGAGTTAGGAGATGCAACACTTGTAAGTAGCAATAATATTGAAAAAGAAGAAGAAAATATTGTAGAAAATAAAGAAGAAGATTATGAAAAAGAAGAAGAAAAAGAAGAAGATATAGCTACTCAAGAAACAGATAATATAAATGAGCAAGAAGAAGGGGAAAAAATAGTAGAAACAGTTCAAGAAGATACATATTTTACAACATCAAAACTAGAAAGAGAAAACATATATTCACAAATGCTAGAAACATATCAAGAAATATATAATAATACAAACTCTAGCAGTGAACAAAAAGAAGCAGCAATACAGGAAATAGCAAAAATAAATAAAACAAGAAATGCAATAATGATAGCAGAAAATTTAGTAATAGCAAAAGGATTTGAAGACATAGTAATATTTGCAAATTCAAATAGTGTAAGTGTTATAATAAAAGCAGAAAAATTAGAACCAGAACAAATAGCACAGATACAAAACATAGTATCAAGAGAACTAGAAGTAGGTGCAGAAATTATAAATATAAGTACAAAATAACATAGAAAAAACTATAAAATATATGTAAAATAATGAAGGAAAAAAATAAAAAAAGGAGAATAATATAGTAGTACATCATATAAACAATGTACAATAAAACTTTGGAAGGCGGTGCACATACATGCAAATAACAGACGTACGTTTAAGAAAAGTAAATTCAGAAAACAGAATGAAAGCTGTTGCTTCTGTAACATTCGATAATGAATTCGTAATTCACGACATTAAAGTTATCGAAAGTCAAAATGGATTATTCATAGCTATGCCTAGTAGAAAAACTCCAAACGGAGAATTCAAAGATATAGCTCATCCAATCAATGCTGAAACAAGGGAGAAAATACAAAATGCTATTTTAGAAGCATACAATGCTCCTGATGCTGAAACAGCTGAATAATAATAAATTTAAAAAAAACACCTTCGGGTGTTTTTTTAATTTTAACAAGAAAATAAAAAAAATTACAAAAAACTATATTAATCTTCTTAATTTTTTGATATACTAATATGGAAAAAATGAGGAGAAAAATATATGAAGATAAAAATACAAAAAGTAAAATTTATAAGAAATATAGTAATTGGTATAGTTGCATTATTTATAGTAGCATTTATTATAAATATTGCACCAGGATATAAAAGAAATAAATTTCAAAATGTAACAAACTTAATCATAGGAGATGAAAACGTTACAGAAAACTTAAAAAAACCAATCTACAAAGATGAAGAAGAAAACATATATATTTCCAAAGAAGATATTGAACAATTTCTAGACAAAACAATATATTATGATGAAGAAAATGACACTGTAATAGCAACTTCTGAAGTATCTGTAGCAAGTATGAAAATAGGTGAAAAAATAATAAACATAAATGGAACAAATAAAGATACATTAGAAACTATAATACGAGTAAATGATACAATCTATATACCAATAAAAGAAATGAAAATAGTATATAATATTGAAACAAAATACTTAGAAGAAGAAGATATTGTTATAATAGATAAATTAAACGAAGGAATGATAAAAGCAGAAGCAAAAAAAGAAGCAAAGATAAGATTTAGGCCAAGAGCTTTATCAAAAAATCTAGGAACTTTGCAAGTTGGGGAAACTGTAAATGCATTTTATACAACCAGTAAAGGTTGGAGATTAATACGTACAGAAAGTGGAATAGTAGGATATGTAAAAGCAAATGTCTTGACAAATGAGTACATAATAAGACAAGACATGAAACAAGAAACTCAAACAAAAAAAATATCTATAAATATAGAAGATGGTTCTAAACTAGATATAGAAGGAACAAAAGTATTGATTAAAGATTTATTAAGTATAACAGAAGAAGGCATACTGCTAAAAAATGTAGAAATTATAAATGATGAAGAAATGGATATATGGGCAAATCTAAGCATAGAAAATGCAGACTTATCTAATTTTGAAGATAGAATAAAAATGATAAAAAATACTGTGAGTATAGCAATGAAAAACAATATAAAAGGAATAAATATAATTGTTACAAATACGGATAAAAACCTAGAAAGATTCATCATAGAGTTAGCACCAATTTTAAAAGAAGTTGGAATTGTAATAAACATAGTAGACGAAGGAAATATAGATGAAGAAACATATACAGATATAGTAAATTACATAATAACCAGAGAATAGATATCACAAAATATTTCACAATAAAGCATATGAAAATAAATAAAGAAAGGAGAGTATGGTTTATTTAAGTTAATTTAAATACATCATACAAAATATAATGAAAAAAATAATAATTATAGCAATAGCAGCAATTTTAATATTATTAGGGATAATTATGGGAACATATAAAATACTAACAATGCCAGTTAGTAAACAAATAGAAGAAAAAGAAGTTCAAATTCCATTAGGAAGCGGAAGTAGCCAAATAGCAAAAATACTTAAAGAAAATAATTTAATAAAAAGTGAATTAGTTTTCAAAATATATGTAAAAATAAATAAAATAACTAACTTTCAAGCAGGTACATATTACTTAAAAGAAAGTATGGATCTAAAAGAAATAACAGAAATGTTACAAACTGGAATAATGCATGATCCAAACCAAATAACAATAACATATTTAGAAGGCAAACCAATGTGGTATCTTGTAAGTACAATAGCAGATAAAACTAATAATACTGAAGAAGACGTATATGCTGTATTAGCAAATGAAGAATATATAGATAGCTTAATACAAAAATATTGGTTTTTAACAGATGAAATAAAAAATGAGGACATATACTATCCATTAGAAGGATACTTATTTCCAGATACTTATTCAATAGCAAATAAAGATACCACTGTAGAAGAAATATTTGAAAAAATGTTAGATAAAATGGATGAAGTATTAGAAGAATATAAAGAAGAAATTGAAGCAAGTGATTATACCATACATGAAATACTTACACTAGCCTCAATTGTAGAAACAGAAGGGCTAAATAATACTGACAGAAAGAATGTAGCAAGTGTATTTTATAATAGACTAAACCTAGGAATGTCATTAGGAAGTGATGTTACAACATACTATGCAATAAAAGTAGATATGGGAGATAGAGATTTGTATCAAAATGAGATTGATGCATATAATCCATACAATACAAGAGGACCAAATATGGAAGGAAAACTGCCAGTAGGACCAATAGCATCAGTAGGAAAAGAAAGTATTGAAGCTGCAATAGAACCAAATGATACAGACTATTTATTCTTTGTAGCAGATAAAAATGGAAAACTATATTTCACAACAACAAATGAAGAACATGTACAAGTAATAAATGAATTACAAAATAGTGGACAATGGTATGAATACTAAAAAAATAAATTTAAAAAACCAAGAGATAATGAAATTAAAAATGATTTTATAGAAATCTTAATGCTCTTTTTAAATATAGTTTGAGGAGCTAAAAGGCTATGAGGTTTTACTTCAACAAGAGCAGTAATTTCTTCTGAATCACTTTCTATATCTTCAGAAATTGGTTCAGAATTATTGCTGTTTTCATCTTGAAGGACATCTAAATTAACAGGCAAATTCATATCAGTATCTAAGCTTTCTAGAAAGTCAGTAACTGATAAATTATTACTATCTTTTTCATCAATAGAATTAAAACCCATCATTTGAATCACATCCTTAAATCTTTAGTAAAAACTTATTTAATTGAATTATAACATTATAAATAAAAAAAAGCAATTAAAAAAAATTTTTTTGTAAAATATGATAAAATATATTCCATGAACAAGAGAGAAAAGAGGGAACATAAAATGCAAAAAGTTATAAAAGACGTATTTCAAGATTATAAAAAAGAAAACAATATTTTAAATGCCTACATACAAAAAATGAATTTATACAAAAAAAGCAATAAATTAGAGATAGAAATAAAATCCGAAAATCAGCTAATTATAGATGAATTAGCTGATTTTGAGACATATTTATCTACAAGATTTTCAATTACAACAATTGAAAGCAAAATTACATATCCTGAAATGAAATTAAAATGTAATATTGACCAAGACTGGAATAAAATTATAAAATATATAGAAACAAAATTTCCTGTTACAAAAGCCATATTAAAAGACAGTACTTTTTCCATAAAAGAAAACTATATTATTATAAATTTAAAAAATAAGAGTTCAGAATTTTTACATGCATACTCTGTAGATAAAGTATTAGAGAACCTTTTATTTAACTTATATGGAAAAAGATATAAAATAGAATACAACGAAAATGTTACAGAAGAAGAAATAAAAAAACAACAACATTTTTTAGAAGAACTACAAAATAACGTATGTAAAAATTTAGTAAACAACATAAATTTATCATCTGAGAAGAAAAAACAGGAAGTAAAAGAAAATAAAAAAGAAAATATACAAATAGAAGAAAATCCAGAAGAAGATACACCATTAATAATAGGAAGAACAGCAAATATAAAAGAGCAAATAGTAAAAATAAAAGATTTAACACCAGATTATGGAAAAGTGGCAATTCAAGGCAAAGTAATAAAAACAGATTCACGAGAACTAAAAAACGGGAAAACATTGGTCATGTTTGACGTATATGATGGAACAAGCACAATAACATGTAAATCATTTGTAGAGCCAGAAAAAGTATCAAAAGTAATGCAAAGGATTAAGCCAAAAATGAGAGTAAAACTTCAAGGAAATGCCCAATATGATAATTTTGCAAAAGAAATAGGAATAATTGCAAATATAGTTATAGAATTACCACAGCAAGCAGAAAGTACAAGGCAAGATAATAGCATAACAAAACGTGTTGAATTACATCTACACACTCAAATGAGCCAAATGGATGCAGTAACACCTGCAAAAGAACTAATAAAACGTGCAGCATCTTGGGGAATGAAATCAATTGCAATTACAGACCATGGTGTAGTACAAGCTTTCCCAGAAGCAAAGCATGCAGTAGATGATTTAGGTTTAGATATAAAGGTTTTATATGGAGTAGAAGCATACTTTATACCAGATGACGAAATTCCAGAAGGAGAAGAGGCTTGGAAAAAAATAAAACCATATCATGCAATAATACTAACACAAAATCAAAAAGGATTGAGAAACTTATATGAATTAATATCAATATCACATATACAATATTTCCATAAAAGACCAAGAATTCTGCAAAGTGTATTCGAAAAATATAGAGAAGGACTAATACTTGGAAGTGCTTGTGAGCAAGGAGAACTTTACAAAGCAATATTGCAAAACAAACCACAAGAAAAAATAGAAAAAATAGCTAAATATTATGATTATTTGGAAATACAACCACTAGGCAACGACGAATTTATGATAAGAGATGGAATTGTTCCTGATAAAGAAGCATTAAAAGAAATAAATAGAAAAATAGTAAGCCTAGGCGAAAAATTTGGAAAGCTAGTAGTAGCAACATGTGATGTGCACTTTATGGATCCACAAGACGAGGTATATAGAAGAATATTAATGGCAGGACAAGGCTTTTCAGACTGTGATAACCAAGCTCCATTATACCTAAGAACAACAGAAGAAATGCTTTCAGAATTTGAATATTTAGGGCAAGAAAAAGCATATGAAGTAGTAGTAACAAACACAAATAAAATATCAGACATGTGTGAAAATGTATGCCCAATATCAAAAGAAAAATGTCCACCAGTAATAGAAGGGGCAGAAGAAGAAATAAAGAAAATATGCGAAAATAAAGCAAAAGAATTATATGGAGACCAATTACCACAAATAGTTCAAGCAAGACTAAAAAGAGAATTAGACTCAATTATAAAAAATGGCTTTTCAACTCTATATATAATTGCACAAAAATTAGTACAAAAATCAAATGAAGATGGATATTTAGTAGGTTCAAGAGGATCTGTACGGTTCATCATTTGTAGCAAACATGCTTGGAATAACAGAAGTAAATTCACTACCTCCACATTATAGATGTCCAAACTGCAAATACTCAGACTTCACAGATTATGGAATAAAAAATGGGGTAGACTTACCAGATAAAAAATGTCCAAAATGTGGAACAAAGTTATGCAAAGATGGAATGGATATACCATTTGAAACATTCTTAGGATTCAACGGAGACAAAGAACCAGATATAGACTTAAACTTTTCCGGAGAATATCAAGGAAAAATACATAGATATGCAGAAGTTATATTTGGAAAAGGAAAAACATTTAAAGCAGGAACAGTAGGTACAATGGCAGAAAAAACGGCTTTTGGTTATGTAAAAAAGTATTATGAAGAAAGAAACATACCAATAACAAATGCCGAAATATCAAGAATAGTAGAAGGTGTAGTAGGAATAAAAAGAACTACTCGGTCAGCATCCAGGTGGAATTATAGTAGTTCCACACGGCAGAGAAATATATGAATTTTGCCCAGTACAGCATCCAGCAGACGACCCAAATTCAGATATCATAACAACTCACTTTGATTATCATTCAATAGATAAAAACCTACTTAAACTAGATATGCTAGGACATGACGACCCAACCGTAATAAGAATGTTACAAGACCTAACAGGAATAGACCCAAAATCAATACCATTAGATGATAAAGAAACAATGTCTCTATTTACATCTACAAAAGCTTTAGGAGTTACGCCAGAACAAATAAACTCACAAGTTGGTTCATTTGGAGTGCCAGAATTTGGAACAAAATTTGTACGAGACATGCTAGTAGATACAAAACCAACAACATTTGAAGAACTAATAAGAATATCAGGATTATCACACGGTACAGATGTATGGCTAAACAATGCACAAACATTAATTCAAGAAAAAACAGCAACATTAAGTGAAGCAATATGTACAAGAGATGATATAATGACATATTTAATAAAAAAAGGATTGCCACCAGATAAATCGTTTAAAATAATGGAAAATGTGCGTAAAGGAAAAGGATTAAAACCAGACCAAGAAGAAATAATGAAAGAATTTAATGTACCAGACTGGTATATAGATTCATGTAAAAAAATAAAATACATGTTCCCAAAAGCACATGCAGTAGCATATGTAACAATGGCATTTAGAATAGCATGGTTTAAAGTACATTATCCACTAGCATACTACACAGCATTTTATACAATAAGAGCAACAGAATTTGACAGTGAATTTATGATATATGGAAAAGAAAAAGTAAAAGCAAAAATGAAAGAAATAGAAATGATGGGCAACAACGCAACTCAAAAAGATAAAGGAATGTACACAATATTAGAACTGGTACTAGAAATGTATGAAAGAGGATTTGAATTTTTAAATATAGACCTATATAAATCACATAGCACAAAATTTCAAATAGAAGACGGAAAAATAAGACCACCACTATCAAGCATAGCAGGACTTGGAGGAATAGCAGCAGAAAGTATATATGAAGCTGCAAAAGCAGAAGGACATTTCATGTGTATAGATGACTTACAAATAAAAGCAAAAATAGGAAAATCTACAACAGAACTTTTAGCAAAATTTGGCTGCCTAGACGGAATGAGTCAAAGTAATCAAATAAGTTTGTTTGGATAGAAGTATATAGGGCTAACTCTGAATGGTAACCTTTTTAAGACAAAACTTGCTATTTTTTTATTGAATAAATGCTAGAAATGGTATATAATATTTGCTATAAATAAAAAAAAAAGAGGAGACTTTGTTATGAAAATAGGAATAGTAGGTTTACCTAATGTAGGAAAGAGCACAATGTTTAATAGTATTACAAAAGCAGGAGCGGAATGTGCAAACTATCCATTTTGTACAATTGAACCAAATGTTGGCATGGTAGCAGTTCCAGATGAAAGATTAGATAAACTTGCAAAAATGTATAAACCACAGAAAATAACTCATGCGGTAATTGAATTTGTTGATATTGCAGGTTTAGTAAAAGGTGCAAGCAAAGGAGAGGGATTAGGAAATAAATTCTTATCACATATAAGAGAAGTAGATGCTATTGTAGAAGTTGTAAGATGCTTTGAAAATAGTAACATTGTGCATGTTGATGGTAATATAAATCCTTTAAGAGATATTGAAACAATAAATTTAGAATTGATTTTTGCAGATATAGAAACAGTTGATAAAAGAATTGAAAAAACAACTAAATTGTTAAAGGCAGATAAGAAGTATCAAATAGAACTAGACGCGTTAAATAAAATAAAATCACTATTAGAAAGTGGAAAGCCTGCAAGAAATGTAGAACTTACAGAAGAGGAAAAAGAAACTGTAAAAGACTTATTCCTTTTAACTTCGAAACCAATTATATATATAGCAAATGTGGAAGAAGAGCAGTTGGCAAACATTGAAAATGACGAAAATGTAAAAAAAGTAAAAGAGTTAGCAAAAAAAGAAAATACAAAATGCATACCACTTTGTGCAAAAATAGAAGAAGAATTGTCAGGATTAGATGAGAAAGATAAAAAGGAAATGCTAGAAGCATTAGGATTAAAAGAATCTGGATTAGATACAGTAATAAGAGAAAGTTATGATTTATTAGGATTAATGTCATTTTTAACAGCAGGAGAGCCAGAAGTAAGAGCATGGACAATAAAGAAAGGAACAAAAGCTCCAGAAGCGGCAGGAAAAATTCATTCAGATATTCAAAGAGGTTTTATAAAAGCAGAGATAGTTTCATATGATGACTTAATAAGAGAAGGCGGAATGGCAGCAGCAAAAGAAAAGGGGCTAGTACGTTCAGAAGGAAAAGAGTATATAATGCAAGATGGTGATGTAGTTTTATTTAAGTTTAATGTTTGAGGTAGTAGTAATATTAGAATTAATAAATAGTAGATAATTGTGGAGGAAAGGAATTTTGGTGTATGAAGAAGTTGAGGTTTTATGTTGCTTTATTTGTGGGAAAATTATCAGTTTTGGTTTTGAAATTGTTTAAGAAGAATGCAACATATATGCCAGGAAAAATAGCAATAAAGATTTGTCCAGATTTTTTAAAATATATAGATAAACCAAAAAAAATAATTGCTGTTACAGGAACAAATGGAAAGACTACTGTATGTAATATAATAAATGATGTATTAATAGATAACGGATACAATGTTTTGAATAATAGATTAGGTTCTAATCTTAATTCTGGAATTGCAACTGCTCTTCTTAGTAAGGCAACACTAAATAATAAAATAAAGCAAGACATTGCAGTTTTTGAAATAGATGAGAGGAGTTCTAAAATAATATATAAAAATATAAAGCCAGATTATCTTGTATGTACTAATTTATTTAGAGACTCAATAAAGAGAAATGCACATACAGATTATATTGTAGATATAATAAATAGCAGTTTACCGAAAGAAACAACTTTAATATTGAATGCTGACGATTTAATTTCTTGTCAGTTAGGAAAAAAAAATAAAAAAATATATTTTGGAATAGACAAGCTAGATACAGATGTGGAAGAAACTAATAATATAATCAAGGATATAAAAACTTGTCCAAAATGTGATAGCAAATTAAAATATAAGTATGCAAGATATCATCATATTGGGAAAGCATATTGCCCAAATTGTGATTTTGCATCACCAGAAAGTAATTTTTTAGTAAAAAATATAGATAAAGATAGAAAAGCAATAATAATAAAAGAAACTAGAAAAAGCTATAGATATTATATGATAGCAGATAGCATATTCAATATATATAATGAACTGGCCGCAATTTCAATATTAAGAATAATAGGATTATCAGCAACGAAAATAAATAATTCAATAAAGAAAACAAAAATAGTAGAAACAAGGATAAATGAAGAGGAAATAGCAGGGAAAAAAGTAATAACACATCTTTCAAAAGGACAAAACCCAGTTGCTGCATCAAGAGTTTTTGATTATGTGCAAAGTAAACCAGGTAAAAAAGCTATAATATTAATAATAGATGATTGTGATGATGCAAAATATTCATCAGAAAATTTAACATGGTTGTATGATGCGGATTTTGAGCTATTAAATAAAGAAGATATAAAACAAATAATAATTGGAGGGGTAAGAGCAAACGATTATTATTTAAGATTATTGTTTGCAGGAGTTCCAGAAGAACGCTTAATAAAAACAGTAAATGAATTAGAAACAACAAAGTTTATAGATAAGGATAATATAGATACAATATTTATTTTACATGACATTTATAAATATGATGTAGCTCTAAAATTGAAACAAAACCTAAAGGAGGACAAAGGGTGAAAATAGAAATATTATTTCCTGAAATAAGTAATATATACGGTGATCTAGGCAACATAATGCTCCTAAAAAAAGCTTTGCCCGATGCAGAATTTATAGAAACAAGTTTAAATACAGAACCTGCATTTGTAAAAGAAGAAGTGGATTTAGTATACTTAGGTTCCATGACAGAAAAATCACAAGAAAAAGTTATAAAACAATTATTACCATACAAAGAAAAAATAAAAGAAGATATAGAAGTGGGAAAAGCAATGCTATTTACAGGTAATAGTTTTGAAATATTTGGGCAATATATAGAAAGTGATAATGGAAATAAAATAGAGGCATTACGGGATTTTAGATATATATTCAAAAAGAGAAATGATGAATAGATATAATTCACTTTTTCTAGGAGAAAGTGAAGGAATAAAAATAGTAGGATATAAAGATCAATTTTCACATGAATATGGAAACAATGAAGAAAACTATTTTGCAAAGGTCATCAGAGGGATAGGTCTAAATAGGAAAAGTAAACTAGAAGGAATAAGAATAAAAAATTTTATAGGCACAACAATTCTGGGACCACTTTTGGTATTAAATCCAATATTTGCTAAGCATTTTATACATAATATATTAAGACAGCCAGAAGCCAAAGTGCCATTTGAAAAAGCAGCAATGGAAGCTTATGAAGCTAGATTAAAAGAATATGAAGATATGAAAAGAGAATTATAAAATAGGTAAAAATGGAGAGAGTATAAATATGGGAAATATAAAATACATGTTAAGTAGAATATCTAAAATGGATTATAAAGCTATGTTAAAGAAAATAAACGACATTCATAAGAAAACAAAAAAATCCAGAATAGCAATATTTTTAGATATGGAAGAATGTGCTAGAAAATATGGTGCAGGATACATGGATTATGATTTATTTGAAATGTACAACCTTACAGATGAACAAAGAGACACATATATAACAAGAGGAAGAAATAATAATTTAATAAATAAATATAATAATAAAGCATATTTTCATATATTTGAAAACAAAAATGAATTTAACACAATATTTGAAAAATATCTAAAAAGAGACTGGATAGATGTAACAACTAGAAGCAAAGAAGATGTAATAAAATTTATTGAAAAGCATAAAATATTTATGGCAAAGCCAATTGATCGGTGGCTGTGGAAAAGGTATAGAGAAAATAAACGTAGAAAATTACAATTCATATGATGAATTGTATGATTATCTAAAAAATAATCATAACTTTGAACTAGAAGAAGTAATAAAACAAAATGAGAAGTTAAGTGCAATATATCCAGATGCTATAAATACAGCAAGAGTAGTTACAATACTAAAAGATAACAAACCCAATGTAATATGTGCATATTTTAGGATAGGAAATGGATCATATGTAGATAATTTTAATAGTGGTGGTATGGTAGCACCAATAGATGTAAAAACAGGGATTGTATCAGACAAGGCAATAGACAAAAATAAAAAATTATATGAAGTTCACCCAGCAACTGGGAATAAAATAAAAGGATTTGAATTTCCAGATTGGGATAAAGCAATAACAATGTGTAAAGAAGCATCAACAATAATCCCTCAAATGGCTTATATAGGTTGGGATGTTGGATTTTCTGATAAAGGACCAGTATTTGTAGAAGCAAATGAATTTCCAGGACATGATATATATCAATTACCAGAGCATACTCCAAATAAGATAGGAATGATGCCAAAATTTAGTAATATTTGATAGAATAAACATACAAAAATTCAATAAAATATATATAATTAAGTTTCTTTTAAGTTTAATATTTTAAAATCACATATATTTTATAGGAGGTTTTGTATGGATTTTAAAGCTAATGAAGGGAAAAAGGTTGAAATTGAGGCTGACAATAAAATTTATTTAAGACATGCAATAAAAACTAAATTTATAAAAGAAGGAGATAATTATATAGAAATTTTTGAAGAATACGTAAAACCAATATATAAAGAAGGAGATATAGTAAGCTGTAGCGAAAAAATAATATCGCTATGTCAAAAAAGGACAATAAAAAGAGAAGAAATAAAAGTAGGTTTTTGGGCAAAATTTTTATCAAAATTTGCGTCACACCCAGAAACAGGAATTGGAGTAGGAGAAGCAATAAAGATGCAGTATGCAATAAACACAGTAGGACTATTAAAAGTACTTTATGCAAGTATTGTTAGTGCCATAACTAAAGTATTTGGGAAAAAAGGTGTATTTTACGAAATAGTTGGACCAGAAGTAAGTGGGCTAGATGGATTTTATGGAAAGGTATGGAAAGAATATGAAAATATTGGAATAAGAATACCTGAAAACCCTGATGATGTATGTAATGAGATAAAAAGCAAGTTAGGAATAACAACCATGATAGTAGATGCAAATGACCTAGGTCAAGAAATATTAGGAAAAGAAGAAGAGTTAAAAGGGAAGGATAGCTTCTTAAAAAAACTAATAAAAGACAATCCAGCAGGACAAAGCAGAGAATGTACACCATTAATTTTAATAAGAGAACAATAAAAATAAAGGCAAAGGAATTTTCTAGTTCCTTTGCCTTTATAAAAAACTAAATCTATTTAGTTAACATCTTTAACATTTTAGGATAAAGCTTAACAGCATTTTTTTTCCAATGCTCAACAATCAACTTAGCTTGTTCTCTAGAAGCAGCAAATGTTTTTACTTCAAACGTAACTTTTCCATTTTCAGTAATTCTACATATTACATTATAACAATTTTCGCTTTCAGGGATAAAATCAGCAGTTATTGAATACTCATCTTCAATAGAACGTAAATCTTCTTTAAAGTTGTTATCAATTTGAAATCTAGTAAAACCAGGAATTAAATCCTGAACTAAATTAATAGCTTGTCTTCCTTCTTGAGTCATCTCATATATAGTCTCATTTTTATCAGAAACGCCTTTTAAAATATATTTATTTTCAATTAAATCCAAAAGGAATTGTTGAAAATAAAAATAATTCATATCTTCAAAAGTTAAAACTAACTTATAAAAAGATGTATTATCAATGGGTTTATTAACCTTATTTAACAAGTATAACATTAAAGCTTTATTCTCAGCTAAAGTTTCATTATCAGATGCTAATTTCATAAAGCAAACTCCTCCTAAATTAAACTAAAAAATATTATACCATAAATGTACCCAAAAAAAAAGACAAACACGAGAAAAACCAAAAATGGCAATTAATGTAAAAAAATATGTTGGAAAATTTTTATTGAAAAATTTATAAATAATAAATAATAAAAAGGAAAAGCTATTTTTAGGAGGTGAAATAATGAAAAATATAATAAAATTATTAGTATTTTTTATAGCAATACTTACAATTTTGTTAATATTGTCAAATTATAGTAATGCTACAACACCAATTACAGATGAAGAATCTCTAAACAATGCTGTATCAAGTGCAGATATAGGAGAAACAATAAGACTAGATGGTAATATAACAGTAAGCAAACCAATAGTAATAGCTAAAGAACTTACAATTGACGGTAATGGTTATACTGTAACAGGTGCTAGTAGTTGGACATCAACAACAGGTAATCAAACAATGTTCACAGCACAATTGTCTGATGCAAAGCTTACACTAAAAAATATAAATTTAGTAAATGGTCCTAAATATGGAGTACAATCATATGATGGTGCAACAGTAATTTTAGAAAATGTTTCAATAACAGGTTTTAAATATGGAGCAGTTCTTGTAAATGGTGGTAAACTTGAAGTAAGAAAACTACACTTAGGATATAACGGAACAGGAGCTAACAATGGAATTGAAATAGACAAAGGAGCATATGCTACAAATAATCCTACTTTAATAATGAATGGAACACTAACATCTGATACAAATGAAAATGTAGTTCGTGCTGCTGAAAATGGACATCTTACGGAATTTACTATAACTAATACTTCTAATACAACAAATAAAGTTTTTATATCAAGTAACAAAGTAGTTTTAACAGATGTTGCTAATAATGTAATTTCTGAAACAACAGTGCCTGATAAAGTAACTCCAAATGTTGATGCAAAAAAAGTAATAATAACTTTAATTGTTAAAGACAACACAAATAAAATAACAGTAAATGAAGGTGGAACTATTACAGCAGATTTATTAAAATCACACATCATATTAGAAGAAAATGAAAAAATAGATGGTTTTTATACAGATGCTGAATACACAAATGAATTTAATTTTAACGAAGTATTAAATAAAGATACAACTATTTATGCTAAGATTTCACAAATTGAAGAAGTAACAATACCTGAAGAACCAAAAGATGAAACACCAGCAACAGGTGTAGCAAATTATCTAGGTATTTCTATATTAATAGCATTATCATCAACAATAGCAATCTTTTTAATAAAAAAATATGTGATAAAAGGATAGGCTAAAATGTCTATCCTTATAAAATGAATTTAGGTGATACAGTTTGAAGCAAGAAACAAAGATAAGAAAAAGAATTATATATATTCTTATAAATTGCATTCTAGTTATTTTAACTGTTATATCAATTATGTATATAATAGATTTTTTTTTATTGAAAAAAGAAGCAAACAAAGAAAGTAACTTATTAAACAACATAGAAATTAATAAAAATGAAATAATACAAGCAGAGTTTAATGAAAATTCAACAGAAAAAATAGAAACAGAAAGAATGATAAAACTAAAAACTCTTCAAAAAGAAAATCCTGATATTATTGGATGGTTAGAAATAGAAAATACAAATATAAATTATCCTGTACTGCAAGGCACAGATAATGAATATTATATGACACATAATTACAAAAAAGAAAAATCTAAAAAAGGCTCTATCTTTTTAAACAAAGATTATGATTGGAATATTCCAAGTACAAATTTATTAATATATGGGCATAATTTAAGAAATGGAACCATGTTTCAAGAATTATTAAAATATGAAGACGAAGAATTTTATAAAACACATCCAATTATAAAATTCACAACTGTAGAAGATGAGGAAGAATATGCAATTATTGCTGTATTCAAATCAAGAGTATATTATAAATCTGAAACAAATGTATTTAGATATTATTATTTTGTAAATGCTAAAACAGAAGAAGAATATAATCAATTTATAGAAAATGCTAAAAAAGCATCACTATATAATATAGAAGAAACAGCTAAATATGGCGATAAATTAATTACACTATCTACTTGTTCATACCATACAGAAGATGGAAGGTTTGCTGTCGTTGGAAGAAAAATAGAAAAATAAAATCTAATCTATTATGGACTATTGCTTTTTTATTGCTTTTTTCATAAATTTCATAAAAAATATGGTGATTGAGAATAATTTTATGGTATAATATAGCAAAAATATAACAGGAGAAAAATATGGATTTTGTACACTTACACACTCACAGTGAATATAGTTTATTAGATGGAGCAAATAAGATAAAAGAGTTACCAGCAAGAGCAAAAGAACTTGGGATGAAGGCAATGGCAATTACTGATCATGGCGTTATGTTTGGAGTAGTTGATTTTTATAAAGAATGTAAAAAAGTTGGAATAAAACCTATTATAGGGTGCGAAGTATATGTAGCACCACGTACAAGGTTTGACAAAGAAAATGGAATTGATAATAAATATTCACATTTAATTTTGCTAGCAAAAAATGAGGAAGGCTATAAAAATTTAACCAAATTAGTATCAATGGGATTTACAGAAGGGTTTTACTATAAACCAAGAATAGATTTAGAAATACTAGAAAAATATCACGAGGGATTAATAGCTTTAAGTGCATGCTTGGCAGGAAGTGTAAATAAAGCAATTCTAAAAGAAGATATGCAAGAGGCAAAGAAAATAGCACTGTGGCATAAAAACTTATTTGGTGAGGACTACTATTTAGAAATACAACCAAATGGATTACCAGAGCAAATCCTAGTAAATCAAAAATTAATTGAACTTTCAAAAGAATTGGAAATACCTCTTGTAGCAACAAATGATGCACATTATTTAAAAAAAGAAGATGCATATGTTCATGAAATACTACTATGTATTCAAACTGGTAAAAAAATGAATGATGTAGACAGAATGAAAATGGGAACAGATGAATTCTATGTAAAATCACCAGAAGAAATGGAAGATTATTTTAAAAACATACCAGAAGCTATAGAAAACACAGTTAAAATTGCAGAAAAATGTAATTTCGATTTTGAATTCGGACATACAAAACTTCCAAATTATGAAGTACCAAAAGAATATAAAACACATAGTGACTTCTTTAAAGAACTCTGCTATACAGGATTAAAGAAAAGATATGGAGAAAATCCAAGTAAGGAAATTAAAGATAGATTAGAATATGAAATAACAGTTATCGAAAAAATGGGATATGTGGATTATTACCTTATAGTTTGGGATTTCATAAATTATGCAAAAACTCAAAAAATATCAGTTGGACCAGGGCGTGGTTCAGGAGCAGGTTCAATTGCAGCATATGCAATGGGAATAACAGATATAGACCCAATAAAATATAACTTATTGTTCGAAAGATTCTTAAATCCAGAAAGAATAAGCATGCCAGATTTTGATATAGACTTTTGCTACGAAAGAAGACCAGAAGTTATAGAATACGTAGCAAGAAAATATGGAAGAGACCATGTATCACAAATAATAACATTTGGAACAATGTCAGCAAGGATGGTAATAAGAGATGTAGCAAGAGCATTAGATGTTCCATATTCAGAAGCAGATAAACTTGCAAAAATGGTACCGATGGAACTACATATAACAATAAAAAAAGCACTAGAGCAAAACAGAGAGTTTCAAGAAATTTATGAAAATGACGAAAAAACAAAAAATTTATTAGATATAGCAATGAAACTAGAAGGTTTACCAAGGCAAGCTTCTACACATGCATGCGGAGTATTAATAACTGATAAACCAGTAGTTGAATATGTACCATTATATGTAAATGAAGGGACAGTTGAAGCACAATTTATAATGACAACACTAGAAGAACTAGGACTTTTAAAAATGGATTTTCTAGGACTAAGAACATTAACAGTTATATCAGATACAATGAAATTTGTAAAAGAAAATAAAGGAATAGATGTAGAATTTGATAAAGATATGAATGACCCAAAAGTATTTGCAAACACATGGCAATCTGGTAATACTGTTGGAGTATTTCAATTTGAAAGTCAAGGAATGACAAACTTTATGAAAGAACTAAAACCAGATACATTGGAAGATATAATTGCAGGAGTATCATTATATAGACCAGGACCAATGGATCAAATACCAAGATACATAAAAAATAAGCTTGATCCTAATCATTGTGAATATACTCATCCAGCATTAGAGCCAATACTAAAAGTAACATATGGTTGTATGGTATACCAAGAACAAGTTATGCAGATAGTTAGAGACTTAGCCGGATATTCTCTTCGGTAGAGCAGATTTAGTAAGAAGAGCAATGGGAAAGAAAAAACTGGACGTAATGGCAAAAGAAAGAGAATACTTTATACATGGACAAGAAGATGAAAATGGGAATATAATAATTCCAGGCTGTGTAAGAAATGGCATAGATGAGGAAAGTGCAAATAAAATATTTGATGAAATGGCAGAATTTGCAAAATATGCATTCAATAAATCTCATGCAGCAGCATATGCAGTAGTATCATATAGAACAGCATACTTAAAAACATATTACCCAGTGGAATTTATGGCAGCAACACTAAACAGTTTTTTAGGAAATCTAGATAAAATACCAGAATACATAGCAGAATGTAGGAGATTAAACATAGAAATACTAAAACCAAGCATAAATAAAAGTTATACAAAATTCGCAGTAAATGAAAATAAAATACGTTTTGGATTAGGAAGTGTAAAAAACGTAGGAACAGCTGCAATAGATACAATAGTAGAAGAAAGAAATAAAAATGGGAAATTTAAAAATTTCACAGATTTTTGTGAGAGAATAAAAGGTGAAGCAGTAAACAAAAAATGTATAGAAAGCTTAATTAAATCAGGAGCATTTGATGAATTAGGAGAAACAAGACACACATTAATGGACTCATTTGAAGAAATATTAGAAACAATATCAGGAGAAACAAGAAAGTCAATACAAGGACAAGTAACAATGTTTGATATAGCAAGTAAAGAAACAGCAGAAAAACATAAATACAATCTAAAGAGAACATCAGAATACGAAGAAAGAACATTACTAGATATGGAAAAAGAAATGCTAGGAATATATATATCAGGACATCCACTAGAAAAAATAAAAAAAGAGATTGAATCAAATACAAACATTAATACACTTCAAATGATAAACATAAAAGAAGAAAACGACCTATCAAAAGATGGAAAACAAGTAAGATATGCAGGAATAATAACATCAGTTAAGAAAAAATACACTAAAAATAATACAATAATGGCATTTGTAACAGTTGAAGACTTATATGGAAGCACAGAAATAATAGTATTTGATAGCTGTTATACAAGATCATCAAATTCGCTAATAGCAGATAATATAGTATTAGTAGAAGGGAGACTAAGCATAAGAGAAGATGAAGATGTAAAAATAGTAGCAAATACAATAATAAATTTCGAAAACATAATAAAAGGAGAAAAACAACAGATTCAAAAATCAGAACAAAAACGAAAAATACTAACACTAGATATAAGAGACATAACAGAAAATCAGAAATCTAAACTAAGGGGAGCAATAAAATTCTTCTCTGGAGAAAGAAATAATATACCTGTGCAAATAATAGATAATGAAGGAATAAAACCATGTGGAGCAATATATCTAACAGAAGAAATACTATCAGAATTCAAAGAAATATTAGGAGCAGACAGAATTAATATATAATTCTTGCATTCTACTTACTCTGCAAAATTGTATAAAAAATTGTAAATAAATAAAATTTTTCTTATGGAAAAATCATTTACTTTTACCAAATTTTGTGGTATAATAATTATGTTTGAAAAAGAAAAAAATGCGGTGAAGGAGTGACTGTTAAAGTGTTTAATGTAGGAGATAAAGTAGTATACCCAATGCATGGTGCAGGAGTAATACAAGATATAGAAGAAAAAAATATATTAGGTGAAAAAGAATCATATTACATAATAAAAATGCCAGGAGAAGTAAAAGTTATGGTTCCAACATCAAAAGCAGAAGAAATTGGAGTGCGAAATATCATAGATGTAGAAACAGCAAGTAAAGTATTTAAAGTACTAGAAACAAATTCTACAGAAATGTCATTGAATTGGAATAAGCGCTATAGAGATAATATGGAAAAAATGAAAAGTGGAGATATTTATGAAATAGCAGATGTTGTTCGAAACTTAAGTTTCAAACAAAAAGAAAGAGGGTTATCAACAGGAGAAAAGAAAATGCTATTAAATGCGAAACAAATACTAGTTAGCGAATTAACACTTGCAGAAAACTTACAAAAGGAAAAAATAGAAGAAATTGTAGATAATAAAATAAATCAATCATTTGCAGAATACAATGGTACAGAAGAAACAGACGAAATTAAAAAGGTATAAAATTTGATACGAAATAAGTAGTTAAATATACTAATTTAGGGGAATAAAAAAGGAGTAAGTTAGATGAAAATTGCATATAAGCGAATCTTATTAAAACTTAGTGGAGAAGCTCTAGCAGGAGAAAGAAAAAATGGAATAGATGCAAAAATATTAGGTAACATATGTGACAAAATTAAAGAAATAGTAAATATGGGAGTTCAAGTTTCAATAGTAGTTGGAGGAGGAAACTTTTGGAGAGGAAGATATGGTCATGAGATGGAAAGAACAACATCAGACTATATGGGAATGCTAGCAACAACAATAAATGGACTAGCACTTCAAGATGCATTAGAATCAAGAGGAATATTTACAAGACTTCAAACAGCTATTGAAATGAGAGAAATAGCAGAACCATACATAAAAAGAAAAGCAGCTAAACATTTAGAAAAAGGAAGAGTAGTAATATTTGCGTGCGGAACAGGTAACCCATATTTTTCAACAGATACAGGAGCAGCATTAAGAGCAGCAGAAACAGATTCAGAAGTAATATTACTTGCAAAAACAATAGATGGAGTGTATTCAGCAGATCCTAAAGAAAATAAAAATGCAGTAAAATATGACGAAATAACCTATTTGGATATTCTAAACAAAGACTTAAAAGTAATGGACTCAACAGCAACATCTTTATGTAAAGATAATAAGATTCCACTTGTAGTATTTGGCATAGATGATCCAGAAAATATAGTTAGAATTATAAAAGGCGAAAAAATAGGTACAATAGTGCGTTAATGAAAAAATTAAAAAGGAGAGATTTGAATTATGGATTTAAAAAACATTGAAGAAAAAATGAACAAAACAATAAGTGTTCTAGAAGAAAACCTATCAGAACTAAGAGCAGGGCGTGCAAACCCAGCAATATTAAACAAAATAATGGTAAACTATTATGGAGTACCAACTCCAATAAACCAAGTAGCAGGAATATCAGTTCCAGAAGCAAGATTAATAGTAATTCAACCATGGGATGCAAGTATATTAAAAGAGATAGAAAAAGAAATATTAAAAGCAGAAATAGGAATAAACCCAAATAATGATGGAAAGGTCATAAGACTAGCATTTCCAGAATTAACAGAGGAAAGAAGAAAAGAACTTGCAAAAGATATAAAGAAAATGGGAGAAGAATCAAAAGTATCAATTCGTTCAATAAGAAGAGAAGCAATGGATATTGTAAAATCAGAACAAAAAGAAGGTACAATTACAGAAGACGAACTAAAATCCATAGAAGAAAAAATACAAAAACTAACAGATAATAAAGTAGATAAAATAGATAAAGATATTGAAAACAAAGAAAAAGAAATAATGAATGTATAGAAATTATTAAATTTAAAAGAGGGTGCAATTAACATTTAGACACCCTCTTTTCTAACGCTATATGATAGTACTATACCAATCTTTATATGAATATACTTAAAGCCAAATCTCTTACTAATCCAACAAAACTATATAACACATTTATTAGTAAAGGAAATAAAAATATTACCAATAAAACAATAGCATTATATTTAAAGTATTTAGAAGAAGCCTTTTTAATTGAAAAATCTAAAAGGTTTGATGTAAAAGGAAAAAAATATATTGAAACTCCATCAAAATATTATTTTGTAGATATTGGAATTAGAAATAGTTTAATTAATTTTAGACAATTAGAAAAGACTCATATAATGGAAAATATAATATATACAGAACTTAAAAGAAGAGGTTTTAATGTAGATGTAGGTGTTGTAGAAAAAAGAAATAATTTAAATAACGGCAAAAAAGATTATAAACAATTAGAGATAGATTTTGTAGTTAATAAAGGTAGTGATAAATATTATATTCAATCAGCATACAGTATAGAGGACGATAATAAAAAAGAGCAAGAGCTACAATCACTTTTAAATGTAGGAGATAATTTCAAAAAAATAGTTATAGTTTATGATCATTTTATTAAATGGCAAGATGATAATGGAATAATATATATGAGTATATATGACTTTTTATTAAACGAGAATAGCCTTAAAGAAGCATAAAAATTAAGACTGATAGTATTAATCTATAAAATCTATCAGTCTTAAAAAAACTCCCATATGGGAGTATAAATCAAATGGAGCGAATCACATACAAGTTACGAACTTGTTCTCTTTCTAAAAATATTATATATGAATCTTTATTAAATTTCAATGGGCGTATGGAAAAAAATGTCTAAATATGCTATTATTATAATAGATTTGTATCATTAAAATTATGATACTTTTTTTATCTTCAATTGAAGGGAGGTTTACATATAAATGGATAGAACTGCAACACCCACGATATTAGGTTTTAATTATCAATTTAATAAAAGTATTATAGAAATTTTAAATTCCGATGACCAAACAAAAATAATGTTAGAAGGTTCTAATGAAGATTTAGATATATTTACAAATGATAAGAATATAGCAATACAATGTAAATATTATGAATCGAGCGAAAATCTAACGCCTAGTGTTTTAGCAAAGCCTATATTGGATATGTTATTGTCATATATCAAAAATGAAGAAATCAATTTTAGATTATATATTCATCATAAAAATATTGAAAATGAACAAAAAGAAAATATAGATATTGAACTATTTAATAAAATCATTAGTACAAATAATAAAAGTTATATTAAAAAGTATTTTCCCAAACTTTATAATTTTGAAGATAATATAAGTAAATTGTTCAATAAAAAGGAATTAAATAAAAACGATATAATTGTGATTCATAAGTATATTAGCGAAAAAGGGAATGCAGTTTTTAAAATTGATATTAATGATTTTATTAATAAAATAGAAATTATTTCCGCTCCATCTTATGAAAATCTCGAGAATAAAATAATAAAAAAAATAGTAGACGATGGTTATAATGAAGAAGATGCAATAAATTTATTTTATCCAAATTTTTTTCATAAAGTTGCGACGATAAGTGCAAATCCTAAAAAAGATGAAAGAATCATAAAATGTAGCGAATTTAAATCTGAAGTATACAACTTAAAAGAATTACTATCAACTAAATGGCTATCTGTTTTGTATTCTAAGGATAAATATAAAAAATCAATAAAGAACAATCTAAAAATTCGCTTACAAAATAATTCGAGCAATAGAGTCATATATTTAGATGTACGTAAATATTCAAATCAGGATGTTGCTTCTTTTATAGTAGATTATGTAGGCAAATATAATAAAAAACCTAAATTAAATAAAATACCATTTTTTATTATTGTAGATGATAATTATAATAACTGTTCTGAAATACAGTCAATATTATATGAGAATTATAAAATATCTTTTGAAAATGGAGATGTTGCTAGAAAATTCAATTTAAATAAATTTATTAAAGCAGATAATTGTTCTTTAAAGATATGTTTAAGATGCGAAGACATTGATAACTATTTACAAATGAATTTACCAAATGATTTGTTTGTTATAGGAGATGTTGATGTTAAAGAATTAGAAAATGCTGGGGTTACATCTTGTAAAATACAGGAATTAAGCATAACTGACTTGAAAGAAGTTTTTTATTTAGGAGGTAAAAGATGAAAGAAATAGGTAAAGTTTTTGAAAGTACAGGATCTATTATAAAAGTCAAATTAAACAGTATTGACGAATTTGAGCAAAATAAAAATTTTATAAAAATAGGAAAATATTTAACAGTACAAGAAGGAAATTTGAATTATATTTTAGTTTCGATTTTAAATATTAAGACCATAGAAGGAACAAAAGATATTGAATATCATATTGAAACACAACCAGTTGGAAGTTATTTTCAAAGTGATGAAATCATAGATTTTAAACAAGGCAGTATTAATATACCATCCCCCACTGAACCAGTATTTATTCCGGATAATGAAATAATAGATAAAATTTTTGCTAAAAGTAAAGATTTTACATATAAAATGGGAAAATTATCTAATAATGATAATATAGATTACTATATAAATGGTAACTCATTTTTTAGTAAACATATTGGTATAGTAGGTTCAACAGGAAGTGGTAAGTCTTGTTCAGTTGCTAAAATAATTCAGCAAGTAGCAGGTATAAATAATGCTTTAAATATAAATAAAGATAACCAGAAAAATTCTCATATTATTATTTTCGATATACATTCAGAATATAAAAATGCTTTTTCTCTAGCTGAATCAGAGAATTTTACATTGAATAATTTGGATGTTGAGAAAATAAATATTCCATATTGGTTAATGAATTCTGAAGAACTAGAGTCACTTTTTATTGAGAGTAATGAGATGAATTCACATAATCAAATATCTCAGTTTAAAAGAGCAGTAATTTTAAGCAAAGAAAAACATAATCCTGGTAGGAAAATTACATATGATATGCCCGTTTATTTTGATATTAAGGAAGTTTATAATTTTATATATAATTTAAATAGTGAAGTTATAAGTAAAATAGATGGAGAGTATGGCAAGCCCAAACTTACAAATGGACATTTAGTAGAAAATATTTCGGAATATCTAGAAAACACTTATGAATTTATTGCTAGTTCACAATCCAAAGATAATAAAGCGAGCAACGGACCTTTTAATGGGGAGTTTGAGAGATTTTTAACAAGGATTGAAACAAAATTAAATGATAAAAGATTAGAATTTATAACTAATCCAAAAAAGGAAGATGAATCTGAATTTAAAACAGAAGACTTTTCGATTATATTAAAACAATTTATTGGATATATAGACAAGTCTAACATATCAATAATAGATTTAAGTGGCGTCCCATTTGAAGTGTTAAGCATAACTGTTAGTTTGGTTGCAAGGTTAATTTTTGATTTTGCTTTTCATTATTCTAAAAACAAACATAAAAATAATGAGCAAAATGACATACCATTTATGATTGTTTGCGAAGAGGCACATAATTATATACCTAAAGATGGTGGTGCAGAATATAATGCATCTAGAAAATCTATTGAAAGAATTGCAAAAGAAGGTAGAAAATATGGTCTAAGTCTTATGGTAGTAAGTCAAAGACCTTCTGAGGTTTCTGAAACAATCTTTTCTCAATGTAACAACTTTGTTGTATTAAGGCTAACTAATTTCAATGATCAAAATTGTGTAAAAAGGCTACTTCCTGATAATAACAGTTCACTGGTTGATTGTCTTCCAACTCTGTCTGCTGGAGAAGCACTTATAGTTGGTGATGCAACTACTATTCCAGCAATAGTAAAAATGGAATTGCCTAATCCTAAGCCTAAATCTGATAATGTTGATTTTTATAGTAAATGGAATAATGAATGGGTTGATATTGATTTAGCAGACACAATTAAAAGATGGCGTAATGAAGAAAGTTGAGGTAAGAAATGTCAGAACTAACAGTTTTAAATCAAAAAATATCTTATTTTAGAATAGAAGATGAAGATTATATATCAATTACTGATATGCTTAAGTCTAAAGATGGCGATTTCTTCGTATCAGATTGGTTAAGAAATAGAAATACTATTGAATTCTTAGGTATTTGGGAAGAAATTCATAATCCTAATTTTAATTATGGCGAATTCGCCATAATTAAAAGCCAAGCAGGGTTAAATAGTTATAAAATCAGTGTTAAAGAATGGGTAGAAAAAACAAATGCAATTGGCATAATGTCTAAAGCCGGTAGATATGGTGGTACTTATGCTCACAAGGATATTGCTTTTGAATTTGGAATGTGGATTAGCCCAAAATTTAAGTTACTGTTAATTAAAGAATTTGAAAGATTGAAAGCAGAAGAACAAAGACAAATTGGCTGGAATGCTAAAAGAGAACTTTCCAAAATAAATTATAGGATACATACTGATGCAATAAAACAAAATTTAATACCAAGTGAATTAACTAAAGAACAAATAAATTATATCTATGCTGAAGAAGCAGATGTCTTAAATATGGCTTTATTTGGAATGACTGCAAAACAATGGAGAAATAAGAATCAAAATTTAGACGGCAATATTAGAGATTATGCTACTATAAATGAATTAATTTGTTTAGCAAATTTAGAAAATTTAAATTCAGTATTTATAAACGATGGACTTAAGCAACCAGAAAGGCTTAAAAGATTAAATCAAATTGCTATTTCACAAATGCAAATATTAAATAATACTGACATAAAATATTTAAATGGAGGTATCTAATATGGCTTCAGTAACACAAAGAATAAAGCAAATTACTCAACCGCGTGGCGGATATTTAAAGCCGAGTGAGTTTGAAAAAAAGGAATTTATAGATAATGAAATTTTAAATGAAGAAAATATTCATAGCAGTTTAGTTGGACTTGCTGTTGATTATTTAACAAGACTTATGTTAGATACACCACCAGAAGAAGCATTTAAAATTTCTTTGCTTGGTGCTAATCTAATAGGCGAAGAAAGAAAAGCATATAATTTATTAAAAAAAATAAAAGGAATAGATGATTCATCAATTTATTATGCTTGTAAGTTAGTAGGCTACGATGTTTGTTTTAGAGCAGGACCAATGGGATATAAAAATGTCGATGAGATAGAAGCCGATACCAATACAATTAACAATATAAAAATAATGATTAAAAGAAGTATTTTATTTTTTAATAAGTGCGGCCCGATAACTAAAGATGGATTTACTTTTGAAGGCGGATATACCAAAATTATTAATTCTGGAGATGGGGATTTTTTAACTGCTGATACATTATGGGATTTTAAAGTTAGTAAAAACAATCCAACATCTGCTCATACTTTACAACTATTAATTTATTATATTATGGGGATACATTCTATTCATAGTGAATTTAAGACTATACAAAAACTAGGAATTTTTAATCCAAGAACTAATTGTGTATATTTGAAAAAAATATCAGATATTTCAAATCAAATAATTGAAGAAGTATCTAGTGAAGTAATAGGATACGTAAATATCTCTAATAGCAATAATAGCAATTATTCTCAAACTTCAAAACCAATATCTGAAAATGAAGACTTACTTTCAATGGCAGATATAATGAAAGTGTTATCTTGTACGAGATATATGGTAATGAAATATTATTCAGAGAAAGACTTGCCATTAGTTAAAATGAATAACAAATATTTTATTAATAGATATGACTTAATCGAATGGTTAGAGAAAATGGAAGCCGAAAGAAAAAGACATCAAATGATTTCATTAGTTGTCAGTGTTATTGCAATTATTTTTGTGATTATATTTATGCTATTTATTTTCAATAGCATAGGAAGATAAAAATAACTAAAGGGTCACAAACGGGCTTTTTTTGTTATTTGTTCTTAATTAAATCGTTGAGATTATCAATTTTGTTTTGTAAATATTCTTCCTCGTGAAAATATCCAAGATAATGAAGTTTGCTTTTCAATTTTGATAAGTCATCAGTAATATTAAAAATATAGTTTACTATATTATCTATATTAATTTCAAGTGGTTTATCATTAGTATAGTCACGAATTAAATTTCTAATAAAGTCAGACTGTGATAGTCTGGCTTTATTAGATTTTACTTCTAACATTTTTTTCTTCTTCATTCAAATAAACATTAATTTTTATATTTCTTTTTCTCATAGTTTAAAAGTTTCTTTCTAAAATTTAAGGGTATGGGAATTCCCATAGGAGAAAATTTACGGGAGTAAGTTTTCAGTGCTGGCTAGACAATAAAATTACTCCCACATTAAATAAAATATAAAAAGAGGATCAAATTATTTTTATAATTTTTTCCTCTTTTTTGACCTTTGTTTATATAAAAATAAATTCATTTAATATAATTTCTTCAGCTATATTTTTGTAATTGTACATAACTTTTGACCATTCTATATGATTAATTTTTTTATTTTTTTCAGATAGTCTTTCATCTGAGTTTTTGTAATTTTTCATTAATATTTGTAATCTATCTTCACTATTTTTACTAACTGAAATAAGATGATTAGTAAGTTCATTAGTCATTAAAAGTGTAGTATAAAGTGATTTTTTATTTTCTTTCAGATAGTGTAATCTTAAATATCCATATTTGTTTATTCCAGTAGTACTTTGATTTTTAATAGTTAAGTTTGGTAATAAATAATCTCCTTTTTGTGTATAAATTAATTTCATTTTTATCTCTCCATTTCTTTATTTAATTTGTTACTGCTATATCGTTTTTAGGTACTAATATTAAAATATCTTTTAATTTGTTTTCTTCAACATAAGGACAACTAATAATTCCATCAACATATAAATGTTCTCTCGATTTTGATATAAAATATTTCAAAAATTCATTTGAATATTTATTTGATTTCATTTTTTTAATAGATAAAATATCATAATCTAGTTCTATATTTTTTAGCTTTTCTTTGTTAATTTCTTTATAAAATTTGATGCCAATATTATTGTTTTCCATAATTTTATTAAGATATTTTATATATTCTTTACTACTTTTTGTTATTAGTTCATCTGTAAATTTTATATTTTTAATATCAATGTTATAGTTTTTATCTCTTGTTATTTCTATTTGAGATATAAGTCTATGAATTAAATCTCTTTTAGCTTTTCTTGTTAGTAAATCATAAAGAAAAGTAAATCCTATATTTTTAATATTTGTAAAAATTAATTTGTCGTTTTCTTCAATACAGTCTAATTTTTTAACAAGTTCTATTGTATATTCTTTTGAAGAGTTATCTGGATCAAGAGTAGTTTTCCTTTTATTTAATTTATCAATTTCTTTTTTTATTACTTCATTTTTGTGATTAATTGTTTCTACATCCAAAGTAGAACTCAAATATAAATCAACTAATCTTTTTTCTTGCATTTTTAATTTTTCAATAGCTTGTTCTATTTCTTTTAAATCATTACTTTTAGTAGAATTACAAGTGATAATTTCATTATTCATAGAAAGCATAAATATTGTTAATTCTTCTAATATCCTTTTTAATTTTGTCTCTATTTTTTCTGTATTATAATGATATCCATAACATTTACAATTAGTGTTTTTACATCTTAAATGGTAATATACTTTTTGTTTTCCTTTAGGATATTTAAATGATTCTGATGAACTCATAATCACTCCACACAAAGGACATTTAACTAATCCTGAAAACAAATGAATATGTTCGCCATAATTAGAATGTTTATTTTTAACTAATACATTTCTAGTTATATTCCAAGTATTTATATCAATAATTGGTTCACAATAATTTTCAACTTTTAAAACATCTTGAGGTTTTCTTTTATATTTTCCATATTCAAATATTCCAATATAAATTGAATTAGTAAGTATTTTA
>CALXWL010000070.1 GCA_944392385.1 uncultured Clostridia bacterium | reverse complement strand
TTTTTTTTTATTATTTTTTTTATTATTTTTTTTATTATTTTTTTTATTATTTTTTTATTATTTTTTTTATTATTTTTTTTAATTTTTTATGATTCTTCGTTATTTTTTATTGTTGTTTTTTTTATTAGTTTTTTATTAATTTTTTATTATTATTTTTATTAATTTTACTGTTTTTTTTACATTTATATTAATAATTAATAAAATATTGATATATTTCATTCTTACTTTTATTTCTATCTTTCGCAATTTTTTTTATTATTTCTTTTTTATCTAAATTTTTATTTAAATAATATTTGTAGTGTTCTTCTAAAGATAGATTATTTAAAAATTCTTTTTGTGCATTTTTGTTATTTGTTCCCTCAATTAAAATAACAAATTCTCCTCTTGCCTCATTTATTTTTTCTTGAACTTCGGATATATGTCCTCTTATAAATTCTTCATGAATTTTTGTTATTTCTCTAGCTAATACTATATTTCTATCACCTAATATTTCTTTCATAACTTCTAAGGTAGACTTAATTTTATGTGGTGCTTCATAAAATATAAGAGTTTTATTTTCATCTTTTATTTCTTCTAATTTATTTTTTTTATCACTATTATTTGCAGGCAAAAAACCTATAAAAATAAACTCTCTTGTATTAAATCCTGAACATATTAGAGCATTTATAAACGCACATGCTCCTGGAATTGGAATAATTTTTATATTTTTTTCTATGCATTGTTTCACTATTTCCTCTCCAGGATCTGAAATAACTGGTGTTCCTGCATCTGATACTAATGCAATATTTTTTCCAGATAACAATTTTTCTATTAATATTTCTGATTTTATTTTCTCAGTTTCTTTATAATAACTTATTAGCGGTTTTTTTATATTTAAGTGATTTAATAATTTTAATGTATGCCTAGTATCTTCAGCCGCAATTATATCAACTTGATTTAATACATTAATTGCTCTTAATGTTATATCTTCCAAATTACCAATTGGTGTTGCTACTAAATATAAATTTCCAAACATATTATTTCTCCTATTTTCTATTATTTTACAAACCTATTAAATTAATTTATACATATTTTATTTATAATTAATTTTCATTTGTTATTTATACTATATTTTTATTATATATTTTTAATATTTCATCTGTATATGTCCCATCGCTATTATATATATACAACGGTTTATGAACTTTTAAAAAAGGACGACCATTTTTTACTGCTTTTACTAATACCAAATTTGCCTGTGAATCTTCTTTCGGAAAAACTAATCTTATTTCTTTAACTTCCAATTTATATTTTCTAAATATTTCCATCACATCTACTAATCTGTCTGGCCTATGAACCATATAGATTTCTCCATTATTATTTAATAGTTTAAATGATATCTTTGCTATATCTTCTAATGTACATTCTACTTCATGTCTAGATATTAGTTTTGCACTATTAATATTTCTTGCTCCCGTATTTACTTTTATATATGGTGGATTTGTAACAATTGCATCATATCTCCCTAACGGTAATATCTTATCCAAGTTTTTAATATTCTCATTTAGAATATCCACTTTACTATCTATCCCATTCATAATTACACTTCTTCTTGCCATATCGGCCACATTACGTTGCAATTCAACACCTATTATATTTTCAGGTTTTGTTTTTGCAGTTAATAATATTGAAATAATTCCAGTACCAGTGCATAGGTCTATAATTTTTGAATTATCTTTAATCCCCTTAGCAAAATCACTCAATAAAACACTATCTATGCCAAAACAAAATCCATTTTTATTTTGTATGATTTTTAAGTTATTTATTTGTAAATCATCAATCCTTTCATTTTCTTTTAAAAAATTATCCATTCTTCCTCCCATGCACATATTTTAGTATATAGAATATTATATACTAAATATATAAAAATTCAAGGAGTTATTATGGATTATCCTGACAAACACAAAAAAAATTTTAATTTTATAGAAAAGAAAAAATGTGCATTAAAATCTTTACACGAAGTAAATTGTTTTTTAACTAAACTTACTTGCAATATTGGTAAAGCTTGTGCAATAAAAAAAATAATAAAATAGAACTAAATCTATTTTATTATTTCTGATTTTTTATTTATTTTAATTTTTATTATTTTTTTATTTTTATTTATTTTAGTTTTTTGTTGTTTTTTATTTTTATTTATTTTGATTTTTTATTATTTTTTATTTTTATTTATTATTTATTTTATTTTTTTATTATTTTTTTGTTGTTTTTTTTATTTTATTCGTTTTAATTTTTTATTATTTTTTTGTTGTTTTTTTTTATTTTATTTATTTTAATTTTTATTATTTTTTATTGTTTTTTATTTTATTTATTTTAATTTTTTATTATTTTTTTGTTGTTTTTTTTATTTTATTTATTTTAATTTTTTATTATTTTTTTGTTATTTTTTATTTTTATTTATTTTATTTTTTTTTTTTTTTTTTTTTTTTTTTATTTTTTTTTTTTTTTTTTTATTTATTATTTTTATTTTTTTTTTTTTTTTTTTTTTTTTTTTTTTTTATTTTTTTTTTATTTTTTTTTTTTTTTTTTTATTTTATTTATTTTTATTTTTTTTTATTTTTTTGTTTTTTTTTATTTTTATTTATTTTAGTTTTTTATTGTTTTATTTATTATTTTATTTTAATTTTGCTGTTATTATTTATAATGTAAAAATTTCTTCAAAATTTACTCCGTCATCTGGAAAAGCTTTTCCTTCTTCTCCATTAATTAATATTTTTATTCCATTAATTTCATTTAGCTGAATAACTGTTTTTAATATGGATTCTATAATCTTTTCTTCTTGTTCTAATCCAAGGTTTTGTTCTTTTATAAAATCTTCTGAAAAATTAATTATTAAAATTCCTTTTTCTATTTCTACATTTAATAATTTAGTATTTTCTGGAATTAACCTAGATAAATTATTGTCTTTCGGCCCCTCTATTAAAAATTCAATTAATTTTTTTTCTGGATTTTGTAGCAAGCTTTTTGAATCAATTTGCCTTATTTCCGTAGCCAAATTTCCTGTAGAAATATCATAAAAATATAATGTTACATTCGTTTGTCTTAACTGCTCATCAGTTATTTCCTGTTCTGGTGTATATTCCTCAATCACATTATTTTTATCTTTTTTATGATTATTTATTACTAAAAATCCCATTGCTAAAATAAATAAAATTAAAACAATTATAATTATATACATTAATATTTTTTTATTTTTCATAATCACTTTCCTTCTTTCTTTTTTAATTAATAATATTATATTTTTTTATTTTTAGAACAAAATAAGAAAAATAACAATGCCACACTAGCATTACTAACGCGGGTCTTTTATATGTTATTTTTCTTGTTGTATACGGAAAAATCTTATATTCTGCCAAGATAAAAGTCAATTTTTCCTATACAATAAAAAAATAATAATACATTTGATTTATATCAAATATATTATTATTTAATTTAATTTTCTAATATCTTAAAAAATCTTTCTTTTTTTGATTCTAATTTTTGTGAATCAATAAAATTAATTATACCTTCATTTTTTGCTATTAAATCTTTTTCTTGTAATACTACTTTTAGATGATCTGCTAACCTTTTAGCACCATTAAAAAATGTGACATTTCCAAGTATTTCTTGAATATTTTTTTGTATTAAAGGATAATGCGTACAACCCAAAACAACATTTTGAACTTTTCCTTTATATATTCCAATATTTCTTTTTAAATACTCATCTATTTTTTTATTATTTCCTTCCTCTATAATATCCGCAAGCCCCACGCACTCCATAAGATATGTTTTATGATTATTATACTTATTATATAACAAATTAAACTTTTCGCTTTCTATTGTTCCTTTTGTTGCCATCACTAAAGTTGTCTTATCATAAGCAAGATCATATACCATCTTATATGCAGGTTCTATTGCTATAAATGGGATATTTATATATTTTTTTCGCAAAAACCCTACTGCCTTAGCACTAGCTGTATTACATGCAATAACAATAGCTTTGCACTTTTCCTCTAATAAATATTTAACAATATTATCACATATATTTAAAAGTTCTTTATCCTCTTTATCCCCATATGGATTATTTTTTGAATCGCTATAATATATATAGTTTTCATAAGGCAATACTTTTATAATTTCTTTTAATACTGTAACTCCACCTATCCCTGAATCAAAAATTCCTATTTTATTATTTTTATACATTCTTTTTTCTCCCTTTCAATTGATTAACATGTTTTTCGCGCTAAATTCGTTTTTAACACATTTTTTCTGTTTGTACATATAAGTTTATTCTTTTCATCTTAAATTGATTTTAAAAGGCATTCTCGTTCGTTTATTTTTTCTATATAATAAGAAAAATGTAAAAGCCATATTAACAATACTAATACGTTTTTATTGTATGTTACATTTATTGTAGTTTACAAAAAAGCTTATACTTGTTCTAGATAAATGTTGATTTTTCCTATACAATAAAAAAATGCTAACTACTTATATATATTAGTAATTAACATCTGGCGGAGATTGAGGGATTCGAACCCTCGCGGCCACTTACGCAACCCTAACGGTTTAGCAAACCGTCCCCTTCAACCTACTTGGGTAAATCTCCATTTAATATTTATAATAAATAGTGAATAATAAATACTAATAATTTAATTTTTAATTATTCATTATTCACTATTCATTCTTCATTATTAATTGTGACTTTTCTCACACTAATGGCGGAGAGGGTGGGATTCGAACCCACGGTGGGCTACAAACCCACGCCAATTTTCAAGACTGGTGCCATAAACCAACTCGACCACCTCTCCATGTTAAAGACAAGTATTAGTTTACCATGCAATTACTAAAAAGTCAAGACTTTTTGTAAAAAAATCTAAAAGATAGCTACTAGATAATGGTTTTTATGTTATTATATAAATCTTATTCAGAAAAAAACTTCGAAGGCATACAGGAAAGCCCCTTTAACAAGGGGGCTGTCGCCTTAGCGACTGGGGGTTCTTAGAAGGAGAACCAAATTTATTTACCGTACAACAAAAATTTAATTCAAAAGGCTAGAGAACTAAGAAACAAAGCAGCACCAGAAGAAAACAAACTTTGGTATCAATATCTAGCAAAATCCCAAGTAAGCATGAAATATGATAAAATACAAACAAAAGTATTAGAAACATATAAAATAAGAATAATACGATTTACAAATGAACAGATTAGAAAAAATTTTATAGAAGTATGTGAGTATATTGAAACTATAGTTAATAATATAAGAAATAGAAAACGAGTGTAAAGAACCCCCAGTCGCTAAGGCGACAGCCCCCTTGTTAAAGGGGCTTTCTTGTATGCCTTCGAAGTTTTTTCCTAAATAAGGTTTATATAATAGCATTAAAAACCATTATATAGTAACAAAAGATAAGTTACCATTCAGACTAAATAATAGCACTTTGTAGCCCAACGCAGGAGTTTTATATTTAGAATAAATTGAGAACCCCTGAAAAGCTTCGCAGGCGTATCAAACGTGGGATCAATTTATTAAAAACACATACATTTTTGCCTATTTAGTGTTTACATAATTATTGTATTTTTTCAATAATACTATTTAACTCATCCCTAGAATTATAATGTATAACTATAGTTCCGGATCTTTTTCCTGCATTTAATTTTACTTGTGAACCAAAAAAATTTCTAAACCTATCTTCAATTGCTTGATATATTGGTTCATATCTTGTTTCTTCTTCTGATTGTTCATTTTTCTTAATTTTCATTTGTTTTTCAACTTCCCTTACGCTGTCTCCTGTTTTTATAATATATAATGCTGCTCTATATTGCTTATCTGGATCCTCTATATTTAGCAAACTTCTGCAATGCCCCTCTGTAATATTCCCTTTTAAAACTAACTTAATAACTCTTGGATCTAAGTTTAATATTCTTATAGTATTTGCAATTCCACTTCTACTTATACCTAATTTATTTGCAAGTTCTTGTTGAGTCATACCATACTTTTCAATTATTTCTTTTAATGCTTTTGCTTTTTCTATTGGATTCAAATCTTCTCTTTGTATATTTTCTATTAAAGCAACTTCTTTATTTTTTTGTTCCGAATAATTTCTTATAATTGCTGGTATTTCGCTAAGACCTGCTCTTTTAGCAGCTCTCCACCTTCTTTCACCAGCAATAATTTGATAATAATTATTCTTTTTTGATACAATAATTGGTTGTATAACACCATATTCTTTTATTGAATTTGCCAATTCTTCTATTTTTTCAATATCAAAATTCATTCTAGGCTGATTTCTATTTGGTTCTACTTCAATAAGTTTTAAATTTACTATTGATTCACCTTCCTTAATTTTTTCTTCTGCTGGCACATTTACTATATTATTTGCAAATAATGCATCTAAACCTTTTCCTAAACCTGTTTTTACTGCCATACTCTATTCCTCCCTTACTGCATGTTTTTTTGATTTTAATAATTCATTTGCTAATTTTTCATAACATTTAGAACCTTTTGACCTTGGTGCATAAGCTGTTATAGGCATTCCATAACTTGGTGCTTCGCTTAATTTTACATTTCTTGGAATAATCGTTTTATAAACATTATCTTTAAAATACTTTTTCACTTCACTAATTACTTGATTTGATAAATTTGTTCTTGCATCATTCATTGTAAGTACAACACCTTCAATATATAAATCCTTGTTCAATTGTTTTTTTATTAAATTTACAGTATTCATTAATTGTCCAACCCCTTCTAGGGCATAATATTCGCATTGTATAGGTATCATTATAGAATTTGCAGCAGTTAATGAATTAATTGTTAATAGTCCTAAAGATGGTGGGCAATCAATTATTATATAATTAAATTTTTCTTGAATTTCCTCCATTTTTTCTTTCAACTTTGACTCTCTTGATATCATATTAACTAATTCGACTTCTGCTCCAGCTAAATTTATATTTGAAGGACATAAATATAAGTTTTTAATTGATGTTTTTATAATAGTTTCTTCAAAAGTAGTTTCATTTATAAGCACATCATAAATTGATTTTTCTACATTTTTTTCTATACCTAACCCACTAGTAGCATTTCCTTGAGGATCTTCATCTATAAGTAACACTTTTTTACCTTTTTGAGCTAGAACTGTGCTTAAATTCACTGCTGTTGTAGTCTTTCCTACTCCACCTTTTTGATTTACTATGGCAATAACTTTACTCAATTTAATCCCTCCTTAAAATAATACAATAATGATATAATTTTTTAACAAAAAAGTCAATAAATTTTCATTTTTTTATAAAAATTTTCAAAAAAAATTCTGCCAGACAAAAATAAATTTATCTGCCAGAATAATTTTATGCAAAATGTTTCACGGCTCCAGTTATGTGTGAAACCCGTTATCATAGTGGTGAAACCGTTGGCACACCTGCTTTTCGGGGATATTTTTTGTCAAAATGTTTCACGGCTTCAATCACAATAATTTTCCTTTTATTATCTGAATCTGGTAAAACAATTTCTTCTACTTTTTCTATTTTTCCACCTAAAATTTCTAACGCATTTTTTGCTTCATGCAATTCATCTTCTGCATTAGGTCCTTTTAAACATATGCATTTTCCTCCTATTTTTAATAGTGGCATCATATATTCTAATAATACATTCAATCTTGCTACCGCTCTTGATGTTACAATATCGAATTTTTCCCTATATTCCTTATTATGGCCTATTTCTTCTGCTCGTGCATGTATTGCGTATACATTTTTTAAGTTTTCTCTTGTTATTACTTCTTCTAAAAATTTTATTCTTTTATTTAAAGAATCTATTAAAAACATTTCAACATTTGGGTTTATTATCTTTATAGGTATTCCAGGAAAACCTGCGCCTGTTCCAATATCTGCAATTTTTTCTTTTCCATTTACATATTTTGATATTGTTAATGAATCAATAAAATGTTTTAAAATAATGTCTTCTGGCTCAGTAATTGCTGTTAAATTAATTTTTTTATTCCATTCTATTAATAGATTCATATATTCATAAAATTGCTGTATTTTAATATCATCTATCTGAATATTTATCTTTTCTAATTTTTCTCTAAATTTTATTCTGAAGCTATCTAACTCCATAATCTTCTCCTCTATTTTACTACTTATTTCTTTTTAATTGTTCTAAATATATTAATAATACCGATATATCTGCTGGTGAAATTCCTGATATTCTTGAGGCTTGACCAATTGAAGTAGGTCTAAATTTATCTAATTTCTGTCTTGCTTCTAAGCTAATTCCTTCTAACTCTAAATATTTTATATTTTCTGGCAAAATTTTATTTTCCAAATTTTTAAATTTTTCTACTTGAGCCATTTGTAATTTTATATATCCCTCATATTTTACTTCTATTTCTACTTCTTCTGCCTCACTTTCAGTTATTTTTGGCATATTTTCATCTATATTTTTTAAGTCCTCATATCTAACTTCTGTTCTCTTTAATAATTCTATTAATTTTATTCCATTATTTAATTCAGATGAATTAATACTTTTCAAAAAATCATTTACCTTTTTTGTTGGCTTTATTACGGTTGTTCTTAGTCTTTCTATTTCTTGTTGTATATTTTTCTTTTTTTCCAAAAATCTATTATATCTTTCTTCCGATATCAAGCCCACTTCATATCCTATTGGGGTTAATCTCATATCTGCATTGTCTTGTCTTAAAAGCAGCCTATATTCTGCTCTAGATGTCATCATTCTATATGGTTCATTCGTTCCTTTTGTAACAATATCATCTATTAAAACTCCTATATATGCATCTGATCTATGTAATATAATAGGTTCTTTCCCCTCTAGTTCTAATGCTGCATTAATTCCTGCAATTATTCCTTGTGCTGCTGCTTCCTCATATCCTGATGTTCCATTAATTTGCCCTGCAAAAAACATTCCTCTAATCTTTTTTAATTCTAATGATAACTTAAGTTGAGAAGGCTCTATTGAGTCATATTCTATCGCATATGCTGGTCTTGTAAATTCTACATGCTCTAATCCCGGAATAGTTCTATACATAGCAATCTGTACATCTTCTGGCAATGATGAACTCATCCCTTGGACATACATTTCTTCTGTATCTAATCCCATTGGCTCTATAAAGATTTGATGCCTTTCTTTATCGCTAAATCTTACTACTTTATCTTCTATTGAAGGGCAATATCTAGGACCTGTTCCTTCAATTTTTCCAGAATATAATGGTGAACGATGTAAATTCTGCCTTATAATTGAATGAGTATTTTCGTTTGTATATGTTAGATAGCAAGGTACTTGCTCTTTTTGTAGATTTTTATTTTCAAATGAAAATGGAACAATATTTTCATCTCCATTTTGAATTGTCATCTTAGAGAAATCTATACTTCTTTTATTTACTCTTGCTGGAGTTCCTGTTTTAAATCTAACTAAATCTATGTTTAATTTTTTTAAACAATCGGACAATTTATTTGCTGGAAAAACTCCATCTGGGCCACTTTCAAAATTTACTTCTCCTATATATATTTTCCCCTTCAAATAAGTTCCGGTTGCTAATATTACCGCTTTTACTTTATATATAGCACCAATATTAGTTTCTACTCCTTTTATTTGCCCATCTTCTACAATGATATCTACAATTTCTGCTTGTTTAATATATAAATTTTCTTGTTGTTCTAATGTATGCTTCATTTCTCTTTGATACTTTTTTCTATCTGCTTGTGCTCTTAAAGAATATACTGCTGGGCCTTTTGAAGTATTTAACATTTTTGATTGTATAAAAGATTTATCTATATTTTTTCCCATTTCACCACCTAAAGCATCTATTTCTCTTACTAAATGCCCTTTAGATGTTCCTCCTATATTAGGATTACATGGCATATTTGCTATATTTTCTAAAGTTATAGAAAATAACAATGTTTTATGTCCTTTTCTGCTACAAGCTAATGCTGCTTCACATCCTGCATGTCCTGCTCCGTATTACTGCTACATCATATTCTCCTGCATCATATTTCATTTTTTACATCTCCCTTATTTCCCTAAGCAAAATTTAGAAAAAATACTTTTTATAATATCATCTGACACATTATCTCCAGTAATCTCTCCTAAATGCTCTAGAATCTGTTTTATATTTATAGATATGATATCTATAGGCATTGACATTTTTAAATCGTCTAAAGCCATTTTTGTGCTTTCTATAGCTTTGTTAATCAATTCCTGATGCCTTATATTTGTAATAATCAATTCATTATCTAAATTAATTTCATTTAAGTTAAATATTTTTATTAATTCCTCAAATATTTTTTCTACACCTTTTTCTTCTTTTAAAGATATTTTTATAATTGGTCTCGCAATATTTTTTATTTCTTCTAAATTTTCTAAATTACTTTCTACTAAATCTATCTTATTTAAAATAATAATTGATTTTTTCTCTTTCAACAATTTTAAAATTTCTTTATCTTCATTATTCAATTCTTTTGAATTATCAAAAACTGCAATAATTACATCGCTTTCTTTAGCGGCTTTCTTTGATTTTTCTATACCTATTTGCTCAATTTTATTTTCTGCATTTCTAATTCCTGCAGTATCTATAATTTTAAAAGGAATTCCCTCAATTACTACTTGTTCTTGTATTATATCTCTTGTAGTACCTGCAATATCTGTAACAATTGCTCTATCTTCTCTTAAGATTGCATTTAATAAAGATGATTTTCCTGCATTTGGACTACCAATTATGGCAATTTTTATACCTTCTTTTAAAATTTTTCCGTTTTCAAATGATTTAGATAAATTTGATAAATCTTTTTCAATTTCTTCTAATTTTTCTTTTGCCTTATTATTTGAAACTTCCTCTATATCGTACTCTGGATAATCAATATTTGCCTCTATGTCAACCATTATATCCATTATTTTAGTCTTAATTTTATTAATTCTATTTGATAAAAATCCTTCTAATTGATTTGCGGATTCTTGTGCTTCCCTAGATGTTTTCGCATTTATAAGATCTATAATAGCTTCAGCTTGTGCTAAGTCTATTCTACCATTAAGAAAAGCTCTTTTTGTAAATTCTCCAGGTTCTGCTAAATCTGCACCATATTTTATACATAATTCTAAAATTTCTCTTAAAACTACTATGTTTCCATGAGAATTTATTTCACACATATTTTCAGCAGTATAACTCTTAGGCTTTTTAAAATATGAAACCAAAACTTCATCTATTACTTTATTTGTAGATGGGTCAATAATTTTTCCATATTTCATTGTATATCCTGGTATATTTTCAATGTTTTGTGGATTCTTTTGCACAAATATTTTATTTAAAATATCAAAACTATTTTCTCCACTAATTCTAATTATACCTATTCCGCCAATTGCTGGTGCCGTAGATATTGCAGCTATTGTTGACATTGTTTTCTCCTCCATTTTTTATCAATTAAAATGGCAGATAATAAATACCTGCCATTTTTTTCTTACCTTAATGCAATAACCACTCTTCTTCGTGGTTCTTCACCCTTACTAAATGTTTTTATTTTATCATTATCTTGTAATTTTGTATGAATAATTTTTCTTTCATATGCTATCATTGGGTCTAATGTTACAGATTTTTTTGTTTTTATTACCCTTTGGGCAATTTTTTCAGCCAATTCTTCTAATGTTTTTTCTCTTTTTTCTTTATAATTTCCAACATCTACAATCACAATTATTTTTGATGTAGAATTTTTATTAGCGATTGCAGAAGCTATTGTCTGCATAGCATTTATTGTAGATCCTCTATACCCAATTAGATTATTTATATCTTCACCATCTATTTTTACATAAATAGAAAAATCTTTCACTTGTACATCACATTTAATATTTTTTTCTAGTATTGAATTAAAGAATTTTTTTATTTCTTCAGATACTTTTTCTATTTCATCTAAATTTTTATTTACTGCTCTTTTTTTCCTTGTTACAGCCTTTTCTTCTTTTTCTGGTCTATCTTTTAAAGTCATTTCCACTTTTACCACTCTTGGAGCTAAAATACTATAAAAGCTTCTTTTTTTTTCTTCTTCGATAATTTTTATTTCTACCATATCTTTAGTTGCCTTTAATTCTTTCAAACCTTTTTCTATTGCATCACCGAGTTGTTTTTCCTTCAACAATTATAGTTTTAGCCATTTTTTTCTTCCTCCTTAGAGAATATTTTATTTAATACTAATCTTTCAATTATCATTATAATATTATTTACTAACCAATATAAAGCAAGTCCTAATGGTGCTACTAAAGAAATAGACACTGATAAAATAGGCATCATCAAAGACATTGTTTTATTCATCTTCATTGTCATTTCTTCTCCGTCTAATTCTTCATTATCTTGTTTGCTTGTTAAAGCTTTGCTATTACTGTCATCTTTCTTTTTATTATTAGATATAGTTGTTATTTTTATTGATATTACAGAAGAAATTACATACAATATTGGAATAATGAAAACCTTTATATCCGTATAGTTTTCTTGTGGTACATTACTTAAATCTAACCCTAAGAAATTCATATTAATATACATATCACTATCAGTTAAATTCTTTTCTTGAATATATTTTATAACACTCATTTCTGGATATGCTACACTAATACTATTTTCTCCTTTTTCTTTCTTTATTTCTTCAATTTGTGCTGTTATGGCTGGTTCTTCAATCTGTTTCATAAAAGTAAGAGGACTTCTTACTAAAGAAAACATTGCTAAAATAAGAATAAACTGTATAATAACACTAAAGCAACCGCCAAAAGGATTAACTTTTTCCCTTTTATATAACTCCATCATTTCTTGATTTAGTCTTTCAGGATTTCCTTTATGTTTTATCTGTAATAATTTCATTTCTTTTTGTATTTTTTCATTTTTCTTTAAAGTTTTCTGTTGTTTAATAGATAGTGGTAACATAACCAACTTTATTAAAACAGAAAAAATTATAATTGCAAATCCATAATTTTGAACTAATAAATATATCCAGTTTAATATATAACCAAATATATCAGCAAAAAAATTTATCATTTTTCCTCCTATTTTACAGGATCATATCCCCCTTTTGAAAAAGGATTACATTTCAAAAATCTCTTAATACTTAGCCAAAGCCCTTTTATTATTCCATATTTTTCTATTGCTTGTCTTGCATATTCCGAACAAGTTGGATAATATTTACAGTGAATACCAAGATGATTAAATATTGGAGAAATATATTTTTTATATTCTTTGATTAAAAACAAAAAAAATTTTTTCATATAACACCTATAAAATATTTAATCTATTAAAAAGATTTTCACAGTCTTTTTTTACATCATAAAAATTAAAATTTTCAAAATCTGCTTTCTTTTTCCACAATATAATCATACTATTTCCAACATTTAATTTTTCTTCTAAAATTCTATAATTTTCTCTTATAAGTCTCTTAATTTTATTTCTCTTTACACTGTTTCCTGCTTTTTTACTAACAGCTATGCCTAATTCATTGATATTTTTATTGTTTTTTTTCACAAAAATATCCAATAAAAAACCTCTAGCACAAACTCCTCTGGTTAGGATTCCCCTGAATTCATAATTTTTTTTAATCATTACTGTTTTTTTCATCTTTTATCACTCATTTTTTATCAATTATCACTCATTTTTTATCAATTTTATACAGTAACTTTTTTTCTTCCTTTAGCTTTTCTTGCTTTTAAAACATTTCTTCCACTTTTTGTCTTCATTCTTGCTCTAAATCCATGAACTTTTTTCTCTTGTCTTTTTTTTGGTTGATATGTCATTTTCATAGTCAAAAACCTCCTCTAAATTAATTATAAGCGTTAAAATTATATCTTAAAACTATGCTTATTGTCAAGTGTTTAACAAATTTTTTTAAATATTATAATATTTTTTTTATTTATTATTGATTAATTTTTTATTTTTTGATATTATAATGTCGTAAATTAGGTATTTATAACTTTAATACCTTTTTTTCTTAAAGTTTGTACTGGAGGGTAATATACCAATGGAGAGCAGTTTGAATGACATATTGAATGAAGCAAAAAATTTACTAAAAGGCGAACTTTCTGAACTTTCTTATAAAACTTGGCTTTTACCTTTGGAAATACAAGGGATTGAAAATAATAATGTTATCCTTATTTCCGATGATCCTTTCAAAAAAGATTCTGTAGAGTCACGATTTAAAGATTTACTAGAAAATGCTTTTAGTATCATATTACAAAAGAAATGCACTATTACAATAGTTTTAAATGATGGAAATGATACACAAGATAAAACTTCAAATTTTTCAAACGTAAATTATTCTAAAACTTATTTGAATCCTAATTATTCCTTTGATACTTTTGTTGTTGGAGATAATAACCGTTTTGCACATGCAGCGGCATTAGCAGTTGCGGAATCACCTGCTACAGCTTATAATCCATTATACATATATGGTGGAGTAGGTTTAGGAAAAACACACTTAATGCATGCCATTGGTAATGAAGTTTTGAAAAATCATAAGGATTTTAAAATTCTTTATGTAACTTCAGAAAATTTTACAAATGAATTTATTAATTCACTAAAAGATAATGGAATGGAAAAATTTAGAAATAAATATAGAAATATAGATTTACTTTTGATAGATGATATTCAATTTATTGCTGGAAAAGATCGTCTTCAAGAAGAATTTTTTCATACATTTAACACTTTACGTGAAAATGGAAAGCAAATCGTACTATCAAGCGATAAACCACCTAGAGATATTCCTTTATTGGAAGATAGATTAAAATCCAGATTCGAATGGGGAATATTAGCAGATATTGCTATGGCAGACTATGAAGTTCGTCTAGCTATTCTTAGGAAAAAAGCTGATGAAAAACATGCAATAATAGATGACGATATTTTAAAAAATATAGCAGCAAAAATAGATTCAAACATCAGAGAATTAGAAGGTGTTTTTAATAAAATAGTAGCACAAGCATCACTTACACATACACCAATAACCTTTGAAATGGCAGAAAAAGCTATAAATGACATCATAAGACAGAATTCTTCTGTAATTTCTATAGAATACATACAAGAAGTAATATGTAGTTATTTTGATATAACAATGAAAGACTTAAAAAGTTCTCAACGTTCAAGTAATATAACTTTTCCAAGGCAAATAGGAATGTATCTTTGTAGAATACTTACAAATGAATCATTTCCTAAAGTAGGAGAAGCTTTTGGAAAAAGAGACCATACAACTGTAATGCATGCTTTCAAAAAGATAGAAAAAGACATGAAAGAAAATTCTAATACAAAATTAATTGTGGAAAGTGTTAAAAAAATTGTTCTAAATAACAAACAAGCATAAAATAAATAAAAAAAACACTTTTTACGAAAATCAATTTGTTAAACATAAATTTGTATAAATGAATTTTAACATTTACTTACGGAAAGAATAAAAAGGTTATCCATAGGCACCTGTGAATAAGCTGTGGAAAAACTGTTGAAAAACTATAAATTAACAAAAAAAAATTAAAACTGTGAATAAAATAAAAAATTATCCACAATAATATCCACAATAAAATTTCTTAGGGAAATAAGTTATGCACATAGTTATCCACATTATCCACAGCACCTACTAATACTATTACTATATATATTTATTTATATAAAAATAAAAAGAACTTTGAAAAATTTCAAAAAGAAAGGATTTTTTATATGAAAATTATTTGTGAAAGAGAAAAATTATTAAAAGCTATTAATGCAGTAGTTAGAGGAGTACCTACTAGAACTACAATGCCTATTTTAGAAGGTATATATATACAAACTAATAATAATGAATTAAAATTAACAACTTATGATTTAGAATTAGGAATAGAATATGTAATAGAATCAGAAATAGAAGAAGAAGGAAATACAGTTGTAAATGCAACCATGTTTAGTGAAATTATAAGAAGATTACCAGATGCAGAAATAAAATTAACAGTAAATGAAAATAAATTATTAGTTATAGAATGTGAAGGATCATTATACAAATTATCAACAATGGATCCAGAAGAATTTCCAGAATTACCAAAAATAGAAGTAGAAAATTCTTTAGAAACAGAACAAATAGTATTAAGAAATATGATAAAGAAAACAATATTTGCAGTAAGTAATGAAGAAAATAGACCAATTTTTACAGGTTGCTTATTTGAAACCAAAAATAACAAATTAAATATAGTAGCAATAGATGGTTTTAGAATGGGTTGGGTAAGTAAAGTATTATCAAAAGAAACAGATAATTTTAAAGCAGTAATTCCAGGGAAAACATTAAATGAAGTAAATAAAATTCTAACAGATTCATTTGATAATATAAGAATAGGAATAGCTAAAAATCAAGGAATATTTGAAATGGAAAATTGTAAAATTGTTACAAGATTATTAGATGGTGAATTTTTAAATTATGAAAGTGTAATACCAAGTAATTGGGAAACAAGAATAAAAGTAAATAAAAATTTATTGCAAGGATGTTTAGAAAGAGTAAGTTTAATTTCATCATCAAGTATAGAAAAAGAAAAAAAATATCCAGTAAAAATAACAATAGATATAGGAAAAATTACTTTATCATGTACAAATCAAACAGGAGATGCAAAAGAAGAAATGTATTTAGAAACAGAAGGTAAAAATTTAGAAATAGGAGTAAATCCAAAATATTTCTTAGATGCATTAAAAGCTATTGAAGATGAAGAAGTATATATAGAATTTGGAAGTAATATATCACCATGTATAATAAAACCAATTGAACAACTAGAAAATGAATATATTTATATGATTTTACCAGTAAGACTAAAATAAATTTTAAAAAGGAAAAAATATGTACATAAAAGAAATAAAATTAAAAAATTTCAGAAATTATGATTTTGAAAAAATAGAACTTAGCGAAAATACAAATATAATTTTTGGAGATAATGCTCAAGGAAAAACAAATATATTAGAAGCTATATTTATAAGCAGCTTAGGAAAATCTTTTAGAACAAATAAAGAAAAAGAATTAATAAAAGAAAATGAAGATAAAGCAATAATAGAAATAAAGTTTTTAAAAAATAAAAGAGAAGAAAAAATAAAACTAGAAATTTCTGATAAAAAATTATTTTTTATTAATGATATTCCTTTAAAAAAAACAAGTGAAATAGTAGGAAAAATAAATGTAGTTTTATTTACTCCAGAAGATATTGAAATATTAAGAAATGAACCTTTAAGAAGAAGAAAATTTTTAAATATTATAATAAGTCAATTAAGACCAAAATATATACATTTAATGGCAGAATATAATAGAACACTAGAACAAAAAAATAGTTATTTAAAGCAAATAAAATATGAAAATAAATCTAAAGAAATATTGGAAATATGGGATGAACAATTAGTAAATTTAGGGTTAAAAATTTATGAATATAGAAAAGAATTTATAGAAAAAATAAATAATAAAATAAAAAAAATTCATTTAGAAACAACAGAAAATAAGGAAAATATAGAAATAAAATATAAATCAAATATAAATCAAGAAAATTATAAAAAAAAATTAAAAGAAAATCAAGAAATAGATATAAAAAAAGGATATACATCAGTAGGAATACATAGAGATGATTTTGAAATTTATATAAATAATAAGAATATATCTATTTATGGTTCTCAAGGACAACAAAGATCAAGTATAATTTCATTAAAACTTGCAGAAGCAGAAGTGGTTTATGATGAAATAGAAGAATATCCAGTAATATTATTAGATGATTTTATGTCTGAACTAGATAAAAAAAGAATAAATGGATTTATAAAAAATATAAATAATAATCAAGTAATTATTACATGTACAGAAAAATTAACTCTTGACAATATGGTGTATAATCTCTTTAAAATAGAAAATGCAAAAATAGAAAAAATAAAAAAATAGAAAATAAATAAATAAAATAAAAAAATAAATAAAATAATTAAATAAAATAAAAAAATAAAATAAATAAAAAAAATAAATAAAAAAAATAAATAAAAAAAATAAATAAAAATAAATAAATAAAAATAAATAAATAAAAATAAATAAATAAAAATAAATAAATAAAATAAAAAAATAAAATAAATAATAAATAATAAATAAAAATAAAAAATAATAAAAAATAATAAAAAATAATAAAACAAATAAATATAAAATAAACAAAAAGTAAAAAAATAATAAATAACAAAAACATAAATTACATTTTAGAGAAAGGAATGATATTAAAAATGGAAAAATTCGAGCACGAATATAGAGCAGATCAAATACAAGTATTAGAAGGGCTTGAAGCAGTAAGAAAAAGACCAGGTATGTATATAGGAAGTGTATCTGTAAGAGGATTACATCACTTAGTTTATGAAATTGTGGATAACTCTGTGGATGAAGCATTGGCAGGTTATTGCAAAAATATAAATGTAACAATAGAAAAAGGAAATATAATAAGAGTAGAAGATGATGGTAGAGGAATACCAGTAGATATACATCCAAAAACAAAAATATCAGCAGCAGAAACAGTTTATACTGTATTACATGCTGGAGGAAAATTCGGAGGAGATAGCGGATATAAAGTTTCTGGAGGTTTACATGGTGTTGGAGCATCTGTTGTAAATGCTTTGTCAGAATGGACAGAAGTAACAATAAAAAGAGATGGTGGAATTTTCAATATGAAATTTGAAAGAGGTAAAACAGTTCAACCACTAACCAAAATTGGAAATTCAGATGAAACAGGAACAACAGTAAGATTTCTTGCAGATGATAAAATATTTGAAACATTAGAATATGAATATGAAGTATTAGAAAATAGATTTAGAGAAATGGCTTTTTTAACAAAAGGATTAAATATAAAAATAACAGATGAAAGAGAAGAATCTATAAAGCAATCAGAATTTTGTTTTGAAGGAGGACTAGTATCATTTGTTGAATATTTAAATAAAAATAAAGAAAAATTGCATGAAAAACCAATATATATAGAAAAAAAAGGAGATTTTCCTATAGAAATAGCACTTCAATACACAACAGCATATTCAGACAATATTCTTTCATTTGTTAATAATATAAACACAATAGAAGGAGGAACACATTTAGAAGGATTTAAAAGAGCATTAACAAAGGTATTTAACGATTATGCAAAATCACATAATATTCTAAAAGAAAAAGATGCAAATTTACTAGGGGAAGACATAAGAGAAGGAGTAACAGCAGTAATATCAGTAAAAGTAAAAGAACCACAATTTGAAGGACAAACAAAGACAAAACTAGGAAATAGTGAAATCACAGGAATTGTTCAAAGTGCAATGATAGAAGATTTATCAACATTCTTAGAAGAAAATCCGTCAGTTGCAAAAGCAATATTAGATAAATGTATTAGTGCATCAAGAGCAAGAGAAGCTGCAAGAAAAGCAAGAGAATTAGTAAGAAGAAAAAATGCATTAGAAGGTTCTACATTACCAGGAAAATTAGCAGACTGTAGCGAAAAAGATGCATCACTTTGTGAAGTATATATAGTAGAAGGAGATTCAGCAGGAGGAAGTGCAAAACAAGGAAGAGATAGAAAATTCCAAGCAATATTACCATTATGGGGAAAAATGCTAAATGTAGAAAAAGCAAGAGCAGATAAGATTTATGGAAATGACAAACTAAATCCTGTAATATTAGCAATAGGTGCAGGAATAGGAGCAGAATTTGATGTAACAAAAATACGTTACGGAAAAGTAATAATAATGGCAGATGCTGATGTAGATGGGTCACATATAAGAACATTGCTATTAACATTCTTCTTTAGATATATGAGGCCTTTAATAGAAAATGGAAATGTATACTTAGCACAACCACCATTATATAAATTATCAAGAAAAGGAATGAAAGATGTATACTGTTATACAGATGAACAATTAGAACAAAAACTAGAAGAACTAGGAAGAGAAGGAATGAATATACAAAGATACAAAGGACTAGGTGAAATGAATCCAGAACAATTATGGGATACAACAATGAATCCAGAAACCAGAACATTAATACAAGTTACTATGAATGATGCAATAAAAGCAGATGAAATATTCACAATATTAATGGGAGATGATATAGCACCAAGAAGAGAATTCATAGAAAAAAACGCAAAATTTGTAAAGAACTTAGATATCTAAAAAATAAAAATCTAATAGCTCGGAATTCCCCGAGCTATTATCGATAAAGCTCATATTAATCTTCAGCTAAAACCAAAATAAATAACGTTTTCACCTGATATATATTACTATATAAGCAAGCAATTAGCCACTTATTTTAATCAGTCGCTCGACTATAAAAACACCAAAAGAGACTACATTCCTCCCATAGGGAATAAAAGCAATCCCTAAGGTAGATAAAAAATTTAGATATTAATATAATCTTAACTCGGCCATAATACATACAATTTAGCTATATAAACAAAGAAAAAACAAAATATAGCTTACATATACGCATTATAACTTTCAGCTCCGACACATTATAACCAAAAAACAGCTATAATACATCTTAGCTCGAATCATATAGAACCTTAAGAGATCCCATATCATTCTTAGTTCAATCAATACAAACCTTATGCTATTATTATGGATAAAAACAAAAAATATATACATGAAAATTATGGAATTTTATAATGTCGAAATATGTCGAACGATTTTTGTTGACAAAACAAAAAAAATAAGTTATTATATACAAAAAAAGAAGGGAGTAGAAATTGATAAATAAAAAAAACACAGTCCAGCGATGGCTACCATTTGAAAAAATTATGGAAAATGGGGTAATAAAGCTCAAAAATAATTCTTATGTTAAAATTCTAAAAATATCACCAATAAATTTTAATCTAAAATCTAATTTAGAAAAAGAATCAATATTAAATTCATATAAAATATTTCTAAAAACCTGTAATTTTGATATTCAAATTTTAATCCAAAGTAATAAAGAAGATTTAACAAAACATATTTTAAAAATAGAAAAAAATAATTTAAACGAGAAAGAAAAAATAAAAAATATTTCTAAAAAATATATTAATTTTATTCAAGAAATTAACCAGAAAAGAAAATCATCATCTAAAAATTTTTATATCTTAATTAAAGAAAATCCAGAAAATAAAAAACAAAAAATAAGTACAGAAACAGAAAAAATATATACTGATAAATTAAACGAAAAATATTTTAAAATAAAAGAAAGTTTAGCTAGATGTGGTAATACAGTAACACAATACGAAACAAAACAGGAGGTGGAGAAAATTATAAATTCTTTTTTAAATTCAAGAAAAGAATTAAATTTAATATGAAAAAATATATAGAAAAAATAGAAGGAATATTTACAAAAAAAGATGAAATATCTCCAGCATATATAAGCACAAAAAATCCAAAGAATATAGAAATAGATAATATTTATTATTCAGGAATAATTATTGTAAATTATAATAGAGAAAATACAGAAATAATATTAAAAAAAATAATTGATACAAATATAAATATGAATATTTCAATATTTTATGAAAAACAGGATTCATATAAAATTATAAGAAATTTAACATATCACATAGCAAATGTAGGAGTAGATTTAAAAGACGGAAAAACAAATAGCATGGAAGTTGATATAGCAGCTTTTACATATAATGATGCAAAATATATAAGAAAAGAAATTCAAGTAAATAATGAAGATATTTATTATTTATATATTTACTTAAATATTTTTTCAAATAGTGAAAAAGAATTAGAATTCTTATTAAATAAAATAGAAGGAATAATAGAAAGCACAGGAATGCAAACAAGAAGAGCTACATTTAGGCAAGAACAAATACTATTAGCTACTATGCCATTTATGATAAATCATGAAGATTTAAAACCAGCAGCTAAAAGAAATATTTTAACAACAGGATTAACATGTACATATCCATTTATATCATCAGCAATATTTGATGAAGAAGGAATTTTTTACGGAACAAATATATATAACGAATCATTAGTATTTATAGATAGATACAATGAAAATAAGTATAAAAATGCAAATATGTGCATTTTTGGTACAAGTGGTTCAGGAAAATCTTTTTTCACAAAATTACAAATAATAAGATATAAACTATTAGGAATAGAACAATATGTAATAGATCCAGATAGAGAATATGGAAATATAGCAGAAAATCTAGATGGAACAATTATAAAAATAGGAGCCTCAACAAAAACATATTTAAATGTATTAGATATCAGACAAGAATCGATAGAAGATGAAAAAGGATATTTAGCAACAAAAATTAGTAGATTAAATGGATTTTTTAATTTAATATTTGGAAATTTGAATGAAGAAGAAAAAGCAATATTAGAAGAAAAATTAATAGAATGTTATAAAAATAAAGGAATAACATTTGATGATAATACTTTATATAAAAATGATGAAAATAAAATAAATATTAAACCAATATTTAAAGAAAGTAAAGACATGCCATTATTAAAAGACTTATATGATATTTTAGGACAAGATAAAAAAACAAAAAAAATGCAAATAAAATTAATTCCATTTGTAAAAGGCTCACTAAATTTTTTTAATAATTATACTAATATAGAATTAAATAATAAATTAATAGTTGCAGACATATATGAATTAGGCGAAGAAAATCTAAAATATGGGATGTGGATTTTTACAGATTATTTTTGGGACTGTATAAAAAAAGATAGAAAAATAAAAAAAGCAATATATTTAGATGAGGTATGGAGATTAATAGGAATAACATCAAATAAAGATGTAGCAAATTTTATATATAAGATATTTAAAACAATAAGAAAATTTGGAGGAAGTAGTATTGCAATAACACAAGATATATCAGATTTATTTAGTTTAGAAAATGGAGTATATGGAAAAAGTATAATAAATAATTCAAGCAATAAAGTATTTTTCTCGCTAGAAGAAGAAAATATATCAATATTAAATGAATATACAAAATTATCAGAAAAAGAAAAAATAGAAATAAGAACCTTAAAAAGAGGTGAGTGTTTAGTTTTTGCAGGAGATGAACATATATTAACAAAAATTGAAAGTGCAGAGTTTGAAAAAGAAATAATAACAGATGAAAATGAAGGGAATAAAAATAGTGAATAATTGATAGGTATGAGGTGAAAATGGAAGTTATAACAGCATTGGGTAATGAAAAAATTGCTAAAAAAATAAAAGAAAATGTAATAGCAAATATAGTAGGAACAGATATACAATATAAAGAAGCAGTAATTGAAATATTAGAAAAAAATGAAAAAGTAAAGTTATTAATATTAAATAGTATTTTACCAGGAGAATTAGATATATATGAATTTATTAATATATTAAAATATAAAAATCCAGAATTAGAAATAATAATAATTTTAGAAAAAGAAAATGAAAAATTAGAAAAATTTATTATTACAAAAGGTATAAATAATATTTATTATAATAATAAAACAACAATTAATGAAATTATAGAAAAAATTAATGAAATAAATAATAAAAATAAAATAAATATATTAGAAAAAAATAATACTAATTATTTATATAAAAAAATAAAAATAATTAATATTATAAAAAATGAAATAAAAAAAATATTAGATAAAATAATAAATAAAAATATAATTAATTTAATAAAAATAAAAAAAAATAAAAAAATAATAAAAAATAATAAAATAGCAAATAAAATAACAGAAAATAAAATTATAAATAAAATAAAAAAAAATAAAAAAAATAACAAAAAAAATAATAATAAAAATAAAATAATAACAATAATAGGAGCACCAAAAGTTGGAAAAACTATTTTTTCATTAATATTTAGTTTAAATATAGAAAATAAAAAAATATTAATAATAAACTTAAATATTGAAAAAAATGATATAAAAATTATTATTGGAAAAAAAACAAAAAAAACAGATAATATAATTAATTGGAAAAAGGAAATTGACATATTAACTATCTCCAAAAAACATTATGACAAAAACAATATAGATATTAAAAGACAAATAGAAAGCTTATTAGAAAAATTTTCTAATGTATATGACTATATAATTATCGATTTAGAAAATATTGAAGAATACAAAGAAATCATAAAAAAATCTGATACAATAGTCATAATTGTGGAAGCAAATTTATTAGGGATTAAAGAAACTAAAGAAATATTGGAAAAGTTAATAAACAAATACAAAAATCAGAAAGACAAAATAAAAATTATATATAATAAGCAGACAACAACCTCTATACAAAAATCAATTTTGGATACAATGTTTTCAGATTTTGAAATTGCAGGGGAGATACAATATGACAATTTTTACAATTTTTTTATAAATACAAATGGAAAATTTATTACAAAAAAAATAAAAAAACAATACTTAAAAATTACAAAAAAAATAATATAAAAACAATAAAAAAAAAAAAAATAAAAAACAAATAAAAAAAAAAAAAAATAAAAAAAATAAAAAAATAAAGAAATATGAAATTAATAAAAAAATAAAATAATAAAATTAATAATAAAAATTAATAATAAAAAATAATAATAGAAAAAAATAAAAAATAAAAAACATAAAATAAAAAAAGAAAAAAAATAAAAAAACAAAAAAATAAATAAATAGTAAAAAAATAATGAAAAAAATT
>CALXWL010000069.1 GCA_944392385.1 uncultured Clostridia bacterium | reverse complement strand
ACTTCTAACTCTAAATGCTACCACTTTAATTGAAAAAAATTACGAAAATCCTTTACAATTTGATAAATGTGATATATAATATACCCGTAATTTTATATAGATGAAAGGAAGGAATAATTTATGAGCAAAAAGTATGTATACCTTTTTAAAGAAGGAAATGCAAATATGCGTGAATTATTAGGTGGAAAAGGTGCTAACTTAGCAGAAATGACTAACTTAGGATTACCAATACCACAAGGATTTACAGTTACAACAGAAGCATGTACAGAATACTACAATGACGGTAAAAAAATAAATGAAGAAATTCAAGAACAAATCTTTGCCGCATTAAAGAAATTAGAAGAAATGCAAGGGAAAAAATTTGGGGATAATAGTGACCCATTATTAGTATCAGTAAGAAGTGGTGCTAGAGCATCAATGCCTGGTATGATGGATACAATATTAAACTTAGGTTTAAACGATGTTGCAGTTGAAGGTTTTGCAGCAAAAACAGGAAATCCAAGATTCGCATATGATTCATATAGAAGATTCATTCAAATGTATTCAGATGTTGTTATGGAAGTTCCAAAATCATTCTTTGAAAAAATAATAGATGAACTAAAAGAAGAAAAGAAAGTTCATTATGATACAGAATTAACAACAGAAGATTTAAAAGAATTAGTAAAAAGATTCAAGGCTGTTTACAAAGAAAACATGAATGGTGAAGAATTCCCACAAGACCCAACAGAACAATTAATGGGAGCAGTTAAAGCCGTATTTAGAAGTTGGGACAACCCAAGAGCTATAGTTTACAGAAGAATGAATGATATACCAGGAGACTGGGGAACAGCAGTAAACGTACAAGCAATGGTATTTGGAAACATGGGAGAAACATCAGGAACAGGTGTTGCATTTACACGTAACCCATCAACAGGTGAAAAAGGAATATATGGAGAATACCTAATTAATGCACAAGGAGAAGACGTTGTTGCAGGTGTTAGAACACCACAACCAATATCAAAACTTGCAGAAGATTTACCAGAATGTTACAAAAATTTCATGGAAATTGCAAACAAACTAGAACAACACTACAAAGACATGCAAGACATGGAATTCACAATACAAGAAGGAAAACTATACTTCTTACAAACAAGAAATGGAAAAAGAACAGCTCCAGCAGCTATCAAAATAGCATGTGATTTAGTAGACGAAGGAATGATAGATGAAAAAGAAGCAGTTTTAAGAATAGAAGCAAAATCACTAGATCAATTACTACATCCTACATTTGATAAAGATAGTTTAAAAGCAGGAGAAGTAATAGGAGAAGCTCTTCCAGCATCACCAGGAGCAGCAGCAGGAAAAGTAGTATTTACAGCAGAAGAAGCAAAAGAACTAGGAAAAGGTGGAAAAGGTGAAAGAGTTGTATTAGTACGTCTAGAAACAACACCAGAAGATATTGAAGGTATGGTAGCAGCACAAGGTATATTAACAGTACGTGGAGGTATGACATCACACGCAGCAGTTGTTGCACGTGGTATGGGAACATGTTGTGTATCAGGGTGTGGAGATATCCAAATGAATGAAGAAGCTAAAGAATTCAAACTTGGCGGATACACATTCCATGAAGGAGACTACATTTCATTAGATGGAACAACAGGAAAAATCTATAAAGGAGATATAAAAACAGTTGAAGCTTCAGTAAGTGGAAACTTCGGAAGAATAATGGCTTGGGCAGATAAATATAGAAACTTACAAGTTAGAACAAACGCAGATAACCCAAGAGATACAAAAAATGCTGTTCATTTAGGAGCAGAAGGTATAGGACTTTGCCGTACAGAGCATATGTTCTTTGAAGAAGACAGAATACCAAAAATAAGAAAAATGATTCTATCTGAAACAGTAGAAGCACGTGAAGCAGCACTTAATGAATTAATACCATTCCAAAAAGGTGACTTCAAAGCAATGTACAAAGAACTAAAAGGACTACCAATGACAGTACGTTACTTAGACCCACCACTACATGAATTCTTACCTACAGAGGAAGAAGACATAAAAGCATTAGCTAAAGACATGGGAGTTACAGTAGAACATCTAAAAGCAAAATGTGCAGAACTACATGAATTCAACCCAATGATGGGACATAGAGGATGTCGTCTAGCAGTTACATATCCAGAAATAGCTAGAATGCAAACAAGAGCATTAATGGAAGCAGCAATAGAAGTAAAAGAAGAAGAAGGATATGACATAGTTCCAGAAATAATGATTCCATTAGTAGGAGAAAAGAAAGAATTAAAATTCGTAAAAGATATAGTAGTAGAAACAGCAGAACAAGTTAAAAAAGAAAAAGGTTCTAACATGGAATACCATATTGGTACAATGATAGAAATCCCAAGAGCAGCACTTCTTGCAAACGAAATAGCAGAAGAAGCAGAATTCTTCTCATTCGGAACAAACGACTTAACACAAATGACATTTGGATTTAGCCGTGACGATGCAGGAAAATTCTTAGATGCTTACTACAAAGCAAAAATTTACGAATCAGACCCATTTGCAAAACTAGACCAAAACGGTGTAGGACAATTAGTAAAAATGTCAGTAGAAAAAGGAAAAGCAACAAGACCAAATATCAAACTTGGAATATGTGGAGAACACGGTGGAGAACCATCAAGCGTTGAATTCTGCCACAATGTAGGATTAACATACGTATCATGTTCACCATTTAGAGTGCCAATTGCAAGACTAGCAGCAGCACAAGCAGCAATAAAAAATCCAAGAAAATAAAAAAAGGCGCAAAAACCTTATCAGGAGCGGGCTTTAACGCCCGCCCGAAAATATTTTTTAAAATTTTAAAAAAACTATTGACAACTAAAAAAAAATAGTTTATAACCTGAATTTTACAGTAAAATAATGGAAATACGCACTTAAACTAGTTGGTATAACTAAGTTTTAAGTGCGTA
>CALXWL010000068.1 GCA_944392385.1 uncultured Clostridia bacterium | reverse complement strand
TTTAACAAATTTATACATCAATGGTGAAATATTCGCTTAGGAAGTTCTAAGGTGATATTATCATAAATTTACTACACCCTTGTATTATGAGCATTTGAAAAGTTTTTAGCATTATGCTATAATAATTATGTATAGGCCTTGCCTAAATTATTTATAATTAAAGGAGATTCTTAATTATGCTGAAAATTAGGAAAACTTTAACGAGAGGTAACGTGATTTTCGATGATGAGAAAAGAACTAATCCGATGAAACGCGTCGTTTGGACTAGTGGACCTGTTGGTCAATACCGGATAGCACGAACTTCGGATGGTAACGAGTTCGTACTCAAGTGTGTGGGAAAATCTACAAGGGTAGAATTCCCAAAATCGTTCGACAAAGAGTTCAAAATGATTTTGGACTACTCAATGTTGTTTTTCTGCAATGTGGCTATTGCAGTTCACGAGGATGGAACTTCTTATCTCTTTGACGGAGATGGAAATATACTCCTGGAGAAGCAAAAAAAATTGGTCATCTTAGATTCTGACTTTGTCCTTATGGAGTATGAAAAAGGCTTGCATGGACTTTTTAATACTTGGACACGAGCAAAAACCCTGAAAAAATACGATAAGTTTGATATATGCGAAGAATTTATCTTAGCATATCTGGATGAGAAGGTGGGTATTCTTGACAAAAGAACACTTACCGAAAAACTTCCTCCAAAGTATACAAATATTGATATATGTCAAACATATATCAAAGTATATCTGGATAACAAGGTAGGAATTCTTGATAAAAGAAGTTTTACCGAAATACTTCCTCCAATTTATTTGGATGTTTTTCCCTTTGGAAAAGACACATTCAAAGGAATAACTTCCAATAACAAGGAAGTTATTGGCAACGTTCACTGGACGACCCCTTCGATAGAGGTTCAAACCATATATCCTGAGAGCAATGGATTCTATATGGCTTTGGCTGAAAAATATGGGTTCATACGGAAGGATAATGGACAACCTTTATGTAACTTCATTTTCGATGAGGCCAGGGATTTTACTGAATACGGTTATGCCTGGGTAAGGATTAGACCGTACCAGTTAAAAATACTAAATAGCAAGGGGGAGTTGTCATCATTTTCGAAGACAACAAAACACACCTCTTGAAGTAAAAAATGATAGCCTGAAACTTATAAATATATGTTTCAGGCTATCATTTTTTATTATAGTGTTTATTATTCCCACTCAATTGTAGCAGGTGGTTTAGAAGTTATATCATATACAACTCTATTTACATGATTTACTTCATTAACAATTCTGCTAGATACTTTTTCTAATAGTTCATAAGGTATTTTACTCCAAGTTGCTGTCATAAAATCTGTTGTTGTAACACAGCGAAGTGCAACAGTATAATCATAAGTTCTTCCATCTCCCATAACACCTACAGATTTTAAATTTGTAAGTACTGCAAAATATTGATTAAATGTTCTATCTAATTTAGCATTTGCAATTTCTTCTCTAAAAATGTAATCCGCTTCTTTTAAAATATCTAATTTTTCTTTTGTTATATCTCCAATTATCCTTATTGCAAGTCCTGGACCAGGGAAAGGTTGTCTATAAACTAATTTTTCTGGAATACCAAGTTCCAAACCAGTTTTTCGTACTTCATCTTTAAATAGATCTCTAAGAGGCTCTATTATTTCATCAAAATCCACATAGTCTGGTAATCCACCAACATTATGATGACTCTTAATTACAGCAGCTTTTCCATGTCCACTTTCTATAACATCTGGATAAATTGTACCTTGAACAAGATAATTTACTTTACCAATTTTTTTAGCTTCTTCTTCAAAAACTCTAATAAATTCTTCGCCTATAATTTTTCTTTTTTCTTCTGGTTCAGTTATACCTGCAAGTCTATTTAAAAATCTTTCTTGGCTATTTACTCTAATTAAATTAATATCAAATTGATTTCTAAATATTGTTTCAACCTCGTCTGCTTCATTCTTTCTAAGTAAACCATGGTCAACAAATATACAAGTTAAATTTTTCCCAATAGCTTTATGTAACAATACAGCAGCAACAGAAGAATCTACGCCACCTGAAAGAGCACAAAGTACCTTTTTATTTCCAATTTTTTCTTTTAAGTCCTTCACAGATTCTTGTACAAAAGAAGACATTTCCCAGTTTCCAGAACATTTACAAACATTATATAAGAAATTTCTAATAATATCAGTACCATGAACTGTGTTATTTACTTCTGGATGAAATTGAATTCCATAAAATCTCTTATCTACATTTTGCATACCAGCAATAGGACAATTATCAGTAGAAGCTATAATCTCAAAGCCATTTGGTAAAACATCAACTAAATCTGTATGGCTCATAAGGCAAATATTATTGTTAGGTAAAGATGAAAATAGAGGAGAAGATGTAGCCAAATGTACCTCTGTTTCGCCATATTCTCGTTTTAAACCTCTTTTTACGTTACCACCCATAATTTTACTCATTAATTGCATTCCATAGCAAATACCTAAAATGGGAATATTTAATTCGAATATTTTAGGATCACACATAGGGGAATCCTTTTCGTAAACACTAGCAGGTCCTCCTGTAAAAATAATACCCTTTGGATTCATACTTTTAATTTTCTCTAAAGGAGTATCATATGGTAAAATTTCTGAATAAACATTACATTCTCTAACACGTCTTGCTATTAGTTGATTATATTGACCATAAAAATCTAAAATTACTATTAATTCTTCGTTTTTCATTAAAACCTCCTATAATAAACATATCATATATTTTAACATACTTTCAAAGAAATTTCAAAAAAAGGTTAAGTAAAAAAGTAAATTCTAGTTTGAAATGAAAGACTAAATGCAAGTTTGAGAGAAATATGGAATATAT
>CALXWL010000067.1 GCA_944392385.1 uncultured Clostridia bacterium | reverse complement strand
GGTGACAATGATAGTGAGGATACACCTGTTCCCATACCGAACACAGAAGTTAAGCTCACAAATGCTGAAAATACTTGTAAGTTACCTTGCTGGGAAGATAAGTAGTTGCCAGATTTTTTTTATTTAATGAATAATGAATAGTGAATAATTTAGATTAGCTTTTTGTAATTCTACGAATTACAGAAAGCTTTTAATCATTATTGACTATTCATTATTCATTAATTATAGATAAAGTCATTTTATAGTCACTTTACAATGTTAAAATTAACATTGTAAAATGAGAGGTGATAATAAATGAAGTATTTAAAAAGAGTTGTATTAATTGTATTATTAATCATATTAAGTATAACAGCATTATTAGTTGGTAAGGGATATGAAATGTATAGAACAGCAATAGAGGAAACACCTTTGGAGGAAAAAGTTAATGAGATAAAATCACGAGAAAACTATACAGAACTTTCTGAACTTCCACAAACATATATAAATGCAGTAATTTCAGTTGAAGATCATCGATTTTATAAACATTCTGGAATAGATATAATTGCTATAGGCAGGGCTGTTGTTAATAATATAAAGGAAATGAGCTTTGTAGAAGGTGGAAGTACGATTACACAACAGATTGCAAAAAATGAGTATTTTACACAAGAAAAAAAGTTGACAAGGAAGATAGCAGAAGTATTTATGGCATTCCAAATAGAAAAAAATTATGATAAAGATGAAATTATAGAACTATATATTAATACAATTTATTTTGGAAATGGATATTACAATATAAAAGATGCAGCTATGGGTTATTTTGGAAAATTACCAAAAGATATGACGGATGGCCAATGTATTATGCTTGCAGGAATACCAAATGCTCCATCAGTATATGCTCCAACAGAAAATCTTGAATTAGCAAAACAAAGGCAAAAACAAGTTATGGAGAAAATGATTAAATATGGATATTTAACACAAGAGGAAGCAGATAAAATTTTAAATGAAGAGTTATAAAATTTATTTTAGTCATTTTATAGTCACTTTTAAATGGTAATATAATGAAGAAAATTAAATTAGAAAGGAAAATGTAGATATGGAAAGTTTAAAAGTTCAAAACTTAAGCAAGACCTATGGGAAAGGAGAGAATAAAATAAATGCAGTTGATAATATTTCATTTACAGTAGATAAAGGGGAATTTGTGGCTATTGTAGGTGCAAGTGGAAGTGGAAAATCAACTCTTTTACATTTAATAGGTGGAGTGGATAGACCAACATCTGGAAAAGTGTTTATTGATGGAAAAGATATATATTCTTTAGACAATGATAACTTAGCAATCTTTAGAAGAAGACAAATAGGGTTAATCTATCAGTTCTATAATTTAATACCAATATTAAATGTAGAAGAAAATATTACTTTACCATGTGATTTAGATGGTGGAGATGTAGATAAGCAAAGATTAGAAGAATTGTTAAAAACTTTAGGGTTAGAAAACAGAAAAACACACTTGCCAAACCAATTATCTGGAGGACAACAGCAAAGAGTATCAATAGGTAGAGCTATGATAAACAACCCAGCAATAATGCTTGCAGATGAGCCAACAGGAAATTTAGATTCAAAAGCTAGTGAAGAAATAATTTCTTTATTAAAACTTTCAAATAAAAAATTTAATCAAACAGTTATTATAATTACTCATGATTTAGAAATTGCAAAAGAAGCAGATAGAGTAATTACAATTGAAGATGGAAAAATTTTGAAAGATGAAAGGAATTAAAGATTATGAAGGTTTTAAATAAATTAACGATAAAAAGTTTAAAGTTAAATAAAAAAAGAACAATTGTTACTATTATAGGAATAATGCTCTCTACAGCACTTATATGTGGAGTTGCAGGATTAGTATCAAGTTTCCAAAAAACATTAATAAATTGGACAATACGAGAATATGGAGATTTTCATACAACATTTTATGATGTACCAAAGGACAAAACAAAATATATAACTGAAAATGAAAAAGTAGAAAAATATTTTTATACTGATGAAATAGGTTGGGCAAAACTAGAGGGTAGTAAAAACGAAAGTAAACCATATTTACATGTTCTAGAATATGATAAAACAGCTTTAGAAAATTATGGTGTTTACTTATTAGAAGGTAGATTACCGACAAACTCTAATGAAATCCTTATATCAGAACATATATTAACAAATGCAAGAGTAAACTTAAAAGTAGGAGATATGATTACAATAGATATTGGAAAAAGAGTATTACAAGATGGAACAGTTTTAAATGAAGAAAACCCATATTTAACAGATATGGAAGAAGATGGCATAATATTAGAAGAAAGTATAGTAAATACAGAGAGTAAAACATATACAATAGTTGGTGTAATTGAAAGACCAAGCAAAGAAGAATATTCTTCTCCAGGTTATACTGTTATAACATACATGGAAGATATAGGAGATACACCAGATATAGCAGCATTATATAAAAATCCAAAAGAATATAAAGAAATAAATGAGAGTATATGTTCTAGCACAGGAGTAGAAAAAATAGAATCAAATACAGACTTATTAAGATATCAAGGAGTTTTAAATGATGCTACTTTGCAAGTACTATATACTATAGGAACAGTAGTAATCGTTATAATAGTTGTAAGCAGTGTATTTGTTATAAGAAATAGTTTTAGTATATCTGTAGCAGAAAAAAATAGACAATATGGAATGCTTGCAAGTGTAGGTGCTACATCAAAACAAATAAAGAAAAATGTATTATTCGAAGGTCTTAGTATAGGTATAATTGCAATACCACTCGGAATTTTACTTGGAATTGTTGCAATAATGATATTATTACAAGTAGTAAATTATTTATTAAGTGATATGTTTGTTGCTGGACTAAATTTGGAATATAGTATAAGTATAATTCC
>CALXWL010000066.1 GCA_944392385.1 uncultured Clostridia bacterium | reverse complement strand
CCTAAAAGAATACTACCTAACCCCACAAGGCAAAGAAATACAACTAAACCAAGGTTTCTACTTAGTAATAGCTAGCATAACAGCAGCCATAATTGGTTTAATAATCCTAAAACACATTACTGTAAAAAGAAAAACAAAAAAAGCCAAATGAATTCAACAATCTATATAATTTCCATAATTAAAAAAATAGCAAAAACATATTGTATTTGCTATTTTTTTTTGATATAATATGGGCTGAAAAAGGAGGAATTTAATGGTAACCTTAGAAGATGTGAAGAATAATCCAGAGGTGCAAGAATTAATCATAGGGGCGCAGAAGCAGTTAGATGCATTGGGATATACGGAACATTCACAAAGACATGTTAGTATAGTGTCACATAGAGCTGGAAGGATATTAGAGACACTTAAGTATGATAAACATAGAATAGAACTTGCTAAAATTGCAGGATATTTACATGATATTGGAAATGGAGTAAATAGAGTTGATCATGCTCATTCAGGTGCTATACTTGCTTATAATATTTTAAAAGAGATGGGAATGGATATAAAAGATAGAATGGAAATAATGTCTGCCATAGGAAATCATGATGAGGCAACAGGTACAGCAGTTAGCGATATTTCAGCAGCTTTAATTTTGGCAGATAAATCTGATGTTCATAGAGATAGAGTTGTAAATAAAAATATGGCAACATTTGATATTCATGATAGAGTAAACTTTGCAGTAACAGAGGCGAATTTAGAAATAGATAATGAGAGTCGAAAAGTAATTTTAGATTTAACTATTGATACAAAAATTTGCCCAGTATTAGATTATTTTGAAATATTTATGGATAGAACAATGATGAGTAAATATGCAGCAAAATATTTGCAAATTTGGTTTGAACTTATAATAAATGATACAAAATTATTGTAAGGATATTCTTAAGATAGAAAGGATTGAAGGAAAGTTGAAAAAGTACAGGAAAACATTAACAGTTATAATAATTCTAGTTGTAGCAGTAATAATGTTTGCAGCTTTTTTTGGAATAAATATTAAAAATGGAAATGGTGAAAAAGTAAATTTAATACCTGATTTTAAATTAGGTATGGAATTTGGTAATTCTAGAGTAATTACAGCCACAGTAAATGAAGAAACAACAAAGACCATATATGATGCTGAGGGGAATGTTGTAGAACCAGAAGATGGTGTAGAATATACTGAAGAAGAAGGATATTCTACAGTTGAAACTAAAATAAATGATGATTCTATAAAGACTTTAGAAAATTATAAAAAGTCAAAAGATGTAATAGAAAAAAGGTTAAAAGGAAATGATGTATCTGAGTATTTTATAGATATGAATGAAACAACAGGAGAAATTAAAATAGAAATTCCAGAAGATGCTAATGCAGATGAAATACAAAGTATGATTAAAAATACAGGGAGCCTATTATTATTAGATGGAGAAACTTTTGAAGTGGTGTTTGATAGTAGCTATTTAGAAACAGCAGAAGTAATGTACAGCCAAGGTGATCTTGAGACAGCAGTATTTTTACAATTGACATTTAATGATGAAGGGACTCAAAAGTTACAAGAGCTAAATAATATTTATGTAGAAACAACAACTCAAGAGACAGATGAAGAAGGAAAAGTAGAAGATGTTACAAAATCAAAAACTGTTTGGGTAATTTTAAATGATGCTTTTATAGGTTCAACAGTTCTTCCTAATATTGTTTATGATAATAAAATAATGTTAACATTTGGTTTATCAAATGATCCAAATGAGATACAAGAAGCAGTAGAAGAAGCACAAAAAGAAGCAATACTTTTAAATTCAGGAACAGCACCTATTGTATATGATTATTCAAATGAAGTGAAAGAAACAAGTATAGATAATACAACAAGATTGATGTATCTTGTTGGAATAGGTATAGTTTTTATAATTATATATATTTATTTAATAATAAAATTTAAAGCAAAAGGTTTTATAGCAGTATATTTCCAAATAGGATATTTAGCAACACTTTTATTGATATTAAGACTTACTAATGTAATTTTAACAATTGAGGGAATGGCAGGAATTGTAATTGGTATGGTTCTAGAGTATATATTCACTTATATAGTACTAAATACAATGGCTAAAGATGAAGAAGGAATGTATAAGAAAGCAAATTTAACATTTTTCTTAAATACACTTCCAATATATGTAATATCAGTAATATTTACATTTGCAGCAAGAGCAAATATTAATAGCTTTGGAATGACATTGTTTTGGGGAATAATTATTATATATATTTATAACTTTATATTTCCTAAATTTATATTTGAAAACCTAAAGGGGAGGTCACAATGAAATTAATTAAAAAAATATTAATGATAATATGTGTATTAGTAATAATTGTAGGAATGTTTATATTAGGAAAAAATGGTTTAAATTATCAAGAAGGGTATTCAAGAAATATTTTATTAGAAACAGCAAAACAATATACTTTCTTTATAGCTATATCAACAGCAATTATAGTGATATATTATGTTATAAGATACAGTAAGCAAGGAATTATAAAAGTTTTAGTAACATCAATATTGGGAATATTAGGTGCAATGGCATTGATGCTAGCTATACTTGCAATAACAAGAATGCAAATAAATAGGCTTTTCTTTGCAATAATGCTTACAACATATGTATCTAGCATAATAGTGCTATCATCAAACTTTGAAGAAAACACTTAAAAAATTATCACAAAATAAAAAAGTCCTTAATATACTATATTAGGGCTTTTTTAGGAGATGAATAAAGTGTTAAAAAAAGTGTTAAGAAAATTATACAGGCATAAAGAAAACATTACAGTTAAAGAAATGTTAGATATTATAAAAACAAATGATAATGTTGTACTACTAGATGTTAGAAGTATACAAGAATATAATGAAGGTCATATAACAC
>CALXWL010000065.1 GCA_944392385.1 uncultured Clostridia bacterium | reverse complement strand
TCAGAAATTTGACAAAAAAATTAAGCATTTTGAATGCTTACAAAGTTTTTGACCATTAAAAAGTGTTTAAAATCCGAGAGTATGAGGAAATAGAAAATTAAAAAAGACAGGGGAAAATATAAAATCTGTCTTTTTTTGTCGATATCTGTCGATGAAAAGTTCTTTACAAATGTTAAAATCTGTGATAATATACTTACATCTTTAATTGCAAAAGCAAATTCAAAATAATTTCTAGGAAAGGAATAGAGTTCTTTTATTCCAAAAAATCCAAAAAACTTAAAATTAAATATTAAAAGAGGTGATGTGTATAAAAAATTATACTAGACTAAATGTAAGCCTTATAACAATAATACTAGCCATATTCATATTAAGTAGTGTAAATTTAGCATATGAGAGCTTACAAACAAATATTAATACACAGGAAAATAATATTGAAGAGATACAAATAGAAGAAAAAGTAATTAACATAGATGAGGAAATAGAAAATCTGCTTTCAAATACAGAGAATTTGCAACAACAAATATGGCAAATAGAAATACCATCAATAAATTTAAGTGCACCAATTGCTCAAGGTACAACACAAGAAGTAATGTATGAATATGTAGGGCATTTTGAAAACACTGTGTTCTGGAAAGGAAACATAGGATTGGCAGCACATAATGGGGGATTTCCAATAAATTATTTTGAAAAAATTAAAGACCTAAAAGCAGGAGACGAAATTATATACAAAACACCATATGGAACAAGAACCTATGAAGTATCACTATATACTATTATAGAAGAAACAGACTGGTCATACTTGCAAAAAACAGAAGAAAACAAAATTACCTTAATAACATGTGTAAGAAATAGACCAAACAAAAGACTCTGTGTACAAGCAGTAGAAAAATCTTAAATAAATATAAATAAGAAAAGAGGTAAAACAATGAAAAAAATTAAAAAAAAAGTAATGATAATAATTACATTAATAATATTATTAGGAAGTATTATTTTCCCAAAATCAAGCATAGCAGCTGGAAACACGGTAGAATTATATGCGACCCATAGATATGGAAACTTACTCGAAAGAAATGGAGTAGATTTAACATGTATATACATAGTATATGAAAAAGACGGAATAGAATATCCATCATACTGTTTGAATTTAGAACTAGATGGAGCAACAGAAGATTTTTCATATTCAGTAAATACAGATAATCTAATAACAGATATGGAAATATGGAGAACAGTTATAAATGGGTATCCATACAAAAGCTTAGAAGAACTAGGCTGTGAAACTAAAGAAGAGGCATACCTTGCAACAAGGCAAGCAGTATACTGTGCAGTATATGATAGGGATCCAAATTCATATAAAGCACTAGGCGGACAAGCAGGAGAAAGAACACTAAATGCACTAAAACAAATAGTAAATGCAGCAAGAACAGGAACAGAAACAAAACCAAGTTCAACACTAAATATCAGTTCAAACAATGCAAAATGGGAAATAGATAATATAGATAAAAACTATCTATCAAAAGAATTTACAGTAACAGCAACTGCAGGAATAAAAGACTATGCCGTAAACCTATCTGGAACAACTATTGAAGGAACTAAAATAACAGATGTAAATAATGTAGAAAAAAACATATTCAGTAGCAATGAAAAATTCAAAATATTAATACCAATAACAAACATAGATAAAGATGGAAACTTTAGTATAAACGTAAATGGCAAAGTTGCAACAAAACCTGTAATCTTTGGGCTATCACCATCTAGCAACCTACAAAACACAGCATTAACAGGAAGTATTTATGAAGATGGCGCAGGGACCAAAACAGAATATTACTTTCAAAATCAAACAAAAATAGTAATACAAAAACAAAACCAAGATACAAAAAATCCATTGAAAGGAGTAAAATTTGAACTTCTAAACGAAAACAAAGAAGTAATATATGCAGACTTAACAACAAACGAAGAAGGAATAATTGTTATAGAAAATCTACTACCAGGCAAATACTATATTCACGAAACAGAAACATTAGAAGGATATGAAGTATATGAAAAATTAATAGAAGTAGACGCAAAATTAAACGAAGAAATAGAAGTAACAGTAAATAACCTATATAGCCAAGACATTCCAAAAATAGAAAAAATAAATACAGAATTAGAAGTAGAACAAGTAAAAAGCGATATAGAAATAAACCAATACAAAGAAACAATAAAATTACCAAAAACAGGAATTTAAAAACTGTCATTGTGGGAAGTTAAAATAACCCACAGTTTGTTGCTCATGATGTACACAACACAAAAAAAAGACCAGCTTTAGCGAGCTGGTCTTTTTAGCCTTGTAGGTTGAGTATTACCTCAATTCTTAGACTTGCTTGCAAACGAAAGCAGGAATCCAGAACCATCTACAAGAATGTAGAATCCTTCTTCTGCTAGTCCCTCAGGAACAAATGGATTGCGCCCAAGAGAAATGTTCGTACAACCAAACTTTGCCCGAGTTATACACTCATTCAAGATTTTCTCTTGAGGATGGTTGCAGATTTCTCCGCTGAAATCTAGGGCTGCTTTGTGACGCTGCTTTCCGTCAACGATTTGTGCAATTGCATTCAACCGTTCAGCTATTGTCATTTTTAATACCTCCGAAAAAATTTTTTCTTGGTTTGAATGACATTTTTTATACCAAGATACATATATTATATCACTATTTTGCTCATTTGTCTATTCTTGGATTTTATTATTTGTAGTAAATTTATGATAATATCACCTTAGAACTTCCTAAGCGAATATTTCACCATTGATGTATAAATTTGTTAAAAATACAAATCATAGGAAGGTGGAATATTTAATGTTAAAACAAAAAGATTTAAAAAGAGCTACTTTAATTGAGGCATGCATAAATGGACAATGTACTGTAAAACAAGTTGCAAATGCTTTAGGTCTTTCTGAACGTCGTGTAAAACAAATTAAGAAGGAGGTAAAAGAAAACGGCGTAAAATCCATTCAGCA
>CALXWL010000064.1 GCA_944392385.1 uncultured Clostridia bacterium | reverse complement strand
AAATCCCAAGTAAGATTTATGAGACAAAAAATAATAGATAATTACATTTTAGATTTTTACTGTCCATCAAAAAAAATTGAAGCTATAGTTAATAATATAAGAAATAGAAAACAAGTGTAAGAACCCCCAGTCGCTAAGGCGACAGCCCCCTTGTTAAAGGGGCTTTCTTGTATGCCTTCGAAGTTTTTTCCTGAATAAGGTTTATATAATAACATTAAAAACCATTATATAGTAACTATATTTTTGTTAGAATTCAGCATACAACTTAAACAAAATATACAAAGTAGCCAAAAAGCAGTAATGATAAATTCATTTTGTAACACATTTTTTTATTCTAGAATAATATATAACATAACGAATGACAAAACACTTAAGATTTTTTCTACATAGGGAGGTGAAAATACTATGCCAGAAAGTAGAGGATGCGGATGTGGTGGTTTCGGATTTGGAAACGACTGTTGCTGGATTATAATTCTATTAATAATAATCTGTTGCTGTTGTGGAGGTAACAACAATTGCGGTGGTTGCTAATATGTAAAAATTCATAAAAACTGTTCAATTGTTTTATACTTTTGAACAGTTTTACTATTTTTTTTATGCTATTTTTACTCCTAGTTTTTTTCCTCCAAGTAGATGGAAGTGTAAGTGTTTAACTTCTTGTCCTCCATCTTCGCCACAGTTTACAATTACTCTAAATCCTTTTTCAAATATTCCTTCCTTTTTTGCTATTTCATTTATAACTGTATATATTCTTCCTACTACTGCTTCATCTTCTTTTTGTAATTCAGCTAAACTTGTAATATGCTTTTTTGGAATTACTAATATGTGTACTGGCGTTACTGGGTGTATATCTTTAAATGCTAGAATTTCTTCATCTTCATATACTATTGTAGATGGAATTTCTCTTCTTATAATTTTACAAAATAAACAATCATTCATTTTATTTTCCTCCATTTATTCTAATATTGCCTTTATTCTACGTACTCCTGATGATGATGCTTCTTCCTTTTTAATTTTAAAGTGTCCTAACTTACTTGTGTTATCAACATGTGGTCCACCACATAGTTCCATTGATATATCGCCAATTTTATATACTGTTACTATATCACCATATTTATCTGCAAACATTGCTTCTGCGCCTAATTTTAATGCTTCTTCTTTTGGCATTTCCAATTTTTCTACTGGTATTGCCATTTTTATATATTCATTTACAAGGTCTTCTGTTTTTTGTTTCTCTTCGTCTGTCATTTTTGCGTTGTGTGAAAAATCAAATCTCATTCTTTCAACTGTTATATTGCTTCCTTTTTGATGTACATGGTCTCCTAATACTTTTTTTAGTGCTGCATTTAAAAGATGTGTTGCTGTATGGTATTTCGTTTCTATTTCTCCAGTTGAAGCTAGTCCTCCTTTAAATTTTTGCATGGCTCCTTCTCTTGATTTTTCTTGATGTTCTGCAAATTTTTGTTTAAATCCTTCTATATCTACTGTTAATCCTTGCTCCTTTGCTAGTTCTTCTGTTAATTCTATTGGGAAGCCATATGTGTCATATAATCTAAAGGCTATTTCTTTATTTATTTTATTTCCTTCAATATTATTTATTGCTTTTTCAAATTCTCTTAGTCCTTTTTCTAATGTTCGATTAAATTTCACTTTCTCATCTTTTAATACTTGTAATATTACTTCTCTATTTCTTTCTAGTTCTGTATAATATTTTGAATATTGGTTTATGATTAGTGTAGCTAGCTCTTGTTCCCAATTGCTATTTATATCTATATTAAGCTTTTTAGCATATCTTATAATTCTTCTTATTAATCTTCTTAAAATATATCCTTGGTCAGTATTTGATGGTTTTATTCCTGCGTCATCACCACTTATCATTACAACTGCTCTTATGTGGTCTGCTATTATTCTCATAGCTTTTTTATTCTGTTCATCATCATATGATAAATTTGATATTTCCTCTATTTTTTTTATTACATCTTTCCACACTGATGATTTATAGTTATCAGTATATCCTTCTAAAATTGCTGTTACTCTTTCTACTCCAAGGCCTGTATCTACATTTTTATTTTTTAGTGGTACAAATTTTCCATTTTCTTCGTGGTTATACTGCATAAATACATTGTTCCATATTTCTACCCAATTTTCATCATCTGGATCAAATTTTTCTGGAACTTTTTCTTCACTTCTCCAATAGAAAATTTCTGTATCTGGGCCACAAGGTCCAGTAAGCTCCATGTTTGGCCACCAATTATTTTCTTCCCCTAAGAATGCTATTTTTTCTTCTTTAATTCCTACACTTTTCCAAATTTGTGCTGATTCTGAGTCTTGTGGAACTATATCATTTCCTTTAAAGACTGTTACAGCTAAGCGTTCTGCTGGTATATTTAAGTGTTTTGTTAATAGTTCAAAACTCCAAGTAATTGCTTCTTTTTTAAAATAATCTCCTAAAGACCAATTACCAAGCATTTCAAAAAAAGTATGATGTGTTGTATCTCCTATTGAATCTAAATCATTTGTTCTAAAACATTTTTGAACATCTGCTAGACGAGTTCCTTCTGGGTGTGGTTCTCCTTTTAAATATGGCACCAATGGTTGCATTCCTGCTGTGTTAAATAAGCATGTTGGGTCATTTTCTGGTATTATTGGTGCACTAGGTATTATTTTATGCCCTTTACTTTCAAAAAATTTTAAGTAGGTATCTTTTAAATTTATATTCTCCATTTTCTGCCTCCTTAAGCTATCTTTTATTATACACTCATAACAAAGCATTTTTCAATAGTTTCGAAAAAATTTGTCAATTTTATGCATATTTTTTCTTTGTTTTCAAATACTATTTTTGAACATGATTAGAAAAAGGAGGTAAGATTTTGAAAGCAACAGGTGTAGTAAGAAGAATTGATGATTTAGGTAGAATTGTTATTCCTAAAGAAATTAGAAGAACTCTTCATATTAAAGAAGGAGATCCGCTTGAAATTTTCACAGACAAAGAAGGAGAAATTATTTTAAAGAAATATTCACCTATTGGGGAACTTTCTGAATTTGCAACTGGATATGCAGAAACTCTTTCTAAAACAACTGGCCATATAGCTTGCATAACTGATAAAGATACTGTTATAGCTGTTTCTGGTGGTTCGAAAAAAGAATTTTTAGAGCAAGCATTAAGTCCT
>CALXWL010000063.1 GCA_944392385.1 uncultured Clostridia bacterium | reverse complement strand
AACAGAATATTAGCAAAGTTAAATTATGTAGTTCATACAGATGCCGTTAAGGCTTATATAGTTCCAACACTTACAGAAGCACAAAAGAAAGTTGTAGAAGGAACTACATTAAATAATGATGAAGGAATTATTTACACAGGATATGAAGGAACAAAAGTTATAAATGAAACAGATGCAGGAATTATTGTATATGGGGAATATGGAGACTATGTAGAAATTACGATAGAACCAGACGAAGAATTTACATATGCTTACCAAGATAAAGAAGCAGTAGAATCTACAATTACTTCTTATGAAGGCGAAAATGGAACAGTAACAGCACCAGATAAAGCAGTTGTAAATGATGAAGTAACATTAGTGGTTACTCCACAAGAAGGATATCAATTAGCATCTGTTACAGTAAAAGCCATAGTTAATGGAGAAGAAGTTGAAATTGAAGTAGTTGATGGAAAATTCTTAATGCCACTTGGAGATGTAAAAATTGATGCAACATTTGAAAAAATACCAACAGAAGGAGAAAAAGATGAAACACCAGATACTTCTGCCAGAAACTATATTTATATTCCTGTAGCAATTGCAATAGTATCTATCGCTGGAATATGGTTTACTAGGAAAAATAGAAAATAAAAAGTAGAACAAACAGACAATAATGACTATTATGTAAAACATAACCATAAAGGAGAAGAGACGAAAAGAGGGGCTATCTTTTTAGATAAAGATTTTGATTGGTCTATTCCATCTAGTAATTTATTAGTATATGGACATAATAACGATGGAACCATGTTTTCAGAATTACTTAATTACAAAAGTGAAGAATTTTATAAACAACATCCTACTATAAAATTTACAACAGAACAAGAAGATGTAGAATATGAAATTATTGCTGTATTTCTATCAAGAGTATATTATAAATCAGAAAAGAATGTATTTCGCTATTATTATTTTGTAAATGCAAAAAATGAAGAAGAATATAATAATTATGTAGAAAATGCAAAAGAGGCATCATTGTACGACACGGGTAAAACTGCAAAATATGGAGAACAACTGTTAACACTATCTACTTGTGAATATTCTCAAGAAGACGGAAAATTTGTAGTAGTTGCCAGAAAAAAACATCTTAGATAGGAACATAAATGCGAAAATAAAATACTATATAGTGTATTCGTAAAAAGTATGCACTATATTTTATTGTATAGGTAAAATCGACTTTTATTTTGGCTCTATGATAAGATTTTCCCGTGTACAACAAGAAAAGTAACATTTTTAGAGGAGATGTTTTTAATAGAAAAAATTAAATTTAAGTGTTTATTAGAAAATAAAGAAATTTTTGAAACAGAAGCCTTTATAGGTAAAAATGATTTTACAAAACAAAAAAATGAAGGAGATGGAAAAACTCCAATAGGTATATATGAAACAGGGATATTATTCGGAACACATAAGATTTTAAAAGAAAATTATGTAGAAATTCATGAAAATTTATATTGGGTAGATGATATTCATTCAAAATATTATAATCAACTTGTTGATATTACAAAAGTGCAAAAAGATTGGAAAAGTGCAGAACATTTAATAGAATATCCGAAACAATATGAATATGCAATTGAACTAAAAACGAATCCCAATAATATAAAGGGAAAGGGGAGTGCAATATTTTTACATTGTAGTGTAAATAAACCAACAGCAGGATGTATTGCAATTGAAAAAGAAAAAATGCAAGAAATATTTCGTTTAATAAAAAAAAATGCAACTATAAATATTGGAGAAAAGATAGTATTTGCAATTTAATTGACAAAATGAAACTTAAATTTTATATTAAGCATATAAAATATACTATATAAGTTTACAGTAGCATAATAATAATATATTCATAACATATAAAGAGGAGGAATTTTTATGTGTTGTGAATGTAATAATATAATTAAAGCAATAACTATATCACTAATAATAATTTTAATAGTAATATTAGCAATTGTTGTTATAAACAATCAAAATAATCCCAATATACTAGTTGCAATTGCAAAACCTGGAGATAATACAACACTCCGGAACAACTACAATTAAGTTTAGCCAAAACGATATATTAGTAGGAAATGCATTAAGCCATACACCAGGAAGTGATGAAATTTTAATAAATCAAACTGGAATATATCAAGTATCTTATCAATTATTTGGAGTGCAAAATGTAACAGGAACATTCAATTTCAATAGTATATTATCAGTAAATAATAATCCATTGCAAGATACTTTTAATGAATCTCCAGTAATAAGAAACAGCACAAGTAATAGAATGACACTAACAAGTACAGTAATACTAAGGTTAGAAGCAGGAGATATTTTAAAACTAAATGGAGTATCTATTGAAGATATAAGATATGATAATGCAAGAATAGATATAGAAAAAATAGCTTAAACAGATAATTAATTTGACAAAAAATAACTTACATGATATATTATAAAAACGTAAAATAAAGATGTTAATACATCTTTATTTTAATATATATAATAAAGGGGGATACTACATTGATAGAACTAGAAGAAAACAAACATAAATTAATATCCTTAAAAGAAAAATTAAAAACAATAGGTGATTCACTTTGACATTTCTGGATTAGAAACACAAGTAAAAGAACTAGAAAAAGAAGTAGCAAAACCAAATTTCTGGGACAATCAAGAAAGCTCAAGTACAGTTTTAACAAAAATGAAAAGAATGAAGAATAAAGTGGAAAACTATAGGAAACTACAAACAGAAATAGAAAATTTAGAAAGCTTAAATGAACTATTACTTGAAGAAGAGGACATAGAATTAGGAAAAGAAGTTTTAAAAAACACAGAGAGCTTAGAAGAAAAAATAAAACAAATAGAGCTAGAAACTTTACTCTCAGGAAAATATGATAAAAACAATGCAATAATAACACTTCACCCAGGAGCTGGAGGAACAGAAGCACAAGACTGGGTAGAAATGCTATATAGAATGTATACAAAATGGGCTATAAATAATGGATTTGAAATACAGGAATTAGACTATCTTGAAGGAGACGAAGCAGGAATAAAAAGTGTAACTTTTCTAGTAAAAGGAGAAAATGCATATGGATATTTAAAAGGAGAAATGGGAGTGCATAGATTAGTTAGAATATCTCCATTTGACGCAGGAGGAAGAAGGCATACATCATTTGCATCAGCAGAAGTATTACCAGAGATAACAGAGGATATAAAATTAGATATAAATCCAGAAGATATAAAAATGGATGTATATCGTGCTTCAGGAGCAGGAGGACAAAAAGTAAACAAAACATCATCAGCAGTAAGATTAACACATATACCAACAGGAATAGTTACAGCTTGCCAAACAGAAAGATCTCAAACACAAAATAGAGAATATGCAATGACAATGTTAAAATCAAAATTATTAGAACTTAAAGAAAAAGAACAGAAAGATAAAATAGAAGATTTAAAAGGAGTACAAAGAGATATAGCATGGGGAAGCCAAATTCGTTCATATGTATTTTGTCCATATACACTTGTAAAAGACCATAGAACTAATTATGAAGAAGGAAATATAGAATCAGTAATGAATGGTAATTTAAACGGATTTATTGAAAGCTATTTAAAAACAACAGTAAAATCGTAAAAAACTATTCACAAAATTGTA
>CALXWL010000062.1 GCA_944392385.1 uncultured Clostridia bacterium | reverse complement strand
CGGTATTGGAATGGTTTATCAAAACGGAAGTTAAAACTCTTGCTGAAATTGCAGAGGACTCTACTGAATGGGGCAATTATGGGAATACAGAGAATTCTCCAAGGAAAGTAGTTGAAACAGGAAGCAAAGAAAAATGGTGTGCTAATAACATCTACGACTTTGCAGGAAATGTGGATGAATGGACACAAGAACAGAACAAAAGTTCGTATTGTGTTATTCGCGGTGGCTGTTGCAACTATTATGGAGACGATTATCCTGTCGCCTATCGCTTTTGCTTCTATCCTATTATCTACTCTGACCTCACTGGTTTTCGTGCCACGCTTTATATTAAGTAGCACTGACCACTGTAAAATTCTTTAATTGTATCCAAGCACAGACAGAGGGAGAGAACTTTGAAATTTCAGAGTTCCTCCTTCTTTTTTATATATTTTTTATCTGTACTCGAATTCCTTACAATAGAGTTATTAGAATATTTACTTATCAGTTCTAAATACTTTAGAATTATATGTTTTTACAATAGCGTGAAATTAGTTATCATAGTGTATTGTATAAAGTAAGCAAAAATTGGAAATAATTACAACTAAAGGAGTGAGATTTATGCAACAAGAAAAGACAGAAAATAAAAAGTATAAAAGAAAAAATAATTTTAAAATAAATATTATATTTAATGAAAAAGGAGAAGCATTAGAGAAAATTATTGAAAGAGCATTTGGAAATTATATATTGAAAAAATAATGGTATTTAATGAGATAATATGGTATAATCAAAAACAAGAGTATCAATATTATCTCATATATTTTTATAGCAGGGAGGAGGAAATGTGAAGCTTAATATAATGAATAATATTGATTATAAAGTAGGCATATATATTAGACTTTCAAAAGAAGATGAAGAAAAAGAAAAATATTCAGAAAGTGAAAGTATTGGAAATCAAAGAGCATTATTAATGCAATACATTAAGGAAAATAAGTTAAACTTTACTCACGAATATGTTGATGATGGTGTAAGTGGTACGAGTTTTGATAGACCAGGATTTAACCAAATGATTGAAGATATTGAAAATGGAAAAATCAATATGGTTATAACAAAAGACCTATCTAGACTTGGAAGAAACTATGTACAATCAGGATATTATACAGAAACTTATTTTCCAGAACATAATGTAAGGTATATTGCTATTTTAGATAATATAGATACAGCTATTTCAGATTCAGCAAATAACGATATAGCACCATTCAAATCTATATTAAATGAAATGTATGCAAAAGATACATCTAAAAAAATAAATAGTGTTTTACAATCAAAAAGGAAACAGGGAGAATATTTAGGAACAGTACCTTTTCGGCTACAAAAAAGATCCAGAAAACAAATATCATTTGATAGTAGATGAAGAAGCTGCAAAAGTTGTAAAGTTGATTTTTGAAAAATATCTTGAAGGATATGGTACAATGCAAATAGCAGATTATCTAAGCAAACAAAAAATTCCAATCCCATCAGATTATAACAAGAAAAAACGAGGCACAAAATCTATTTCTTATGGTTTATGGCAACAATCTACGGTAAGATTTATCCTCTCAAATGAAATTTATACAGGAACAGTAATACAAGGGAAAAGAAAAAAGATAAGTTTTAAATCTAAAAAGTTTATAAACTTGCCAGAAGAAGATTGGATTAGAGTAGAAAATATGCATGAAGCCATTATAAATAAAGAAGATTTTGAAAGAGCAAAAAAAATAATAAATAATACTAAAGGATCTAGAATTGTTCAAAATAATTATTTATTTAAAGGACTACTTAGATGTTATGATTGTAAAGGATATATTGGAATTAGAAGTCCAGATAAAAACGGAAACATCTATGGAAGATGTCAAAGATATGGAAGGTTTGGAAAATTTAATGTATGTTCACCACACAATTTTAATTATCAAGTTTTTGAAAAGCAAATGTTAGAAGTTCTAAGAAAAATTTGTAAACAATATACAAATAAAAAAAGACTAGAAGAAATAGCCAAACAAACAACAGCAAAACAAGCTAAAGAATTTAACTTAAAAAATCAAATAGAAACTTTTAAACAAGAAATCGAAAAACAAACAAGAAAACTTGAAATAATGTATGATGATAGATTACAAGGAATCATAACACTTGATGAATATTTAAAAAATGCAAATAGAATAAAAGAAGCTGTAAAAATCTATGAACAAAACATCAAAGAACTTGAAAAGGAAATATCTGAAAAAAGTAATAAAAAAATAAATGAAAATAGATTAGATAATTTAATAGAAGAATTTCTTAGTATGAAAAAACCAACAAAAGAAATAATTAGAGAATTTATAGAAAAAATTGAAATTCATAGCGACAAGCAAGTTGATATTTATTTTAATTTTAAACCATTACAAGATTTAAATAATAATTTTATATGTGCTAGAAAAAGTTATGAGAAAAAGGTAGGATAGAAAAAATGTCCACAACTGCAATACACACATGCAGCCATGTGGGCAATAATTGCATTCACAAAGTTAGGATTTGGAGATAAAGCATTTGAATACTATAAAATGATAAATCCAATAGAACATTCACGAACAAAGGAAACAGCAATTAAGTACAAAGTAGAACCATACGTTATACCAGCAGACATATATGGTGCCGAAGGACTAGCAGGAAGAGGAGGCTGGACTTGGTATACAGGTTCAAGTAGTTGGTTTTATAAAGCAGGAATAGAAAATATATTAGGCTTAAATATAAAAAACGGCATACTCAAAATAGAACCATGTATACCAAAAGAATGGAAAGAATATAGTATAAAATATAGATATAAAAGTAGTATATATAATATAAAAGTAAAAAATGAAAATGGAAAAAACACAGGAGTAAATAAGTTTTATCTAAATGGTAAAGAGGTAGAAGAAAAAGAAATTGCTTTAAATGGAGATGGCGGTATGTATGAAATTGAGATAGAAATGTAAAAAGCAGTCCCTAAAAAGGGACTGCTTAAAAAAATTGTTTTACTTTCTATATGAAACCAAAACAACTTTTAAAATTATAGAAATTTCTTTAAATCATCAATATTTTTTTCTTGTAATCTAACAAAATCAGATAAAATATTCTTAATTTCATTATCCAAGAAAGAATGATTATTCAAAAGCTTAATCCCCTTAACAATACCCATATCATTCCCCTGAATTAAAAGCTCAGATAATTTAGAATTACTAGTATCATTTGCCGTATTAAACTGAATCCCCATCCAAGACATAGCTTTTTGAATAGTAGGAGTATCTTCCATTTGAGCATTATTCTTAACAAGCAATTCTTGAGTCCTATCAAAAATATTTTGATATTCATCATGTTGAGAATTTAATAAATTCTTAAAATCAGAATCTTGAGTCTTTTTCAAAATGGTACTAAGAGAATCCATACCCATTTTTGAATTTTGATTAATTTCCTTTAAAATTTCAATTTCTTTCATAAAACCTCCATATAAATAGTTTTTAATAATTTTATTATTTGCAGATAATAGAAAAATATAAGACAATCTAAATAAAGTATAAATGGTAACAAATTCTATATGAAAAAAACAAAAAAATACTTGAAAACAAAAATAATATATAGTACAATAAAAGAAAAAGTGGAGAGAGGGAAAAAATATGAAACAA
>CALXWL010000061.1 GCA_944392385.1 uncultured Clostridia bacterium | reverse complement strand
GCAATAAAAAGTATAATAGATAGAATGTGGAATAATTTTTGGGAAGGTGGAGTAACAAATCCATTAACAGTAATAGAACAAATAACATACCTTTTATTCATAAAAGGATTAGATGATATAGAAATAGCACATGAAAAAAATGATGTTATGTTAGGAATAACAAGTAAAAGAATATTTGATAAAGAACATCAAAATTGTAGATGGAGTAAATTTAAAGATTATCCTGCAGAAAAAATGTTTAAGATAATGCAAGAAGAAGTATTTCCTTTTATTAAAAATTTGGGAAAAGACAAAGAATCTGCTTATGCAAAATATATGGAAGATGCAATATTTATAATACCAACACCAATTATGCTACAAAAAGTTGTAACAGCAATGGACAAACTAGAAATGAAAGATAAAGATACCAAAGGTGATGTGTATGAATATCTGTTATCTAAATTAAGTCAAGCAGGTGTAAATGGACAATTTAGAACACCAAGACACATTATAAAAATGATGGTAGAATTAATGAAACCAACACCAGAAGATATAATAGTAGACCCAGCGTGTGGTACAGCAGGATTTTTAGTTGCAGCAGGAGAATATTTAAGAGAAAATAAAGGAGATTTATTTTTATCAGAAAATTTAAATGAACATTATAATAATACAATGTTTTATGGATTTGACATGGATAGAACAATGCTTAGAATTGGAGCAATGAATTTAATGCAACATGGTATAGAAAATCCTAATATTACATATAAAGATTCTCTATCAGAAGATAATGAAGATAATGGAAAATATACATTAGTTTTAGCAAATCCACCTTTTAAAGGTTCAATAGATGCAGAAAGAACATCAAAAGATTTATTAGCAGTAACTAAAACTAAAAAAACAGAATTACTATTTTTAACACTATTTTTAAGAATATTAAAAATTGGAGGAAGGTGCGCTTCTATAGTTCCAGACGGGGTATTATTTGGAAGTTCAAATGCTCATAAAGCAATTAGAAAGGAAATAATAGAAAGTCATAAATTAGAGGCAATTATATCAATGCCAAGTGGAGTATTTAAACCTTATGCAGGAGTATCAACCGCAATAATGATATTCACAAAAACAACACAAGGCGGAACAGATAAAGTTTGGTTTTATGATATGACAGCAGATGGATTTAGTTTAGATGACCAAAGACAACCTGTAAAAGAAAATGATATTCCAGATATTATAAAAAGATTTAATAACAGAGAATCAAAAGAAGAACAAAATAGAAAAAGAACAGAAAAATCATTTTTTGTAACAAAGGAAGAAATTGTAGAAAATGCTTATGATTTATCTATTAATAAATATAAAGAAATAGTTGTTGAAAAAAAAGAATATGAAAAGCCAGAAGTTATTTTAAAAAGAGTAATTGATATGGAAGATGAAATCCAACAAAAATTAAAAGAGTTGGAGGGAATGATGTGATGGAAAAGGTAAGATTGGGGAAAGTTTGTAAAATACAAGGAGGATATGCTTTTAAAAGTAATCAGTTTCAAAAAAATAATATTCCTATTATTAGGATAGGAAATATTCAAGAAAATAAAGTCTTAATTGATAATAATATATGCTATACTAAAGCATTTTTAAATAATCATCCAGAATTTGAGATAAAGAATGGGGACTTATTAATTGCCATGTCAGGTGCTACTGTTGGTAAGGTTGGAATTTATTCATCAAAAGAAAGTGCATTATTAAATCAGCGTGTGGGAAAATTTGTTATTACAGATAAAATAGAATGTAGGTATTTATATTTTTTGTTGATTTCACCTTTATTTGAAAAATTTATATTAAATAATGCTTTTGGTTGTGCTCAACCGAATATAAGTAATAGTAAAATAGAAGAATTTGAATTTTATATATGTTCAATTGAAACACAAATTGAAATTGCTAATAAGTTAGAAAAAGTTCAAAAAATAATTGATTTAAGAAAGAAACAACTAGAAGAATTAGAAGAACTTATTAAATCTCAGTTTGTAGAGATGTTTGGAGATATAAAAAATGATGATTTTGATAATAGTCAAATAAAAGATTTAGTTGATACAAATATAATAAAAACAAAGAAAAAATTTAAAAAGAATGATGTTATAAAGTATATTGATATATCATCAATAAATAATATAAGAAATGAAATTATAGGATTTACAGAATATAAAATAGGAGAAGAACCTTCAAGAGCACAACAATGCTTAGTTAAAGGGGATATTCTTATATCGACAGTAAGACCAAACTTAAAGAATATTGCAGTAAACTACTATAATGATGAAAATATAATTGGAAGTAGCGGATTTTGTGTTTTAAGACCTAATAAGTGTGAACTGGAATATTTATTATCAGTTGTAAAATCAGAAAAATTTACTAATGATATGGTGGCGAAAACAACAGGGGCTAATTATCCTGCAATTCATTATACAGATATTTTAAATTATGAAATTGCAGTACCACCAATAGAACTACAAAACCAATTTGCAGACATAGTCAAACAAATTGATAAACAGAAATTTGAAATAGAAAAAAGTCTAAAAGAAACAGAAGAATTACAAAAAAGTTTAATGTATAGATATTTTGGAGGATAAGAATGATTATAGATGAGAAATTAGAAAAAATCATGTTAGAAGATATAAAAAGATGTGATAATGCACAGAAAACAGCAGAAGGATCAAGTGAACTGTTTCAAATTTTAATATCAAAATACGATGGTATATTTGAAAATTTTAAAAATGAAATAAAAGTTACGGGAAAAGTATCAGTTGGAGGACCATTTAATTATAGACCAGAATTGAAAGCAATCAAAGAAAAATTAGAAATATTATTAGCAGTAAATGAAAGTAAAATGAAGGAAATGGATCCTACTTATGAATTTAAAAAACAATATGAGTCTGATTTAATAATTTTAGATAAATACATAACAGATTCTCGGAAATACAGAATTTTCTGAAGAAGAAAAATTAGAGTTTTATAAAAATATAACATCAAAATACAATAAATATGTGCCAAATTTTTCTGATGGTTTATATGGATACTACAAAGAAAATAATTTTTTTGATGATGTAAGTGGAGATTCACTATGCCAGAATTTAAAAAACATTCGAGAAAAGATGAATACATATAAGAATTTGAATTTCCCAAATTTAATTAAAGAAAATAAAACTAATCCTATGCTACAAATAAATAACAATAATATAATGGAAGTCAATTTAACATTTGAACAATTAAAAAATAGAGTAGAGAATATCACATCAGTTAATGACAAAGAAATTGACGAAATACTTGATAAAATTAATGAAATAGAAAAAATTTGTAAGTCAAACGATAGAAAAACAAAAAAATGGGAAAAAATAAAGACAATATTAGTATGGATTATGGATAAAGGAATTGATGTAGCAATTCAAGTTATACCAACTGTAATAAATAGTTTAAAATAAGTTAGGAGTAAAACATGTCAAATTTTGATTTTTTAAAACAAAGTAAAATATTTAATAATTTTTCAGAAGCATGTTGTGAAGCAGAAAATGGAATAGGATTAAACACAGTAACATGTAGCATATTATGTAGAAGAGCATTAGAATTAGCAGTAAAATGGTTATATGCAAATGATAATGATTTAAGAATTCCATACAATGATAATTTATCAGCATTAGTACATGATATAACATTTAAAAATATAATAGATGAAAAATTATTAAAGCAAATTGAATATGTTATAAAATTAGGAAATTTTGCAGTACATAATAATAAAAAAATA
>CALXWL010000060.1 GCA_944392385.1 uncultured Clostridia bacterium | reverse complement strand
ACTTCAATTCATCTTGCACCTTTATATAGAAATATATAAAGTGGACACCGCTAAGTCGGGGAAGACTAAGTATTATAAGTTAATCCCGAGCTAGAGAAATCGAGTGTAGAGACTTTACACGGTGTGCCTAAGGCAATTGCTATGGCAAAGAGAAAGTCCAGACCACAAACTTATAAAGGCAATGAAAATTGTAGTGGTATGAATCAGTAGGTCGTCAGTTCAAATCTGACTAGCGGCTCCAATAAAAAAATAGAAGTTTTGAAATAGTTCTTAACTTTTATTTTTTTATAGTATATTTGCTAAAAAGCCAAATCGAATCCAAAAGAGGTGAAAAAAATGAAATGTTTAAATTGCAATACAGAGATAAAAAACAAAAATAAATATTGTTCCATAAAATGTCAAAAAGAACATGAATATAATATATACATAAATAAATGGAAGAAAGGACAAGTAGATGGCATGAGAGGCAGTTATCAAATTTCAATGCACTTAAAAACATATTTACTGAAAAAATACAATAATAGATGTGCTAGATGTGGTTGGGGAGAGATAAATAAATACACTGGAACTATACCATTAGAAATAGAACACATAGATGGGAATTATAAGAATAATGATGAAAAAAATTTAATTGTCCTATGTCCAAATTGTCATTCTCTAACAAGTACGTATAAAGGGGCTAATTTGAATAATGGAAGAAAAGAAAGAAGAAAATATAATTTAGCATAATATTATTGTAAATTTCAATAATCTATGATATAAATAAAAGAAAAAAATAGAGGGAATAAATGGGAGAAGTAAAGAAACAAAAAAAACAAGTATCATTTATGAAAAATGTGCTAATGCTAATGATAGCACAAGTAGCAATAAAAATACTAGGTTTTTTATATAGATTAGTGATAATAAATATAGAGGGGTTTGGAGACTTAGGAAATGGGTATTATTCAACAGGATATCAAATATATTCATTATTACTAACATTATCATCAGTAGGTATACCTACTGTTATATCAAAGCTAGTATCTGAAAGAGTTGCAATAGGAGATCATAAAGGTGCACACAAAATATTTAAAATAGCTTTAAGAACATTTACAACAATAGGAATTATAATGTCTTTAGTCTTATTTTTTGGTGCAGAAGCAATCGCAAAATATGTAATTAATGTAGAAGGAGTAAAATATACATTAATGGTACTTGCACCAGCAATAATGTTTGTAGCAGCAGGAGCAGTTTTAAGAGGATATTTTGCAGGGCTAGGAACAATGAAACCAACCAGTGTTACACAAACACTAGAGCAACTATTAAATTGTGTATTAACAATAACATTTGTATATGCAACTGTTGGAAAAGATACAGCAATCATGGCAGCAGCAGGAAATTTATCAAGTACAATAGCAATAATTATAGCTTTCATATATATAGTTATGTTCTATAAAAGAGAGCGAAAAAGCATATTAGAAGATTGTAAAAATCAAACAGTACAAATGGAACATAAAACAACAAGACAGATTCTAAAAATAATATTTGCAGTATCAATACCAATGACAATAGGCTCATTAGTAGCAGAACTAAATGCTACAATAGATACAATTACAGTAAGTAATTGTATTCAAAAAGCATTTACTGGAATATTAGAAGGCGGAAAAGAAGCATTAGAGCTAAAAGCAATGGAACTTTCAGGAATGATTTCAAAAGTTGAAACAATTATACGTCTTCCACTTGCAATAAATGCAGCATTTTGTACAGCATTAGTACCAGCAATAGCAGGCTCAATTGCAAAAAAAGACAAAAAAACAGCATCAAAGAGATTATCATTCTCATTCTTTTCAACAATAATTATTATAGCACCATGCACAGTAGGACTTATAGTATTAGCAGACCCAATATTAAGAACAATTTATCCAACATCATATGAAGGAGCAGGTTTATTAGCACTAACAGCAATATCCATGACATTTGTTGCATTAAGTTATGTTATAAATGGAGGACTATATGGACTTGGAAAAGTTTATGTACCAGTAATAGCACTAACAATAGGAGCAACTGTAAAAGCAGTATTAAATATTATACTTGTAAGTAATCCAAGTATAAACATATATGGTTCGCCAATAAGCTCTATTACCTGCCAAGCAATAAACTTTATAATATGTAGCCAGTACCTAAAAAGATATATAAATTTGAATATAACATTTAAGAAAAATATAATGAAACCAGTATTTTCAGCAATTTTTATGGGGGCTGTAGCATTTGGAACACATTACTTCCTAGAAGGAATAATAGGCAATTCAAAAGCAACAATAATAGCAATATTAATAGGAGCTATAACCTATGGCACAATGATAGCTATAACAAAAACATTAACTAAAGAAGAACTATATATGATACCATTTGGAACAAAAATATATAAAATATTGGTAAAATTAAGAATATATAAAGATGAAGCAATTAGCCAATAAAATAGACTATTTGCAATCTGGAAAGGATAAAAATGAAACTAATTTCATGGAATGTAAATGGATTAAGAGCTGTATATAAAAAAGGTTTTCTAGACTTTTTTAATGATATAGATGCAGATATATTTTGTGTGCAAGAAACAAAAATGCAAGAAGGACAAATTACATTAGAACTAGAAAAATATGAACAATATTTTAATTATGCAGTAAGAAAAGGATATTCCGGAACAGCAGTATTTACAAAAATTAAACCTGAAAAAGTAACATATGGAATAGGAATAGAAGAACATGACCAAGAAGGTAGAGTAATAACATTAGAATTTAAAAATTTCTATTTAGTTAATTGCTATACACCAAATTCAGGAAGAGAACTAGCTAGATTAGAATATAGAATGACTTGGGAAGACGCATTTAAAGAATATCTAAAACAACTAGATAAAAACAAACCAGTAATTATTTGTGGAGACTTAAATGTTGCACATAAAGAAATCGATTTAAAAAAACCAAAAACAAATAGAAAAAATGCGGGATTCACTGATGAAGAAAGAAATAAAATTAGTAATTTATTAGAAGCTGGATTCACAGATTCATACAGAAAATTATATCCAGATAAAGAAAATGCATACACATGGTGGTCATATATGGGCAATGCAAGAGCAAAAAACATAGGTTGGAGAATAGACTACTTTTTGACATCTAATAGAATATGCGATAAAATAAAAGAAGCATACATATTTGATAAAATATTAGGAAGTGATCATTGCCCAATAGGTTTAGACATAAATTTATAACATATGTGTAGGAGGAAAAATATATGAAAACTTTTAAAAAGGGTAGTAAATGGTTATACTGGTTTACTTTAATAGTAGCAGTTGTTATAATTTATAAAGTACTAGATAACTTTACAGGAATAGGTTTATGGTTAGGCAATTTGCTTAAAGTATTAAGTCCATTCTTTATGGCAATATTACTTGCATATCTACTATATATACCTTGTAGAAAAATAGAAAAACTATATAGGAAAAGTAAAAGATTAAAAAAGCGAGCAAGAGGACTATCAGTTGCAACAACATATTTACTTGCAATATTAGTTATAATAATAGCAGTAAATATATTATTACCAATACTATCAGAAAGTGTCATAGAATTAGCAAGCAATTTACCTGGATACTATGATAATGCAATTAAATATATAGAGAATTTACCAGAAGATAGCATAATTAACAAAGAAATAGTTCAAAATGCAATAAATAAACTAAAAGAAATAGATATCACAAAATTATTAAGTTTAGATAATATTACAATGTATGTAGAAAAGGTAGTAGGAATAGCAAATGGGATATTCAATGTATTTGTAACAATAGTTGTATCAATATATATATTACTAGAAAGAACAGAAATATTAAAATATGTAAGAAGACTAAATAGTAGTTTGTTTAGCGAAAAAAGATGTAATACAATAGATAGATATTTTGTTAAAGGAAATGAAATATTTTTTAAATATATTTCTAGTCAAGTTTTAGATGCAATAATAGTAGGAATTATAATGTCAATAGCCTTATCAATAATGGGAGTAAAATACTCAATACTGTTAGGATTTTTAATAGGAGTATTCAATCTAATTCCATACTTTGGAGCAATATTTGCAGTAATAATAGCAACAATTGTAACACTATTTACAGGAGGATTTTCACAAGCTATATGGGTAGTAATAGTATTAATTATATTACAACAAATTGATGCCAATGTAATTAATCCAAAAATAACAGGAGATGCATTAGAAATAAGCAGAATATTAATAATATTTGCAGTAACAGTAGGAGGATCATATTTTGGAATACTTGGAATGTTTCTAGGAGTACCAGTAGTAAGTGTTATAAAAATGATGATAGATGATTATATAGAAAGAAATGAGAATAAAAAGATATATGTAGATACTTGACAAATTATGTAAAAAAATATATAATCTCCCCATAGTAGGGGAGATTTTTTCTCAACTTAAACACTTTTGAAAGGATAAAACTCTCCAACACGTTGAATAACAACATGTTGGAGAGTTAATAGATT
>CALXWL010000059.1 GCA_944392385.1 uncultured Clostridia bacterium | reverse complement strand
TGCTGGTCCTGAACCTATTATTAAGCAATCGTACATTTTATCACCTTACTTTTTATTATTTGCTTTTATAATATCATTAACATTAAAAAAATACAATACCTATTTAAAAATGCCACTTAAGTTTTTATTATTCTTAAGTGGTATATAATATATTATTATCATTTTATAGCAATTTATTCATTAATAATATTAAAATTATATTATAATATTGCAAACATTTGTGCTGTATGATATAATATTTAATGTAATAATTGAAAATTAAAATAACTACTCAAATAGGAGGAAAAATGGAGAATAAAAAATTGTTTAAATTAGTATCAGATTATGTGCCAACTGGTGACCAACCACAGGCAATTGAATGTTTATCAAAAGGAATTAATGATGGGAAAAAGTTTCAAACACTTTTAGGGGTTACTGGTTCTGGTAAGACTTTTACTATGGCTAATATTATACAAAAAGTTCAAAAGCCAACATTGGTTTTAGCTCATAATAAAACTTTAGCTCGGACAACTTTATTCTGAGTTTAAAGAGTTTTTCCCAGAAAATGCTGTTGAATATTTTGTTTCTTATTATGACTATTATCAACCAGAAAGCTATATTCCTCAATCTGATACATATATAGAAAAAGATTCTTCTGTTAATGATGAAATAGATAAGTTAAGGCATTCTGCTACTTTATCATTATTTGAGAGAAGAGATGTTATAATTGTAGCTTCTGTTTCTTGCATATATGGCTTAGGAGACCCTGAAGATTATCAAGAACTTATGATGTCTTTAAGACCTGGTATGGCAAAGTCTAGAAATGATGTTATGAAACGATTAGTAGAAATGCAATACCTAAGAAATGAAATTGATTTTAAAAGAGGAACTTTTCGAGCCAAAGGAGATATATTAGAAATTTATCCTTCAAATACAGGAGAAAGTGCCGTAAGAGTTGAATTTTGGGGAGATGAAATTGAAAAAATTACTGAAATTAATCCTTTAACAGGTAAATCAGTTGGGACTAGAAGTCATGTACTTATTGGACCTAACTCACATTATGCAACATCTGAAACTAAACTAAAATCTGCTATTTCAACAATTGAAGATGAATTAAAAGAACGTATAGAATATTTTAAATCACATAATAAGTTAATTGAAGCTCAAAGAATTGAAGAAAGAACAAATTTTGATATTGAAATGCTTATTGAAACTGGATTTTGCCAAGGTATAGAAAACTATTCTAGGCATATAAGTGGTCGTAAACCTGGTTCTGCTCCATACACACTTTTTGACTACTTTCCAAAAGATTTTTTGTTATTTATAGATGAATCTCATGCAACTATTCCACAAGTTAGAGCAATGTATAATGGAGATAAGGCTAGAAAAGATTCTCTTGTAACTTATGGGTTTAGGCTTCCTTCTGCATATGATAATAGGCCTCTGAAATTCAACGAATTTGAACAAAGAATTAATCAATGCGTATTTGTAAGTGCAACTCCTGCTGATTATGAGAAAGAACATTCAGAACAAACAGTTGAGCAGATTATACGTCCTACAGGTCTTTTAGACCCAAAAATAATTGTTAAACCAGCAATGAATCAGGTGGATGATTTAATAAATGAAATTAGAATACGTGTAGAAAAACATGAAAGAGTTTTAGTAACTACCCTAACCAAAAAAATGGCTGAGGATTTAACTTCATATTTAAAAAGTATTGATATTAAAGTAAATTATATGCATTCTGATATAAAAGCTTTGGAAAGAATGGAAATTATACGTAACTTAAGATTAGGTGAGTTTGATGTGCTTGTAGGCATAAATCTTTTAAGAGAAGGCTTAGATATCCCTGAAGTTTCCCTTGTTGCTATATTAGATGCAGACAAAGAAGGATTCTTACGTTCTGAAAGGTCATTAATCCAAACCATCGGTAGAGCTGCGAGAAATTCTAATGGTATGGTTATTATGTATGCTGATGAATTAACTGAAAGCATGGAAAAAGCTATTTCAGAAACAAATAGAAGACGTGATATTCAAATGGCATATAATAAAGAACATGGTATTACTCCTCAAACTATAAATAAAGGTATTAGAGAAGCTATAAAAGCTACTATATTAGAAGATGTAAGTACAGAGTATAAAATTGATAAAGATGAATCTGTTGAAACCATTATAAATAATTTAACAGATGAAATGCTAAAATGTGCTGCTAACATGGAATTTGAAAGAGCAGCTGAGCTTAGAGATAAAATTAAGGAATTGGAAAAATTAATGTAAAATAATTCCCCTTACAATATGTAAAGGGAATTATTTTTAAAATATTGAATATAACATAAATAACGTTGCTGCTAATGATGATACTAATGAAACCACCGTTATTTGCGTATTTATTGAAGGTCCTGCTGTATCTTTAAATGGATCACCTATTGTATCTCCTATTACTGCTGCTTTGTGTGCTTCTGAACCTTTACCACCAAAATGTCCTGCTTCTATATATTTTTTGGCATTATCCCAAAGTCCTCCGGCGTTACTCATAAGCATTGCAAGTAGTAGCCCTGATAAAATATTTCCTGTTAAGAATCCTCCTACTGCTTGAACTCCTCCTATAAATCCTACAATTAGTGTTGCTAGTATTGATATTAATCCTGCAGGAATCAATTCTTTTATTGCTCCCACTGTTGCAATATTTATACATTTACTGTAATCTGGCTCTACTTTTCCTTCTCTTAAACCTTCTGTTTCATTAAATTGTCTGTGTATTTCTTTTACTAATTTTTGAGAGTTTTTATTTACTCCAAAAATTAGTAATGCACAAAATACTGCTGGCATTGCAACTCCAACTAATGCTCCGAAAAACACTGTTGGGTTCATTATATCAAATGTTAATGCTTCTCCCGTTGCTGTTGATACAATTTCTGCAAATGCTGCAAGTAATGCTATAACTGTTAGTCCTGCTGCTCCTATTGCAAACCCTTTTGTAATGGCCTTTGTTGTATTTCCTGCTGCATCTAATTCATCTGCTCTTTTTATTACTTCTTCTCCTAAATCTCCCATTTCTGCTATTCCTCTTGCATTATCAACTATTGGTCCATATGCATCATTTGAAATTATCATTCCTACAATTGAAAGCATACCTATTGCAGACATAGATATCCCAAGCATTTCATATCCAGGTCCTATTGGTGCACATAATTTATATGAAATAAGTGCTGCTAAACCTATTCCAATTAATGCTGGCAGACTACTTAATAATCCATATGAAAAACCTGAAAGTATTGTAAAAGCTGGCCCATTTTGGCAACTTTCTGCAACTTTTTTTACTGGTTTTTTATCATCACCTGTGAAATAATCACTAGTTATTCCAACTATAACTCCTATTAACATACCTACCATTGTTGCACCCCATATTCTAAGGTCAAAATTAGAATAATATGTTGCAATCAGTGTGAATATGGCAAATAATGCACATGTTAAATATGTTCCTCTATTTAATGCTTGACTTGGTGTTCCATTTTTCTTTATTTTTGAGAACAAAACTCCTATAATTGAAGCTAAAAGCCCTAATCCGCAATAACAAAACATTAAATTAATCTGCCCTAATGGTAATGCTATAACAAGTGTTGCTGCAATTGCTGCTATGTTTGAATCGAATAAATCTGCTCCCATACCAGCAACATCACCAACATTATCACCAACATTATCTGCTATAACTGCTGGGTTCCTTGGATCATCCTCTGGTATACCAAGTTCTACTTTTCCTGTTAAATCTGCTGCAATATCAGCAGTTTTTGTAAAAATTCCTCCTCCTGCTTTTGCAAATAAAGCAAGTGAACTTGCTCCAAAACTAAATGCTAATACTACATCCGGATTTCCTGTTAAAAGATAAAGCATTGCTGCACCCATAAGTGAAGTTCCAACAACTGCCATACCCATTACTGCTCCACCTCTGAAACCAGATGAAAATGAATCTTTTAAACTTTTCTTAGCTATTGTAGCTGTTTTTATATTTGCAATCGTAGCAATACTTATTCCTATATATCCTGCCAAACCTGATAAAATAGACCCTAAAATATATGCTCCCATCATATATACATTATTAATTGGTGTTTCTGTTTTAAATATTGGTTCTGGAAATAATAATAGAATAAATGTAGCAACTATAAGTACAAAAATTGTCAAAATAGAATATTCTTTTTTCAAAAAAGTAAATGAGCCTTTTCTTATTAGGTCTCCTATTTTTTTTACTTTATCATTTGCTGTTGGTAATTTTGTAACCCAATGATAGAAATATGCTGCAACTGCAAAAGCTAAAAATGAAATAAATATCGAAATAACTGCCCAATTCATAAGATACCTCCTTTGTTTTTTATTATTCTATTATATATTGTATTTTTTTGCAAGGAAATTTAGAAAAAATATAACAGTTTTTGTTAGCATTCAGAGTTACTACCCTAAAGTCCGCCCAATCTCGTCGGAGATTTTATATTTATAATAAATTGAGCCCACGTTTGATACGCCTGCGAAGTTTTTCGGGGGTCCTCAATTTATTCTAAATATAAAACTCCTGCGTTGGGCTACAAAGTGCTATTATTTAGTCTGAATGGTAACTAGTTTTTATTAACATTCGTGGTTAAAAATTAACAAAACCGCTATATCTATTGATATAACGGTTTTTCGTTGGTGGCTCGAAGTGGAATCGAACCACTGACACGGGGATTTTCAGTCCCCTGCTCTACCAACTGAGCTATCG
>CALXWL010000058.1 GCA_944392385.1 uncultured Clostridia bacterium | reverse complement strand
TTGCCACTAGCAAAAACAATAATAGAGCAAAACAATGGATACATAAAAGTAGATTCAGAACCAGATAAAGGAACAACATTTGAAATAAAATATATGAAATAAAATAAGGAGGAAAAAATGTCATTTGCAACAGACGTAAGAAATGAGTTATTAGAACTAAAAATGTGGGATATTAGTAGTAGTTTAAAACAGGACGAGCAAATAGCTAGATTATCTATAAGAGAAACATTCATAAAATCAGGATTTATTACAGACCCAAATAAAGAATATCATTTGGAAGTGCTTTTTAAAACAAAGAAAAAGGCAGAAGAATTTAAAATAGTTTTAGAGAATTTTAATATGAAGACGAAGGTAACTAAAAAAGGAAGCGGATATATAACATATATAAAAGATGGAGAAGATATTGTAAAGTTTCTTGCACTGATGGGTGCAAACAATGCAGTTTTAAGGTTTGAAGAAGCACGTGTTTTAAAGGAAGCAAGAAATAATGTAAATAGAATTGTAAATTGCGAAACAGCAAATTTAAGTAAAACATTAGATGCAGCAAATAATCAAATTAAAGATATTGAATTTTTAAAACAGAAAAATAAATTCAATTCATTGCCAGATGAATTGAAAGAAATAGCGACAATAAGACTAAAAAATCCAGATATATCATATGAAGAAATAGGAAAAATGCTAAAAAAACCTATTAGCAAGTCAGGAGTAAGTCACAGATTAAAAAAAATTAGTAAAATAGCAGAGGAATTAAGATGAATAAGAAAGAAATAGGATTGTATATACATATTCCATTTTGCAAACATAAATGTGATTATTGTGATTTTATATCATTTGCAAATAAAGAAGAGAGTATAGAGGAATATATTAGTAAACTAATTGAAGAAATAAAAATAGAAAATTTGGAGCAGTATAAAATTAATACAATATATATAGGTGGTGGTACGCCATCTTTTATAGATAGTAAATATATTGTTCAAATACTAAATAATATAAATAAAAAATATGCAGAGGAAATAACAATAGAACTAAATCCAGGAACAGCTACAAAACAAAAGCTCCAAGACTACTATGATGTAGGAATAAATAGATTAAGTATAGGCTTGCAAAGTACTCATAATGAAATACTAAAACAACTAAGTAGAATACATACATATGAAGAGTTTTTAGAAACTTACAATTTAGCAAGAAAAATAGGATTTAAAAATATAAATGTAGATTTAATGATAGGTTTACCAAATCAAAAAATAGAAGATGTAGAAAAATCATTAAATGAAATAATTGAATTAAATACAAATCATATATCTGTATATTCATTAATATTAGAAGAAGGAACAGTTCTAGAAAATAAAGTGAAAAAAGGAATATTAAAATTGCCTTCTGAAGAAGAAGAAAGAAAAATGTATTGGCTAGTGAAAAACAAATTAGAAAAAGCAGAATATAATCATTATGAAATATCAAATTTTGCAAAAACAGACTTTTGTTCAAAACATAATTTGAATTGTTGGGAACAGAAAGAGTATATAGGAGTAGGACTTGCAGCACATTCATATCTAAATAAAACAAGATATTCAAATACCGAAGATTTATATAAATATTTAAAAAGCATAAAAGAAAACAGAATAATACACGAAGTTCAAAAGCAAGAAGATGAGGCAAAAGAATATATGTTACTAGGACTAAGAAAAATAGAAGGAGTAAATATACAAAAATTTAAGAACAAATTTATACAAAATCCCATATATTTATATAGAGAAGAATTAGACAAATTAGTTAAGAATAAATTAATAGAAATAGACACAAACTATATAAAATTAACTAAAAAAGGAATTAATTTGGCAAATTTGGTATGGGAAGAATTTGTATAATACATCTCATACAATAAATATATTAAGCAAACTTAGTATGGGAGGAATTCTAAGTGAAAAATATAATATATCTTGATCATGCGGCTACAACCGGGGTAAAAGAAGAAGTTTTGAAGGAGATGTTACCATTTTTTAGTATAGAATTTGGTAACCCTTCTTCTCTTTATAGCATAGGAAGAAGAGCTAAAAAAGCAATTGAGCAAGCAAGAGAAAAAGTGGCAAGAGCAATAAATGCAAAACCAAAAGAAATATATTTTACAGGATGTGGAAGTGAAAGCGATAACCTAGCAATAAAAGGAATTGCACATAGCTTGAAATCAAAAGGAAATCATATAATTACTAGCAAAATTGAACATCATGCGGTTTTAAATAGTTGCAAAAGTTTAGAACAAGAAGGATTTAAAATCACATATCTAAATGTTGACAAAGATGGAATCATAAATTTAGGAGAATTGAAAAACGCTATTACAGATAAAACAATATTAATTACAATTATGACTGCAAATAATGAAATAGGTACAATACAGCCTATAGAAGAAATAGGGCAAATAGCAAAAGCAAATAATATATATTTTCATACAGATAGTGTTCAAGCCATAGGTAATCTAAAAATAGATGTACAAAAAATGAATCTCGATGGATTATCAATGTCTGCACATAAATTCTATGGGCCAAAAGGTGTAGGAGCATTGTATATAAAGGAAAATGTACCATTTGAAAAATTGCAAGATGGAGGACATCAGGAAAAGGATAAAAGAGCAGGCACAGAAAATGTGGCAGAAATTGTAGGATTAGGAAAAGCAATAGAATTAGCATATGAAAACTTAGATGAATATAACAATAAATTATTAGAATTAAGAGAATACTATATATCTGAAATAGAAAAAAAGATACCTAATGCAAAACTAAATGGACATAGAACCAAAAGATTAGCAGGAAATGCAAATATTTCATTTAAGGGTATAGATGGTGGGGATTTATTGTTAAAACTAGATGAACAAGGAATATGTGCTTCAACTGGTTCAGCTTGCAATTCAGGTTCTACTAAGCCATCTCATGTTTTAACAGCAATAGGACTAGAACAAGAATATTTACAAGGTTCTCTTAGGATAACATTTGGAAAAGAAAATACAAAAGAAGATGTAGATTTTTTAATTAAAAATCTAGAAGAAATAACAAAAACATGGAGATAAATTTAGTTTAAAAATTCTAGTAAAAAAGTCGTATAAAGACTTTCTTACTAGAAACTGCGAAGCTCTACCAAAAAAACACTTACCACCAATGCGACTAGTGCGAAGCGACTGTAGTTTTTTTAAACTTTTAATTTTTTAATCTTACTTAATTCTTCATTTAATTTATCCATTTGCTGTTTTTTTGCAATACTAGCTTGAATATATTCATTTAAAACAGTTTTATAATTTTCAAAAGTTTCCCCAGAATCTAATAATGCTGATATGCCATTTGCATAATATGCTCTATCAGTTTCTGAATGAGCATTATTCATTTTATCTCCATAAGAAGCAATCTGTTTCAATCTATTTACTTCTTTTTCTAGATATTTAACATATTCACCCAAATTATAAAGTTCATATTCAGTATCATCAATAACGACCTTGATAAGTGCTTTTACAACTTTAGGATTTAATTTTCCAATTTTAGCACCGATTTTTTTATTTGGATAAGTCTCATTAATCAATATTTTTAAGGTATCACATACACCAACGTGAGATTTATATTGCCTTTTTGCAGTAATAGCATCAAATTCATCTGCAACTCTTATAATTTGTCCTTCCAACGGTAAATTCTTTTTAGAAACACCATTAGGATATCCTGTTCCATCTAAAGCTTCATGATGAAAAATAGTACCAGCAGCATAAGGACGTAATTTTTCATCTCGCATACACATATTATACCCAATAGTAGTATGAGTTTTCATTATTGAATATTCTTCATCTGTAAGAGGGCCATTTTTTTGCAAAATCCTAGAAGGTATAAATTGTTTACCAATATCATGCAGATATGCACATATTGTGCAATACACAGTAAAATACTCTTTTAAATGCATATATTCACAAATTCTACAAGTTAAGTTAGCAACATTTTCAGAATGTAATCTAGTAAAAACATCTAAACTATCAAGCATAGCAAGTTGATAACGCATACTTTCATTTAAATTATAACTTTTTAAATTAGTATTACTATAAAAATCCATCTTAAATTCTTTCATATATAACACCTAAATTAATTGTATAATGAATAATAAAATTCGTCAAGAAAAAATGCAACATTTGAAAAAATAATGTATTACACTTATTGACAAAATATGTTATAATCTCAACTTAAACACTTTTGAAGAAGTAAAACTCTCCAACCCATTGGATGTCAATAGGTTGGAGAGTTAATAGATTATTAAAAAAATGCGTAAGTTTTTTATTTTTTAGTTTGTCTTAAAATTTTTTTTATATTTTTTTCACTAACAACTTCAAAGTCAGTCCTGAAGCCCGGGTTTTAAAAATGTGAAAAATGGTAGAATGCTTTGATATAAAGGAATTGATGAATTTTAATAAATATGCATATTTATTAAAATGGAGGTTTAACTTCTCATATTAAAAAAAATAGGTGGAATTAAATAAGTAAATTGTTAATACAAAAATATAAAGTTATTCAAAACTATATGATATAGTGTAAAAATACGCCATAAATTATATTGATTAATAACAAATTTAATAAATTTTAAGCATAATATTTACAAACGTACAACAATATGGTAAAATAGTAGTACGTTTGTAATGGAGGTTAATATGAATATAAAAAAAATAGAAAAATTTTTAAAAAGAAACAATGGTTATATAACATCTAATGAAATAGAACAAAACGGAATTCAAAGA
>CALXWL010000057.1 GCA_944392385.1 uncultured Clostridia bacterium | reverse complement strand
AGCGGAAGACGGGGCTCAAACCCGCGACCTATGCCTTGGCAAGGCATCGCTCTATCAACTGAGCTACTTCCGCATAAATGTTAATCACAAAGTAATAATATAATAACAAAATTAGAAGAAAAAGTCAATAGTTATGAAGAAAAAAATAAGCTAGCTTTTTTACATAATCAGTTGAAAAAATCCATTATTTGTAGTATAATTAAGACGTTAGAGAGGAAGAACATAAAAAATAATAATTAACTTATAATCTTACGGAAATAATAAATAGAGAACAAAATCTAGAAAAAATGCAAAAATGTAAAAAAAATGTCATATTTTGCGATATAAAATCTAATAAGTGATTCCGTAAAAAAACAAAGTAATTAAAAAACTTAAGAAAAAAAGTGAGTATTGACTAAAAAAATAAAGTGTATATAATATATATGAAAAAATTAAGGAGAGTATTATGAAAAAAGTTAGAATATTTTTAATAATAGTAATTTTATTTATATTATCAATATTACTAGGAAGTAAAACGTATGCAGCAAATACGATGAACTTAAACATAATAGATTCAAGGCCATACACATCTAAAAAATACACGGTAACAACTCCAAATGCAAATGTGCATACAATCTTCAAAATAATAGAGAGAAATGGAATGACATATAGCTATGAGAATGCATTATATTGCTTAAGAAGTGGGATAGGGTTCGGAAATACAGAATATGCAGGAGACTTAGGAGATGTAGCAGATGTAAGATATACAGAAAGCTATAATTTAAAAACAGATGCAACAGCTGTTATGAATTATTACAGAAATACAATTGGCTATAATATATCAAACACAGAATATAATGCGATGTTATGGATAATAGACAATATGTACTTACCAGAACATAAAGATGCAGTAGAAATGAAAGCAAAATTATTAGAAAAAGCAGAAATAGTAAATTCAGAATTAACAGATGATGATATAGAATTTATCCAACAGATGGCATTATGGTATTTTTCAAACTATGATGAAAATGGAGGACAAAATTCACTTTCATTATTAGATACATATGTATTGAGTAATACTACAAAAATAGATGGAGAATCTTTAAGTGAAACAAAAGCAAGACAAGTAGACACATTATATAGATATTTTATAGATAATGCAAAACTACATGTAACAGATTATGGAACTGGAAGTATAAGAGATATAACACCAGTAAAACCAGAAGTAAAAGTAAATAATAGTTCAAAAACAATATCACAAGATAATGGATTTACAGTAGTAGGACCATTTAGCATAACAGAAACAACAGGGAATGTAGATTATACCTTAAATATATTAGTAAAAGATAAAAACGGAAAAGTAATACCAGAAAAAGTAGAAGAAGTGCCAATAATATATGTAGTTAAAGAACCAACATCAATGATTCCAGAAATAGATACAATACAAGATGCAATAGGACAAGGATATTTTTACTTAAAAATATCAAATAAATGGGCAACAGAATATGACTTAAGTGATGTAAACATAGAAACAGAATGTACATATGATAAAATGTATAAAACAACAGCAACACTATGGCTAGCAGATGCACAAGACCAACCAGTAATTAAAGTAGATAGAGAAGAAATAATAGAAGGAGATTTTAATATTGTTTTAGAAAAAGTAGATGAAAATGGAAACTTATTATATGGTGCAGAATTTACTATGATTACAGAAGACCGTAAAGTAATTACAATAACAAATAATGGAGATGGAACATTTAATTCACCACTTATTCCAATAACAAAAGAAGGAGAAGTTTTCATATATGAAATAGAAGAAATATCAACACCAAGTGGATATATAGGAATAGATGGTGTCATAAGAATAAGAGTAACTACAAGATTAAATACAGCAGGGACAAGATATATAATAGATGCAGTAGATTTTATAAATACAACAGGAGAGCCAATAGTAATAGATGGTGTTACATTTGAAGTTATAGACAATACAATAACTATAAAAGTAGTAAATGAAAAAGTAAAAGTATTTGATTTAGCATTAAGAAAATATATAACTAAGATAAATGGAATAGAACTAGACAATACAAAAGAGCCAGATATAGATACATCAAAATTAGAAACAGATACAACAGCAGATTATAATCATAGAAAAGATCCTGTAGAAGTAGAATCAGGGAATAAGGTAACATACAAAATATCTGTATATAATGAGGGTGACATAGAGGGAATAGTAACAGAAATAATAGACTATTTACCAGAAGGACTAGAATTTGACCCAAGTGATAATCCAGAATTTATAGAATATAAAACAAGTTATACAGGAACAGAATTAGATGGTAAAAAATATGCATATATATATGATCAAGAAGCAAAAACAATAAGAATTTTACCAATTACAGGAACATACTTATTTATGCTAGATCCATATACAGAAGCACCATTAGATACAGACTCTCTAGAAATAGTATGCAAGGTAACAGCAACAAAAGGAACAGCAGATAAAGTGCTAACAAATATTGCTACAATGAAATACGAACCAGCAAATTCAGCAGATAAAGAAATGGAAGATAGAGATTCAAGTTCAGACCCAAGTAATTTAAACTTACCAACAGATACTACACAATGGGAGGATTATAAAGGAAATGACAATAACAAGCCATACTTAGGAGATGAAAACTATTTCTATAAAGGACAAGAAGATGATGACGACTTTGATAAAGTAGTAGTAAAAGGTGTGCCATTTGATTTAGCACTTCGTAAATTCATAACAAAAGTAAATGGTAAAGAAGTAACAAGTAGAGAACCAATAATAGATACAAGCAGATTAAACACAATTGATGAGACAACAGGGCAGAAAATAGAAACAGCAACATACACACATTCAAAAGAACCAGTAGTAGTGAAACAAGGTGATATAGTAACATTTAAAATAAGAATATATAACGAAGGAGATTTAGACGGATACGCAACACAAATTGCAGACTACATACCAGAAGGTTTAGGATACCTATTAGACTACAAGGCAAACGTAGACAACTTCTGGGTTCCAATAACAGACAGTACAACAAAAACAATAGATTTAGTTGGAACAGAAGGATTATATCAAACAGAAAATGCTATAAAGAATTTATCTGTTAACGATTTTTATTCAAAAACATCATTAAATGAAGTAAAAATATTAGCAGGAGAAGCAAAAATATATTCAACAGCACTAGAAGATGAAATAATAAAAGCATATAATCCTGATTTAACTTCATCAGATATAGATAGCACAGATAGCTGGCAACAATCTACAAATGGAACAGATGGATTATATTATAGAGATGTAGAAGTAACATGTATAGTTCTTGCAGAAAACACATTTAAAGAAAGTATAAGAAACATAGCAGAAATTGCAGAAGATAAAGCAGTAGACGAAAATGGTGATGAAGTAAATGCAGAAGATAGAGATTCAACACCAGACAATGTAGATAAAGACAACTATAATCCACCAACAGACAATAGTACATATCAAGAAGATGACGATGATTATGAATTAATAGAACTAAGATATTTTGACTTAGCACTAAGAAAATTCATAACAGCAGTAAATGATGAAGAAATAACAACAAGAATTCCAGAAGTAACAATAAACGAAGAAGGTCAAATTGAATATGTACATGACAAAACACCGATATATGTAGCAAATAGTGACATAGTGACATATACAATAAGAGTATATAATGAAGGAACAGTATTAGGATATGCTACAGAAGTATCAGATGATATACCAGATGGATTAGAATTCTTACCAGACCATCCAACAAACCAAGTATATGAATGGAAAATGTATGATGCAAATGGAGAAGAAACAACTGAAGCATCAGAAGCAGTAGAAATAAGAACAAGACATTTAGAAAATGAATTATTAAACCCATATGAACCAACAAAAGAAATAAGTGATGTAGAGCCACTAAACCCAGATTATGCAGAAGTAAAAGTAGCATTTAAAGTAGTAGAAAAAGATATTACACAGCCAGATAGAATAATAATAAACAAAGCACAAATAACAGAAGACAAACCAGTAGATGAAGACGGAAACGAAATAGATATAGACGATGAAGACTCAATTCCAAATGAGTGGAATGAAGGAGAAGATGATCAAGATATAGAAAAAATCTATGTAGAGAAATTCGACTTAGCATTATTAAAATGGGTAACAAAAACAATAGTAACAGTTGATGGAAAAACAACAGTAACAGAAACAGGATTCACACCATATGATGATCCAGAGCCAATAGCAAAAGTAGTAATAAATAAGAACAAACTAAATGAAACAACAGTAAAATTTGCATATAACATAATAATCATGAATCAAGGAGAAATAGCTGGATATGCAACAGAAATAACAGACTATATACCAGAGGGGCTAGAATTTGTAGCAGAAGATAACCCAATATGGACCCAAGTAGACGATAATAAGATTACAACAAGAGCACTAGAGGGAACACTATTACAACCAGGAGAAAGTGCGACAGTAGAAGTAATATTCACATGGAAAAAAAGTAGTGACAATTTAGGACTAAAAACAAACATAGCAGAAATAAGCGAAGACTACAATGATAAAGGTTCAGAAGACATAGACTCAACACCAGACAATGTAGAAACAGAAGAATATGATAAACAACAAGAAGATGATGATGACAAAGCACTAGTAATCTTAGAATTACAAACAGGTGGAGTTGTAACATCATACATGTGGCTAATACTAACTGTATTATTAATAATATCAGGAGGAATATTACTAATTAAGAAGTTTGTAATTTAAAAATGTAGTTACCATTCAGACTAAATTAAATGATAGCACTTTATAGCCCAACGCAGGAGTTTTATATTTAGAATAAATTGAGGAC
>CALXWL010000056.1 GCA_944392385.1 uncultured Clostridia bacterium | reverse complement strand
ATTGGAGGTTTTTTGTATGGAGAAAATTGATTATGAAGTAGATGACTTTATGAACTATTGTGATTATAAAGGACTATAACATACATAGGAATAAATCAATATAACATAGATAAATCATGTATGAAATTCAGTTTATAAAATTTTAGAAAAAATTGTAAAAATTTAGTTTGTTTGCTTGATTTTTGCGAACAAATGTTATATAGTATTAAATATAGGAAATGAGAATAAGCGGGGTAGAGCATACAAAGAACTTTAAAGCTTGTTACTAAGAGAAAAAAATAGGGTCTAGCCGTGATAAGCAGATGTGGTTTGCCTCCAACAAGGAGGTGAGGCTTATGATAGAAATACAAACATTAATTGCAACAATATACATATTATATTATTCATTAATTGGAGTAACTATCATAGCTCTTACTTCGATAATAGCACTTGTAATACTACTTTGTAAGAGCAAATAAACCAAAAAAGACACATCTGTAAACTTTCCCTAGTTAGATGTGTCAAAAACATTTATATTAGGTGAACCATGTTTGTGGTTTCTCCATTTCCTATAATTATTATACACACATTTTTTAATTTTGTCAAATGATTTTTTTTCAAACTTCAAATTAAAACTATATTCAATTTTATTCTTATATCTTATAAAAACAAATCCAAATAAACATTGAAAAAATACTAATATTGTGATATTAAATATATGGGTGAAAAAGTATGAATAAAAAAACAAATAAATTAACAAAGGTTATAATCACATTATTAGTAATTATAGTTTCAGTTATAGGATTATCTTATTATTCTCAAAATGAAAACATAGAAAATAAAATTTCCTATGAAATTTCAAATATACCAGAATATAATGGAGAAATATATATTGAAATAAACAATAATATACCAGAATTTACTAACGAAGATTTTAATATTGTCGAAGATTATTATTCAAAATTGGAAAAAGGTAGAGTACGGAATGGCAATGATAAAAACAAATTGGAAAAAAGTAAATAGCGATGACGAAAAAAATGATTATTCAAGTATTACGCCATCTGGATTTATACAAAAGCAATATGATTTAGATATTGTCTTAGGAGGATATTTATATCATAGATGTCATTTAATAGGTTGGAATATTGAAGGAGATAATGAGTTGGCAAGTCGGTGTGAATATTGAAGCATATTCTATTGAAGATAATGGCAAATTGCATTTTAATGTGTATATATATAATGTTCAAGATGGAATAAGTATTGATTATGCAACAGGAGAAAGTAAATTAACTGAATAAAAGGAGGTAGAAATTTGGACTTAAATTTATTTGAAAATAGAGAAAAAGACAATAGCAGTTTTATAGACAAATTTTTAGAAGAATTAAAAAATGCATTGAAAAAGTTTGAAAATAAAAATCAGAACAATATTCCAGAAAATAATGTATTAGAAGAATATAATTTATATGAAAGGAAAAAAATATTTCTAGATAATAAAAGTTGGAAAGGTAATGATTTTGCTTGGATTACAGATGAAAAATCAGTGTGTATATCAGAGCATGGAGATGGAGGTCCATATGCCATATCTGAAATAGATTTACCACCAGATGTAAAAGTTGGTGAAGTATATGAAAAAATTAATGGAAAATATGTATACAATGAAGAAATTACAAAGGAATTAAACAGCATAACAAATTAGAAAACAAATAGTAAAATTTTAAAGTTAAAATATATTTATTGCGAAAATATATAAAGTTTTATGAATTTTCCTATTGAGATTTTACAAAAAATCTCTTAAAATCATACCAATAAATATTTATTGGTATGGAAAAATTTATTGCCTTTGTTACCTTTGACAAAATCCAAAAAGTTTGTTTTAGAACAATTCGTCATGCAATAGAAGTAGCATGGGGAAGAGGAGAAGTAGACCTTATGCAAAATATATTTGGCTACACAATTTCAGCAAGTTCATTACTTCGTGATGTGCATTATGCAAACAAACGAGGTGAAAAGAAAAGTTATCGAAAACTAAGCAGTTCAGAACAAAAAGTTCTGGACCAAAACGGTGTAAAGTATAAGGTATACAAGTTTAGAATTATTCTCCAGTAGAGAAAGGGCAGCCAATTGGCTGCCTATATTAATATAATCTTACAATACAATGTAATTTACCATCATATTTATCTTTAATAGTAACAAAAACTCCGTCATCCTGTTTAGCATAAAAGAAAGTTAGAGTATCACTTAATTTAGCTTCATGTTTATACATAATTTCAATATTTTTAAAATCACAATTAAAAAAAACATCATCAGGCAAAGCTTCATAAGCAAAATCCAAATAATTCAAATTATTGACATGATGATTAGTATCTATATCTCTTCTAGAAACAGTATATTCAGATACCAGTTTGCTATTTTCAGGTTCTTTTAATTTCTCGAGCATAGGAACATCAAAAACATGTCTATCCACATGTGTATATTTAGCTTCAACTTCACTATTCAATTTAACAATGCTATTTTTATTAAAATCAAATAATAGCCATTTAGAAGTAGCAATAGCTACTAAATTATTATTCTCATCTAAAACCTCAAAATCCCTATAAAAAGCAACAAGAGTATGTTTACTAGACCAAGTACTTATTTTTAATTTAGCATTCCAAATAGGTCTCGTAAAAACCTGCAATTTCCAATTAAGTAATATCCAAGCAAATCCAGTAGATGTAGCATCATTAACACCAAAACCAACAAGACTAGAATGAACACAAGCAATTTCTTGCATCATTCTTAAAATTCCCTTATTAGTAAGTTCATTATTTTCACCAACATCTGGAAGAGTAACTATAAAATTTTGAGAATAAACATCCATAAAAAAAGCCTTCTTTCTAAAAATATATACATATTTTACCATAAATATTGACATATTTTCAAGAGAAATATAGAATATAATGAGCTAAAAAATAGCATTTAGCTAATATACAAGCATACTAATTAAATTATAGTCTGCATTATAAAATTAGGAGGACAATATGAGTAATATTTTAGATAGGGTAAACATGCCAGAAGACTTAAGAAAACTAAATATAGAAGAAAAAGAAAAATTATGTAAAGAAATTCGTAAATTAATAATAGATATAACATCTAAAAATGGAGGACATGTTGCTTCAAACTTAGGAGTTGTAGAACTAACAGTTGCAATACATTCAATATTTAATACACCAGAAGACAAAATAATATGGGATGTAGGACATCAATGTTATGTACATAAAATTTTAACTGGCAGGAAAAAAGAATTTGAAAAGATAAGGCAATTTAAGGGCATATCAGGATTTCCAAAAATATGTGAATCAGAATACGATAATTTTAATACAGGCCATAGTAGTACATCAATCTCAATTGCAACAGGAATGGCAAGAGCAAGAGATATTTTAAAGCAAAAACACGAAGTAATAGCAGTAATAGGAGATGGTTCACTAACAGGAGGAATGGCATTAGAAGCTTTAAATGATGCAGGAAGTAGCAAAACAAACATAAAAGTAATACTAAATGATAATGAAATGAGTATATCAAAAAATGTAGGAGGAATTCCATTATACTTAAGCAAAATAAGAACAAAAACGGGTTACACAAGGTCTAATAGAAAAATAAAAGAAATAACAAATAAAATACCAGTAATAGGAAAGCCAATTGTAAGTTTTGCACATTACACAAAACAAGTAATCAAAAGAGCAATAATACCAAACATGTACTTTGAAGATATTGGATTCAAATACTTAGGACCAGTAGATGGTCACAACATAAAGAAACTAGAAGATATACTTCAAAGAAGCCAGAGAATAGAAGGACCAGTATTAATACATGTTATTACTAAAAAAGGAAAAGGATACAAACTAGCAGAAGAAAATCCAGACAAATTTCATGGCATATCAGCTTATGATAAACAAACAGGAAAAACAACTAAAAACAAAGACTACTCACAAGTATTTGGAAATAAACTAATAAACTTAGCCAATAAAGACAAAAAAATAGTAGCAGTCACAGCAGCAATGAAAGATGGAACAGGACTAACAGAATTTGCAAAAAAATTTCCAGATAGATTTTTCGATGTAGGAATTGCAGAGCAACACGCACTAGGACTAATAGCAGGAATGGCAAAGGCAGGCTTAAAACCAGTAATGCCAATATACTCATCATTCTTACAAAGAGGATATGACCAAATAGTTCACGATATAGCAATTTCCAGCATTCCAGTAACCATATGTATTGATAGAGCAGGAATAGTAGGAAATGATGGAGAAACACATCAAGGAATATTCGATTTATCATTTCTATCATCAATACCAAATATAGTTATTATGGCACCAAAAAACTTTGAAGAACTAGAAAAAATGCTAGAATTTGCAGTAAATGCTAATAAACCAGTATTTATAAGATATCCAAGAGGAGGAGAAAACTATAAATTTGAAAAAACAGAAAAAATAAACTTAGGTGAAGCAGAAATAATACAAGAAGGCACAGACCTAAGTATAATCGCCATAGGAAAAATGGTAGGAAAAGCAAAACAAATAGCAGATATGCTACCAGACAAAAAAATAGAAATAATAAATACAAGATTTTTAAAACCGCTAGACGAAAAAACAATAATAAAATCAATGGAAAAAACAAAACATGTAATTACAATAGAAGACAACCTATTAAAAGGCGGATTAGCCTCAGCAGTACTTGAAACAATAAACAAAAACAAACTAGAAAATATCAAAATAAAAACATATGGCTATGACGACATATTTATAGAACATGGAACAGTAGAAGAACTAGAAGATAAATATGGATTAACAGCAAAAACAATTTCCAAAGACATACAAAACATATAATAAAGTTAAATATTATTAAATGAAAGGAGCGAGCAGTTTTGAAAAATAGTATTGAATTAGATAACAATATTTACACCTAAAGATAAAATCCTAAAAAGATTAATGATATTATAAAATAAGTTCCTATACATAAAAAATAGGCACTTTTAGACAAGTGCCTATTTAAGAATAAT
>CALXWL010000055.1 GCA_944392385.1 uncultured Clostridia bacterium | reverse complement strand
CACTTTTCGCAAAATTTTCAGCCTGTTTTATTGTATAATAAAATAATTTTTCATCACTACTTCCATGTGCTTTTACAACAGGTTTTTTTACTCCTAAGAATAATGCTCCACCGTATTCTTTATAATCCATGGTTTTGCTAAATCGTTTTATTGCTGGCATTGCAGGAAGTGCACAAATTATACTTCCTATGTTTTTCTTTAGACTTTCAGTTAAAGTTCTTTTTACTAGTTTTCCTAGCCCTTCTACTGTTTTTAAGAATATATTACCTGTAAATCCATCTGTTATAACTGCATCTATTTCTCCTGAGAAAGCTTCTCTTCCTTCAATATTTCCTACAAAGTTTATTCCATGTTTTTCCGCTTCTTCTTTTAATAGTTTATAACTTTCTTTTACTAAGTCGTTTCCTTTTGTTTCTTCTGTTCCTATATTTAATAGTCCTATTGCTGGTTTTTCTATATTATATATTTTTTGTAAATAAACATTAGCCATTTGTGCAAATTGTAATAAATTTATTGGTTTGCAGTTTGTGTTTGCTCCTGCATCTACTAGCATTACCCCTTTTTTATATGATGGTAGCATTGGTGCCATTGCTGGTCTATCTACACCTTTTATTCTTCCTACTAATAGTGTAGCTCCTGTAAGTAGTGCTCCTGAGTTTCCAGCTGATATGAAAACATCGCCCTTTCCTTCTTTTAAAAGTTTAAATCCTACAACCATTGAAGAATCTTTTTTGTGTTTTATTGCTTGTGTTGGTACATCTTCCATTGTTATTTCTTCTGTTGTATGATGTACTATTATTTTTTCTGATATTTCTTTTATGTCTTCTTTTCCATATAATTCTTTTACTTTCTTGTTTATAATGTTCTCATTTCCTACTAATATTATTTCTGAGTTTATTTCATTTATTGCTTTTATTGCTCCTTTAATAGTAGCTTCTGGTGCGTTATCTCCGCCCATTGCATCTAATATAATTTTCATAAAATTTTCCCTTTCTTACTTTTGATGTTACTATTTTATTCTTTTGTTTGTAAAAAATCAAGAGTTTATAATAAAAAAGTAATATTACTACTTAAAGGTAAACGCTGTTTTCATTGTAGCTCTAACGTTTCTTTCTAAATTTTAACTACAAATTTTGTTCCTTTTGGTTCATTATTATATACTTTTATACTTCCTCCATGTGCTTTTACTATTGTTTGTGCAATTGCAAGTCCGAGTCCCGTTCCTCCTGTTTCTCTTGTTCTGGCTTTGTCTGCTCTATAGAACCTTTCGAATATATGCTTTTTTTGTTCATCACTTATTCCTATTCCTTCATCTATTACTTCTATTGTACATTTGCCTTCTTTGCAATGTGTTTGTACTGTTATTTTTTCTCCTTCTTTTGTATATTTCATGGCATTATCTAATAGAATTACTATTAGTTGTGTGATTTTGTTTATATCAATATTTACCTCTCTATTGCAATTTAATTCTACTATTAGTTCTTTGTTTTGCATTTTTGCATATTCCATATATGGAATTGTTATTTTTCTTATTACTTCATCTATGTTTTTTGTTTCTTTCTTTATTTGTAATTGATTTGAATCTGCCATTGCTAGAATCATAAGTTCTTTTATCAGTTTTGTTAGTCTTCTTGTTTCATTTATTGTTAAGCTAATGTCTTCAGATTTGTCTATTATCCTACTATCTGGTTCTTCTAAAAGTAACTGTTGCTTAGCTTGTATTATAGTAAGTGGTGTTCTTAATTCGTGTGCAGCATTTTGAACAAATTCTGTTTGTCTCTCCCATGCTTGCATTATAGGCTTAAGAGTTTTTTTGGATAACATGTAACTGGCAATTATTGAAGTTGTAATTATTATAGCACTCATACTAAATAATCTGCTGCGCAAATTACTTAAACTTTCATTTTCTCCATCAACATTTGCAATAAGCTGTATATAACATAGTTCATTTGAAATTGTATATACTGGTATATTTATTCCTCTATAGTTGTATTCTGAATTAACTTTTATCGAATAAACAGTATTTAACTTTGTTCTATCAAATTCTATATTATAATCATCATATAGTCTTCCTATGCTGTCTTCATTTATTATTTCACCATTAAAATTTCTTATAATATATATTATTCTTGGATTTAATCTAATTATTTTATTATCTAGCTCATTTAGATTGGCAAAACGTTCAAGTTCTGTATCTATTTCTTTATACAAGAGTTGTTCTGCTCTTTTATATATAAGTAAATCAAATATTATAACTAATATTGTAAAAACTGTAAATGTATATATCATATTTTTTATTAATTGTTTTTTTATTAGTTTTTTTTCTTCCATTTTTTCACCTTTTGAAACAGAACGGCTTAAAAATAGCCGTCCTGATAATTTTAATTTAATTCTATTTTATTAAACAATAGTTCTAGATTATTAATTTTTATGTCTCCTTGTAATGTAATTGGTTCCCATTTGAATTTTTGTAAGTCTAATATTTCCTTTATCTTTAATGATGTGTTTGGCATAAATGGTGCTATTAGGTTTGATATGTTTGCAATTATATATGCACATGTATATGTTATATTATTGAATTCTTCTACATTTTCTTTTGCTTGCTTCCAAGGTTCTTTTTCATCGTAGTACTTATTTGCATATCCAATATATTCAAATATTTCATCTATTGCAGCTTTAAGCTCTGCTTGCTCTATTAAATTTCCTACCTTTTTGTATAGCTGTTCTGTTATTTTTATTATTTCATGATCTACTGTTGCTTCTTTTATTATTCCATCAAATTTTTTATTTATAAATGATAGGTTTCTATTTACAAAATTTCCTAACATTCCAACTAAGAATTTGTTATGTGCTTGCACAAATAATTCTTCTGTGAAGTTGGTATCTTTCTTTTCTGGTCCGTTTGCAATCATGTAATATCTTATACTATCTACATCAAATTTTTCTACTAATTCATCAACTGTTACTAAATTGCCTTTACTTTTTGACATTTTTGTATCATTCATATTAACATATCCACTTGATACTATATATTTTGGTAATTGATAGCCATTTCCTATTCCAAGTATTAAAGCTGGATATATAATTGTGTGGAAAGGTATATTGTCTTTTCCATGAACATAGTATGTTGATAGGTTTGGATTATCTTTACTCATAAATTTTTCAAAGTCTATTCCTCTTTGTTTTGCTACTCTTCTTGCTGTTGTTAAGTATCCTAATACTGCTTCTATCCATACATATATTTTTTTATCTTCATATCCTTTTACTGGTACTTCTATTCCCCAATCTAGTTGTCTGGTTGCTGCTCTATCTATTAGACCATTGTTTAAAAACTTTTTTGATTCTCCTACTGCTTGTTTCCTCCATGCATTTTCACTTGATTGTATTAAATCTTCTATTTGTTTTTGGAATGCTGATAGCTTAAAGTATAAGTGTTTGTTATCTTTTAATACTGTTGATTTTCCACATTCTTTACAATGTTTATCTTCAACTTCATCTGCATTTAGTGTTGTTAAACAATTGTCACACTGTTCTCCTGTAGCTTCTCCTCCACATTTTGGACATTTGCCTATAATCTCTCTATCTGATAAAAATTTACCACAATTTTCACAATAATCTTGCTTAACAGTTTTTTCATAGATATATCCATTTTCTATAAGTTTTAGAAAATACTCTTGCACAATTTTTTTATGTTCTTCTGTAAATGTTGCTGTGTACATATCATATTCAAACCCCATCGCATTAAAACTTTTTACAAAAGCTTCATGGTATCTTTTGGCTATTACTTCTGGGCTAACATTTTCTTTACTAGCTCTTTGTGTTATTGGTGTACCATGTGAATCTGTTCCAGATACATACATTACATTATCTCCATTTCCTCTGTAATATCTGGCTATTACATCTCCTGGTAAAAGTGCTGCTAGATGTCCTATATGCATAAAATAATTGGCATATGGCCATGCTCCTCCTATAAGTATATCTTTATTCATATTTTGCTTTCCTCCTCTTTGGAAATTATTTTTTCTATAATATTATAATCAATTCACCCAAAAAAATCAATAGTTTAGGAGAATATTCAATTTGCTTACGGCTTACTACTTATTATTCAATCACTTTTTGTAACTTATTATCATATATTGTAGTATACATTATAAAAAGGAGGAATTATTAATGTATAAGAGATGTTGCAAATGTAATTGCAATAGCAAACAAAATGTTGTTGCTTCTGAATATGAAGACTGCTTAGAAGATTCTTGTTCTGATGTTCAAAACACTCTTGGTGCATATGATGACTGTGAATGTGGTTTTGATGAATATAGTTCTTTTCCTGAGAATCCTGTTCTTGGGCAAAGTTATGTTCCTAGACATACAATGGATAAAACATTTATTCCTTGTGTTGGCTTAAAAATGGGAACTATTTTTCCAGAGCTTGTGAGTCCTTATATGCCAGGGCAGTCTATGAATGAAATTGAATATTTAAAAAGAAGAAATTCTATCGGGGAGGGATGTAATAAATGCTAAATTCTTATGATAATAGAAATTGTAACTATACATGTGATTGTTCAAATAATGAAACATTAGAAGAAACTTTACCTAATATGGAATTGCCTGAAAATAAGGAATGTCCAAGAGACTGCAAACGTGAAGAAATGATGATGAAAATTAGAGAATTAGATTTTGCAGTTATTGAGCTTTCGTTATATTTAGATACACATCCTGAAGATAGGAAAGCTCTATGTTTGCATAATAATTATGCAAAACAATTGAAAGAATTAAAAGATAAGTATCAAAAAGTTTATGGCCCTCTTACAATTCATTACCCTTGTAATAAGTGGAGATGGCTTGAGGAACCATGGCCTTGGTTCAATTTGGGAGTAAATTATTCCTATTTTGACTAGGAATGCTAAAATTATAAGTAATGCTTTTATTTTTTATTTTCTATGTATTTTTCTACTAATTCTATTACTTCGCTAGCGGTATCAATTTGAATTTTTGTTTTTTCTGCATTTGGAATATACTCATCATCGTAATCACTATCTTCTCTTACTTTACT
>CALXWL010000054.1 GCA_944392385.1 uncultured Clostridia bacterium | reverse complement strand
AATCGTGAATCAGAAAAAATTATTTTCTAATTCACGATTTTTTGAGAGTCATTTTCGACTACTTTTTCAGCAGCCTCTTAAAAAATCCTTCTTTTTTAATATAAACTACATTTTTTGTTCACCAGGTAAAAAATAATCTACAATACCATAGATAATAGCACCAATAATAGCAGCCATCCAAGAAATAGAATATCCTGCAACAAAGTATTGTGTTACATAAAGCACTATAACAGATAGAACAAACCCTACAAAACCTTTTCCAAAGGGACTAGCTTGTATACCAGTAAATTTTGAAACCAAATAATCAATTATAGTAAGAACTACAGCAGCAATTGCTAATGTCCAAAAATTTGAAATTTGGAAACCAGGAGTAAAGAAAGCAGTAATTGCAAGAACTATACCTGCTGTAATAAGTCTACCAATTATTTGCCAAGCTGTATTAGTGCCATTTTGGGACTGAACATTTTGATTATTATTTGACATTTACTTAAAAACCTCCTAACTTTTAAATATATATATTTAATTTTGCTTTGATTTTTTAGGTTTCATTTATATTATTTTCAAATAAAAAATAAATATTCAAAAAAAATATTGAATATTTTCAAAAAAAATGCAAAAAATGATATATAGAGGAGATAAATATGTTAAACACATTTATAAGAGTAAGTATAATATACATATTGGTATTAGTAATAATGAGAATTATGGGAAAAAGAGAAATAGGACAAATGCAGCCATTTGAACTAGTAATAGCAATAATGATAGCAGACTTAGCATCAGTACCAATGGCAGATACTGGAATTCCAATATCAAATGGAATAATTCCAATATTAGCATTATTATTATTCCAATTAATAATATCAATTATTAATTTAAAAAGTATTACATTAAGAAAAATCATATGCGGAAAACCACGAATACTTATATATAGAGGCAAAATAGACGAACAAGCATTAAAAAAGGAAAAAATTACAATAAACGAATTACAAGAAAGATTAAGGCAAAAAAGCATATTCACAATAGGAGATGTAGAATATGCAATCCTAGAAACAAGTGGAGAAATAAGTGTAATACAAAAACCAGAAAAAAGAAATATAATTGTAGAAGACCTTAATATAACTCCAGAATATGAAGGAATACCATATGATTTAGTAATGGATGGAAAAATAATGTATGAGAATTTAAAGAAAATAGGAAAAGATGAAAAATGGCTTCAAAAACAAGTAGAAAAATTCAAAACAAAACCGCAAGACACATTAATTGTGACATTTGATGGTAAAGGTCAAATATTCTGCCAGGAAAAGCAAAATAAAAATGCATAAAAAATTTTCTAAATATCTGGAGGTAAACATGAAAGATACGATAATAATAGTTGCAATTATATTGGTTATAGTATTAGGTGATATAGTAACAAAAAATTATCTAAATAAAACTGTAGATGAACTATTAACAAGTTTAGAAACTTTAAAAGAAAAAGTAATTGAAGCCAAACAAACAAATGAAAGAGAAGAAATAAAAAAAGAAATGGAAATTGTGGAGCAAAAATGGGAAAATACAAGTAAAATTTGCTCAATAATTGTAGTACATCAGGAAATAGATAACATAGAACAAGCACTAACAAGAGGAAAATCAAGTATAAATTATGGAATATTAGAAGATGCTTTGCAAGAAATAGAAACAGCGATATTCTTTTCAGAACATGTAAAAGAACGCGAAAAATTAAGTCTAAAAAATATATTTTAAAAAAATCATAAAAACATTTCATTTTTTTTGAAATTTATGATAGAATAGTACAAAAGAAAAAAAGGAGAATATTATGGAAAAAATAGACAAACAAAATTTACCAAAGCATATAGCAATAATCATGGATGGAAATAGAAGATGGGCTAAGCAAAGAGGTTTAACAACCAAAGAAGGGCACAAAGCAGGTTCAAAGAATCTAGAAAAAATAGCCCTATTCTGTAATGAATTAGGAATAAAATATCTAACAGTGTATGCATTTTCAACAGAAAACTGGAAAAGAACCAAAGAAGAAGTTTCAGCACTGATGTTTATATTAAAAGCTAACTTAGACTCAATGCTGAGAAAAATGGACTTAAAAAACATAAAAATTAGAGTAATAGGGGAAGAAGAAAACATACCAAAAGACATAAAAGAAAAGATAGATAAGTTAGTAGAAAAAACAAAAAATAATACAGGACTTATTTTAAACATAGCCTTCAACTATGGAGGAAGAGCCGAAATTACACATGTTTGCAAAAAAATAGCAGAACAAATAAAAAATAATGAAATTGATATAAAAGACATAAATGAAGAACTAATATCAAAATACATCTACACAGCAGGTCAGCCAGATCCAGATTTAATGATAAGAACAAGCAATGAATTAAGAACAAGTAACTTTTTACCATGGCAACTTACATATTCAGAATTTTATTTTCCAGATAAACACTGGCCAGAATTTTCAGAAGAGGATTTATTAGAAGCAATAAAAGTATATCAAAAAAGAAATAGAAGGTTTGGTGGAAGACCAGATGAAGAAAAACAAGCTTAAACTTGTGAAAGGATGATTAAAATAATGAATAAAAAAAGAACTATATCAGGAGCAATATTATTAGCAGTTGTAGCAATAATTTTAATACTAGGGAATACCACAGCTGTTAATATAGCAATATCAATAGTAGCAATAATCGCAATAAATGAATACTTCAATGTATTTAAAGAAAAAAACAATTTAGATAGATGGGTTGGAAATATACTAGCAATCATGATAGCCTTTTTAGACATACTCCCAATAGAACTAATACTATTTATTCCTCATATTGTAATAGTGTTATTATTCCTAAAAGTAATAATAACACAAATGAAAACGAATTTTATAGACATTGCAATATCAGGATTTGGAATTTTGTACATAATAGGATTTATAATTTTTATTCCATTATTATATAGTCAAATAGATGGAAACCTGCTTATATGGTATGTAGCAATAGCAGCATGGGGAACAGACACATTCGCATACTGGATAGGAAGCAAATTTGGAAAGCACAAACTTACGCCTATAAGCCCTAAAAAATCAATAGAAGGTAGCATAGGAGGAGTTGTAGGAACAGTAATATTATCACTAATATATACATATTTTATAAATAGATTTGGAAATTTAAGTATATCATACATATCAATAACGGGTATAGTAATACTACTTAGTATATTAGGTCAAATAGGAGATTTATCAGCATCAAGCATAAAAAGATATGCAGGAATAAAAGACTTTGGAAAATTAATACCAGGGCATGGAGGAATGTTAGATAGAATAGATAGCATTTTATTTATCGCACCATTTGCATACTTTTTATTATCAATGATATAAAATAAGAGAAGAGGAGAAAAATGATAATAGGTTTTTTGAAAATAGCATTTTTATTAGGATTTCTAATATTTATACATGAGTTAGGCCATTTTTTAGTTGCAAAACTATTCAACGTAAAAATAAATCAATTTGCAATAGGATTTGGACCAACCATATGGAAAAAGCAAGGAAAAGAAACATCATATGAATTAAAACTAATTCCCATGGGTGGGTTTGTAAATATGCTAGGAGAAGAAGAACCCATAGAAGATGAAAGAGCTTATAACAAAAAAAGCATACCAAAAAAAATATGTATACTACTTGCAGGAGGAATGGTCAATATAATCTTTGGACTTATAATATGTAGCATAATAGCAATAAGCATACTAGGCTTAAAAAACGGACTATTATTCACAGGAGAATTTTTAGGAGCAACATTTCAAGGAATAGGACAGTTATTCACAGGAAAAGTAGAAGCAGAACAACTAGTTGGAGTAGTTGGAATATCAGATATGGTAGTAGGAACAAGAGGAATACAAGAATTTGCATACATGCTTGCAATAATATCAGTATCATTAGGAATAACAAATTTATTACCATTTCCGCCATTAGACGGAGGAAAAATACTATTATTACTAATAGAAGCAATTCGAAGAAAACCATTAAACCAAAATACAGAAATAGGTATACAAATGGCAGGATTTTTCCTATTAATAGGACTCTCAATATTTGTAACCTACAACGACATTGCAAGAATATTCTAAAAATACTTGATTTTTCAAGTAAAACATGGTAAAATAATAAGGCTGCAAAGGTAGCCCTATTTTCATGGCTACTAAAACCTTACTCATATTATTAGGACGATATGGGTTATAACCAAGAGGGAGGTGGAAATAATGAATAAATACGAAAGTGTTGTCATTGTTAATCCAAATTTAGAGGAAGAAAGTATAAAAAATTTAATAAAAAAATTCTCTGATTTAATTAATACTGACGGAACAGTTACATCTGTAGAAGAAATGGGTAAAAGAAAATTAGCATACGAAATACAAAAACAAAAAGAAGGTTTCTATATTGTAATAAAATTTGAAGCAAAACCAGAACTAATAGCTGAGCTTGAAAGAAATTATAGAATAACAGACGAAGTTATTAAATTCATGGTTGTTAAAGAGGAGGAATAATGCATGAACAAAGTTATTCTAATGGGACGTCTAACAAGAGATCCAGAAGTTAGATACACAACCAATACAAATACATTAGTTGCAAGTTTTTCATTAGCCGTAAATAGAAGATTTAGCAAACCAGGTGAAGAAAGACAAGCAGATTTCATAAATGTAGTAGCTTGGAACAAAACAGGCGAGTTTTGTAGCAAGTGGTTTAAAAAAGGACAACAGGTAGGAGTAATAGGGAGACTTCAAACCAGAAACTGGGAAGATGAAAATAAAATAAAACATTATGTAACAGAGGTAATTGCCGAAGAAGCATATTTTGCAGACAGTAAAAGAGATAATGCTACCGGAGCAGAAAGCTTCGAAAATACTTTTGGAAATACTGTTTCTGAAAGTTCAGAATTTGCAGTTCAAGCAGACGACGAATTACCATTCTAACAAGTAGGAAGGGGGAATATAAAATGTCAGATAAGAAATCAAATAATAAGAATAATAAGAAAAAAAGATATAACAACAATGGTGATGATGAATTCGATCCAAAGTTTAGAAAAATGAGAAAAAAAGTTTGTACAATGTGTGCAAATAAGGAATTAGTTTTAGATTATAAAAACTATGACCAAATGAAAAAATTTGTAAATGAAAAAGGTAAAATCTTACCAAGAAGAGCAACAGGAGCTTGTGCAAAACATCAAAGAGAAATAACACAAGCAGTAAAAAGAGCAAGACACATCGCAATATTGCCATATACACAAGGGTAAAATTAAAGGTAAGTATGAAAAAGGAACTAGATTTTCTGAGGCTGCTGAAAAAGTAGTCGAAAATGACTCTCAAAAAATCGTGAATTAGAAAATAATTTTTTCTGATTCACGATT
>CALXWL010000053.1 GCA_944392385.1 uncultured Clostridia bacterium | reverse complement strand
AGTTGACAAAATTAAAAGCTTATGGTTCTAAGCTTTAAGTTACTTAATATATTCAAAAAAATGTCAAACTACGGAGTTGACAAAATTAAAAGCTTATGGTTCTAAGCTTTAAGTTACTTAATATATTCAAAAAAATGTCAAACTACGGCGCAAAAACCTTATCAGGAGCGGGCTTTAACGCCCGCCCGAAAATATTTTTTAAAATTTTAAAAAAACTATTGACAACTAAAAAAAAATAGTTTATAATTACAAACTGTAAGCAACGAATGCAGGTGTAGTTCAATGGTAGAACCTCAGCCTTCCAAGCTGATGACGTGGGTTCGATTCCCACTACCTGCTCCAAACTATAACAACTTACGAACTATAAGGTTTGTAAGTTGTTTTTGTATATAAAATAAATATGAAATAGGAGGAATGTAAAATGAAAGAAGAACAAATAACTTTAAAAAATACAAAAGCCGAAATATTAGATGCATTAAATGCAGCATTAGAAAGAGAAAAAAACATGTCAAAAATAAAATATGAACCAGAAAAAGAAGAACAAAAGAAAAAAATAGAAAAAGCAATAGAAGTAACAAAAGAAAATGTAGAACAAAAAATTTTCTCAGAAGAACTAAATCGTAAATTCAAAGATCTAGAAATTGCAATAAAAGCAGAAGAAGAAAAGCTTAAGAATTTATATGGAATCGAACAAGAACTAAACAATTTAGTTGTAGTTATAAATGCTGGAAAGGACTATATGGCTGAATTAGAAAACAATAAAAAAATCAAGCTTGAAGAATTAAATAATAATATTCATGAACTAGAAGAAAAGTATAAAACAAAAAATGAAGAATTAGAAAAAGAATATGAAACTAAAGCAAAAAATTTAAAAATTGAAAGAGATAGAGAAAATGAAGAATACATATACAAAACAAAAAGAGAAAGAGAAATAAGCAACAATAAATGGGCAGATGAAAAAGCAGAAAGAGAAAACAATCTAGCTAAAAAAGAAGCAGAAGTACAGGAACTTTTAGATAATGCAAAAGCAAACGCAGAAAATATAAAAGAACTAGAAAACAAAGTAAACAATATTCCAAAATTACTAGAAGGAGAGTATACTAGAGGAAAAAAAGAGACAACTGCTGAACTCGATAAAGAACATAAATATGCAGTAGAACTATTAAAGAAAGACTTTCAAAACACAATAGATAGGCAAAATGATAAAATAGAATCCTTACAAGAAGAAGTAAGAAAATTTAATTTAGAAAAAGAATCTTTACAAAATAAATTAGACCAAGCATATATTCAAATTAAAGAAATGGCAACAAAAACAGTTGAAGCAACAGGAGGAGTAAAAATCTTAGGAAACAGTGGAAATGAAACTAACAAATAAAGAGTCCCATATGGGTTTTCAAATTTAAGGTTACAAATTGTAACATTAAATTTGAAAACAACAATGGAACTCTTTAATTGTAAAAAAAATACTAAAATCAAAAAAACAAAAGCACAAAAATGAAAAAAACAAACAAAACAATTGACAAGATGTGACAAAACAATTAAAATATAATAAAAAATAAAGAAAAATTACATAAAAAGTTGCAAGAAATGTAAAAAAATGCTATAATGAAAGAGTAGTAAAAGATTGGAGGTGCTACTAGAAATGAAAACAATAAATAAAAAACTAATAATTTCAATAGCACTGATAATTATAACACTAATATGCCTAACAAATAATACCCTTGCAACATTTAACCCAAATGATGACAAATGGAATCCAAATCCACACATAGACTCAGGAGGAGGTTTTTTAGAAAAAGCAGGAACAGTATTAGGTGTAATAAAATTTTCAGGAATAATGATTTCGGTAGTAGCATTAACAATAATAGGAATAAAATATCTATTAAGTAGCGTAGAAGGAAAAGCAGAATATAAAAAAACAATGATGCCATATATCATAGGATGTTTTATGTTAATGTGTACATCATTAATAATACAAATAATAGAAAGCATTGCGAAAGAATAAGAGGTGATAATAATGCTAAAAAAATGTATAATTATAATTTTAATAATACTATTAGCATTAACATATTTATCTAATAAAACTTATGCAATGGACAACATCATAAGTGGAGGAGACAGTTTTTTAGCAGCTGCAGGAAAAACATCAGTTATAGATGAAAAAGAACTGAGTGAAACTTCGAATTACATATACAACATATTATTCACAATAGCAGTTGTACTCGCATTTGCAATAGGAATGGTAATAGGTATACAATTTATAATAGGTGGAGTTGCAGAACAGGCAAAAATAAAAGAAACATTAGTGCCATACGTAATAGGAGTATTTATAGTATTTGCAGCATTTACAATATGGAAAATAGCAGTAAATATAGGAAATGACGTAGCACCAGTGCCTGAAAGAACTAATGAAATTACTGATGAAAATACTCCAGAACGAACTCAATATTGTAAAAACTGTGGAAAGCAATTAACTGAGAGTGCATATCATACAAGAATTTGTAGTGTATGTGAAAACAATGCTGATACATTTGGTAATTATTGTGGTAACTGTGGAAAACCACTAACTGAAAGTGGAAGCAAAGACGGTAAATGTAGAGTATGTCAATTTTATAATAAATAATAAAAAGTCCTTAACATTTTCTTAAAATTCAACTTTTAAGAAAGTTCAAAATAAAAACAATATAAAAAAGAAAGGGGAAAAAATATGAAAAAATCTATAAAGATGATTTCAATACTAATGATAGCTTTAATGATAATCATGGCAGCAACACCAGTATTTGCTAGTAATCCGTTAAATCCAGAGCATGAAATAGATCAAATAGTACCAGATTATAATAGTAGTAGAAATACTGATTTTATTGAAGTAGTAGGAAAGATTATAGGATTTTTGCAATGGGCAGGAGTTATCGCTGGTGTTGTAATCATAGCAATATTTGGTATTAAATATATGATGGGAAGCTTAGAAGAAAAAGCAGAATACAAAAAAACAATGATACCATTCATTGTAGGAGCAGTTGTTTTAATTGCAGCACCACAAATTGCAAAATTAATTTTCAGTATATTTACATAAACAAAAAAACACTGGTCTTCGGACCAGTATTTTTTTGTCTTAAAATATTACAAAAATATTACAAAAATATTATTTTTATGTTACATTCTTTTAAAACATTCCAATTTAAGACAATATTTGATATAATAAAAATGATAGAAATTAAAGTTTTGCAAAGGAGGAATAACTTTGGCAACACATAACATACCAAGAAACGTAAAAGGCGAACGGAAGAATACTTATGATTTTTACCACCAAGTCTTTAATATATACATGTGCAACAGGTGCTGTAGGGCTTATATTTTACTATATATTCGGAGCTTTACTTGGCTTAACATGGCTAGGGATAGGTTTAGCTTTATTCTTTGCAGCAATAGGGTTTGTGGTAGGAACATTTAAAATACCAGATACAAATGGAATGGAAATAACTAGAAAATTAGGTGGAGAAGAAATAGATAAAGCATTTTTAAGATGGCTTAAGTTTAGAAAAAAAGGTAATGTTATATATACATATTTAGGAACAAAAGATGAAGAAGTGAGCAAATAAAATACCAGAAGAAGGAGAGAAATAAATAATGGATGGATTAATGAGTGGATTAACTGTAATATTAATAATGTTAATACTTTTTATAATAGTTTTAATTTTTATTTATTGGAATATGAGCCGTAAAGCAAAAAAGGAAGCCGAAGAGGAAGAAAAAATTACATCAGGTACTACAACAAAAATCGCAACACAATACACAAGAAAATCCATAAATAAATTTATGCAATTTGATAAAATTGAAGATAATATGATAGTACAGGATAATGGACAAAGGTATTTAATGGTAATAGAATGTGAAGGTGTAAATTATGACCTTATGTCTCAAGTGGAAAAAACAGCAGTTGAAGCAGGTTTTGTTCAATTCTTAAACACATTAAGATATCCAATACAATTATATATACAAACAAGAACAGTAAATATAGGAGAAAGTATACAAAACTACAAGAATAAATTAGCTACTACAAAAAAAGAATTAGATAGCAAACAACAAGAATATAACAGAATGCTAAAATCTGAAAACTATAATGAAAAACAAGCAGAAATTATAAGAAGAGAATTATTAAGAATGAAAAACCTATATGAATATGGGCAAGATGTTATAGATGATATACAAAAAACAAGTTCAAATAGGAATGTATTAAGAAAACATTATTACATAGTAGTACCATATTATGCAGCAGAAATAGGAACAGATTTGTTAAATGAAGAAGAAAAAAAATCAATGATTTTCTCTGAGTTATATACTAGATGTCAAGCATTAATTAGAACTCTATTTGCTTGTGAAGTAAAATGCAAAATTCTAAACTCAAATGATTTAGTAGAATTACTTTACGTAGCATATAACAGAGATGAATCTGAAATTTATAGTGTAGAAAAAGCATTACAAGCTGGATACAACGAATTATATTCAACTGCTCCAGATGTTTTAGATAAACAAATGAGAGCAATAGATAAACAAATAGAAACAAACGCAATACAACTAGCAAAAGAAACAATAGATGAAGCAAGATTAGAAAAAGAAAGAAAAATAAAAAAGAAAGAAGAACATTTTGAAGAGCTAGTAAAACAAATGGCAGAAGCACTATTGAAAGAAAACGAAAAATATGTAGGTAAAGATGTTACTGAAAAGGCAATAGAAAAAATCAAAAAAACGGAAGAGGGAGGAAAAAAGGATGAGCAAAAAACAAAGAAGAGAACAAGAAGAACTTCAAAGACAGAATAGCTTAAGGAGTAATGAACCTGAATATGATATATTAAGAAAAAAAACAATAAAAGAATTAATAGCACCATCAGGAATAGATGCATCAAACATAGACCATCTAGAAATAATTTCAAATACCACAAGATATGCAAGAAGTTTCTTTGTATCAAGTCTACCACGTATGTGTACTTTCCCAGAGCTATTTAGAGATATGTATTTATTTGGAGATATAAATACATCAGTATACATTAATCCCGTACCAGAAGCAAGGTCTCAAAATGAACTAAATAGAGTAATAAACCAGCTAGAAACAGAAAGAATTGTAGCAGCTGATAAAGGCAATATAAACCGTGAAAGTATATTAGCTCAGAAAAGATTAGAAGCAGAAGGGCTAAGAGATGAAATAGCCTCAGGATTTAATAAGCTTTTTGAAGCCTCAGTTGTAGCAACATTATTTGCGTATAACCTACAAACTTTAGAGGCACATTCTAAGCTTCTTGCAACAGAACTTTCTAAAACATTAGTAGGAATAAAATCGGCATGGGCAATGCAAGACGAAGCATTACAATCAAATGTACCACTTATGAAAGACTCAATAAAAAGAACACATACATTTGACCGTAATTCCATGGCAACAGCCTTCCCATTTACAACATCAGAAGTAGGACATTTAACAGGTATTCCATTAGGAATAAATAAACAAACTGGTGTACCAGTACTATTTGATAATTTCCACCCAAGCCTTGCAAATTATAATATGGTTGTATTTGCTAAATCTGGTGCAGGTAAATCAGTTACAATGAAAACATTAATATCACGTTCAGCAGTTTTAATGGGAATTGAAAGTTTAGCA
>CALXWL010000052.1 GCA_944392385.1 uncultured Clostridia bacterium | reverse complement strand
ATTATTGGCTCATCAGTTGCTTCTTCTAATTTTAAAGCACTTTTTGCATCTTCTTTGCTAGAATATTTACCTACTATACTATTTTCTTTGTCAACTGAAAGTTCAAAAATAGTATATTTAGTTACTTTTTTATATGCCGGACCTAAAGCCATTGTCATAGAAGTTATTTCATCATTTGAAAGGAGACCTAATGCACTCTCTGGCATTCCATGTTCTTCCCAAGCATATTCTGTATCTGTTACTGATATTCCCATATATCTCGGAAAAATTTCTCCACTTTTAAATAAATATGTCATTTCAGATGCTCCAGATACATTTTTAACTAGTAACTTCATTTGATTTTCAATAGCAATTCTACATTCTTTTATTCCAACTATTGAGCCTACATTTTTGCACAAATCTATGTAGCTATCTTCATTGTTTTCTTTTGCTGTGTAAAAACTATCAACTCCATATTGAGTAAAATATGTACCTACAATATTCATAACTTCCTCTAATTTGTCAGTTTCATTTTGTGTATTTAAAGAATATATTACACAAGATACTTCAAGAGGCATTTTTATATATTCTTTATCATCAGTATTTTTATTTAAAAGTAGCAGACCACCTTCTTTTAGTGTAACACCATTATCATTATTATTATATATACAACTATAACTTACAAGTTTATTATAATTATTATAATTAAAGTCTATTATTGATCCCAATTTTACACTGTCATCTTGAATATAATTTCCCATTTCTAATTGTTTTAAATAATTTTTTAATTCTTCCGTAGTAATTGTATTTTCGCTTATAGATTGTTGAGTATTATTATCGTTATTACTATTGTTATTTAAGCTAAATATTATTAAACCTACAATAATTAATACTATTATTGTAATTATTGTTATAAGACCAATTTTACCTTTCTTCGACAATCCCTTAAATTTCTCCACCAATGATTTCTTTTCTTTCTCCATTAAAAAACCCCCTTATTATTAGAAGATTATGTTTTATCTTCTAATTTGTTTTAATTGTTCTTTGCTGTATCTTTTAGCACCCCATAGGTAACCATGACATTTTGTATTTAAACAACCTATATGTCCTCTTGGATCCTCGTATAATGTTCTGCCGACATCTCCAACAGAAAACTGGCTTTGTTTTTGCATTTTCTTCGACATTATTAGACATTTTATTCATCTCCTATCATATCATATTCACTTTAACCTTTCAAGTATTGCTTGTATATTTTAAAGCGTGATTTTATTCTTTTAAAGTGTCCTTGTTGGTACAATTCTAGGGAAAGAGGTGCTTTTATTATGGATGAAAAATTTTTAGAGTCTAATGTTCCTTATGCAGTTGGACAAAATATTAAACGTATTAGATTACTTAAAGGGCTTAGTCAAGAAAACCTTGCTAATGCTTTAGATAAATCTATAAACTTTATTTCCCTTGTAGAAAATGGGAAAACTGGTATCAGTATTTCAACTTTAATTGGTTTCTGCAAGGAGTTGGGGGTAGATGCCAATACTATTTTATCTGGTATTGTTCCTGTTCCAGAAACTAATGTAGACACTTTTATTACTCAGTCACTTAATCTGTTTGACGAGAAGGACAAGGCTATGGTTACTGACCTTATTACTTATATTGTTAATTCTAAAAATTAAATGAAAGAGGAGATGTCCCAACTTATTCTTGGTCATCTCCTTTATCATTATTATATGTACTTTCTATGTATAATCTTACAGCGGTTGAAAAACCGTTGCAAAAATCTTCTTTACCTAAAATGCTATTCATTTCATAGATTATATCTGTTAGGTGTTCTAATTCTGCTCGTTTATCTTCGCCAACTTCCTTTAAAAATTCTTCTTTTACCTTTTGTAACTCTTTATTTAGATTATTGTATTCTTTTGTTGGTTTACGCCCATTAGTTGTTTCATATAGTCTGCTCAAAATTTCTTTCTCCATTTGTAACACTCTCCCAGTATTTTTTGTACATATATATTATACCAAAACTCTGTTCGGTTGTATATGATTATGGCAAAAATTGTAAAAATATTTTTGCTCTGCTATGTGAGAATGCTTAAGTCTGGGGTAATTCTTCGAGGTCCTGCTATTCTTGCTCGATTATCTCGCAAGAATTACTCCTGCTTACGCAGTCGTATCGCAGGTTTTGTTTTTGTTCTTTGCTGGTTAGCGTCGCTTATGGGCTATCGCCCAACGCTCCTTCTTTGTTTGGCTAGACTGTTATTTTATCTTGGGGAACTTGGGTGTTTCTTGCAAAAAACTTTTTTATATTTTATCTCTTTTGTTCCTTGAAAGTATTGATATATTGGGGAAAATGGGTAATTGTTTTTATATATTAAGAAGGAAAAATTATTTAATGTATATTCTAATAATTTATAATGATTTTTCTTTTTATAAAACTTTTCAATAATTTTTACCCAAATTCCCCAATTTTTCATTTATGAATATAAATTTCATATATTTTTTGTCTACTTTTTATTGTTTTTATTTTCTCTTCTTAACCTCTTGAAAACTATCCAACAGGATCTTTTCTTATGTTTTTTCAAGCTAAGTGGCGGTTCTTACTTTAATGTAACAAACAAAAATGATTAAATTCATGAATTTTAAGTCGTCAAAACAAGTCGTCAATGACCATTTTTTATTAAGATTAAAAAACTTAATGAAAATTAAAAACTCAATAATCTTACTGATTACTGAGTTACATTGGTTGCGGGAGGTAGACTCGAACTACCGACCTTTGGGTTATGAGCCCAACGAGCTGCCAACTGCTCCATCCCGCGATATTTAATTAATTTTTTAACTTAATTTATTAAAAATATGTCATTAAGTCGTCAATTAGTCGTCAAGAAATTATAAAACAATGTTTTTTAATAAATTTAAGTTCTGTAATGCTTTAGCATGGGGCGTTTCAAAAAACTGATTATTTCTGCTCTGTGGGTTATGAGCCCGACGAGCTGCCAACTGCTCCACCCCGCGATGTAACAACGTAATTATTATACTACTATTTATATAATATTGTCAAGCTTTTTTTCAATTTTTTTCCAGTCTATAAATTGCTATAAATTGCAATGATAAATTTCCGATTTATTATTGCAATTTATAATTTTTTCCAGTCCAAACTTAAAGTTATAATTCTAAGAAATTCCTAGCACATAGGAGTTGTATATCTTGAGCTGTTTTTATATTTATACATGTGCCTGTCACACATTTTCAAAGGACAGCTATAAAACTGTCCTTTTCACATAGTTAAATATATTTCTTTTAATTTTTATATCAACCAAGCATCCAACTAGCATCTAGCCAATTTATTAATTTTGCTCTATACTTGTGTTTATATTTTTGTTTCTATATATTGCTAATCCTGTTCCTGCTGGAATTAGTTTTCCTATGATTACATTTTCTTTTAGTCCTATTAGTGAGTCACTCTTTCCTTTTATTGCTGCTTCTGTTAATACTCTTGTTGTTTCTTGGAAAGATGCTGCTGATAGGAAGCTTTCTGTTGCAAGTGATGCTTTTGTTATTCCTAGCAGTACTCTTTGACCTTTTGCAGGTGTTTTGCCTTCTGCTTCCATTTTTTTGTTTTCTGCATTAAATTCATTTATATCTGCTAGTGAACCTACAAACATGTTTGTGTCTCCACTGTCTTCTATTTTTATTTTCTTAAGCATTTGTCTTGAGATTATTTCAATATGCTTGTCGTTTATATCAACACCTTGATTTCTGTATACTTTTTGTACTTCTGATGTTAGATATTCAAACACTCCTTGTGGTCCTTTAATTGCTAATATTTCGTTTGGATTTATTGAACCTTCTGTTATTGGATCTCCTGCTTGTATATAATCTCCCTGTTTTACTTTTAGTTTTGAACCAAAGCTTATTGTGTATGTTTTTGAATTATCCTCGCTTGTTACTCTAACTTCTTTTCTTTTCTTTGAGTCTTCTATGTCTACTGTTCCACTTATTTCAGAAATTACAGCTAATCCTTTTGGTTTTCTTGCTTCGAACAATTCTTCAACCCTTGGAAGACCTTGTGTGATATCTCCTCCTGCTACACCACCTGTGTGGAATGTTCTCATTGTAAGCTGTGTACCTGGTTCTCCTATTGATTGTGCTGCTATTATTCCAACTGCTTCTCCTATATTTACTACTTTTCTGGTTGCTAATCCCATTCCATAACATTTAGCACATACACCATGTTTTGTATGGCATCCTAGCACTGAACGTACTTTTACTTTTGTTATTCCTGCTGATATTATTTTATCTGCTAGTGCTGATGTTATTAATGTGTCTTTATCTGCTAATATTTCTCCTGTTTCTGGGTCTTTTATGTCTTCATATGGAAATCTTCCTGTTAATCTTTCTTGTAATTTTTCTATAATCTGGTTTCCATCTTTTATGTCTTCTATCTCAATATATTCATCTGTTCCACAATCTTCTTCTCTTACTATGATATCTTGAGATACATCTACTAATCTTCTTGTTAGATATCCAGAGTCTGCTGTTCTTAAAGCTGTATCTGCTAAACCTTTTCTAGCACCATGTGATGAAATAAAGTATTCTAGTACATCTAATCCTTCTCTAAAGCATGCTTTAATTGGAATTTCTACGGCTTTACCTGATGTATTTGCCATAAGTCCACGCATACCAGCAATTTGACGCAATTGATTCATATTACCTCTTGCACCTGATTGTGCCATCATAAAAATTGGATTTAATTCATCAAAATTATCTTTCATTGCTTCTGTAACGTCACTTGTTGCTTTTTCCCAAACTTTGATTACTGAATCATATCTTTCATCATCTGTAATCAATCCTCGTTTGTATTGTTTTGCAATGTTTTCAACTTCTGTTTCTGCATTCGCTAGAATTTCTTTTTTAGCTTCTGGAACTGCTACATCTGCAACAGACACAGTTATTGCTCCTTTTGTTGAATATTTGAAACCAGTTGCTTTTATATAATCTAATAGCTCTGCTGATACGTTTAGACCATGCTTATCTATACATTTTGCTATAATTGTTCCTAAATTCTTTTTCATTACTGGGAAGTTTATTTCTAAATCAAATGCATTTTCTGGATTGCTTCTGTCTACAAATCCTAAATCTTGTGGTATTCCTTGATTGTAAATTAATCTTCCAACTGTTGTTTCTATTGTTTTTGTTTTCTTTTCTCCATTTATTACTTTTGTCATTCTTACTTTTATTTTTGCGTGTAATCCTAAGTCTCCGTTTTGATATGCCATCATTGCTTCATTTTCATCAATGCAATACATGCCTTCGCCTTTTTCACCAGCTACTTCCATTGTTAAATAATAACTTCCAAGTATCATATCTTGTGTTGGAACTGTTACTGGTTTACCATCTTGTGGTTTTAGTAAGTTGTTTACTGATAACATTAAATATCTTGCTTCTGCTTGTGCTTCTGGTGATAATGGAACATGTACTGCCATTTGGTCACCGTCGAAGTCAGCATTGAATGCTGTACATACTAATGGGTGTAATTTTAATGCTCTTCCTTCTACTAATACTGGTTCAAATGCTTGAATACCTAATCTATGTAGTGTTGGTGCACGGTTTAACATTACTGGGTGGTCTTTTATAACTTCCTCTAATATTCCCCAAACTTCTGGATTTAATTTTTCTACCATTCTTTTTGCACTTTTAATATTGTGTGCTAATCCTCTTGAAACTAATTCTTTCATTACAAATGGTTTGAATAATTCTATTGCCATTTCTTTTGGTAGACCACATTGATAAATTTTTAGTTCTG
>CALXWL010000051.1 GCA_944392385.1 uncultured Clostridia bacterium | reverse complement strand
TGAAATATTCGCTTAGGAAGTTCTAAGGTGATATTATCATAAATTTACTACACTTTCTCTACTCCTATATTGACAATTCTTGGAATACAGTATATAATTATAATTAGGTTTTTTTATCGAGAAAGGAGTAAGTGAAACAAGTAAATGATTTCACTGTTAGTTTTAGTACTATTAATTTTGATAAATGCATTTTTTGCTGCAACGGAAATTGCATTTATATCTTTAAACGATGCAAAGATTGATAAACAAGCAAAAGAAGGAAATAAAAAAGCAAAGAGAATAAAGAAAATGCTTAGTGAACCAAGTAAATTTTTAGCAACAATACAAATAGGAATCACACTTGCAGGTTTCTTATCAAGTGCATTTGCAGCTGATGCATTTGCAAGTGAGCTAGCCCCAATATTAAATGAATTAATTCCAATAGGAATATCAGTTTGGAACACAATATCAATAGTAATAATAACAATAATACTTTCATATTTTTCACTTGTATTTGGAGAGTTAGTACCAAAAAGAATGGGAATGAAAAATCCTGAAAAAATAGCTTTTTCAACAGTAGGGATAATTAGATTTATACACGTCATAACATCACCAATAGTAAATTTTCTAAATTTCTCAACAAATATGGTATGTAAATTATTTGGAATAGGACCTCAAGATGAGGAGACTGTTACAGAAGAAGAAATTAGAATGATGGTAGATGTTGGAGAAGAAAAAGGTTCAATTGAAGAAGAAGAAAAAGAATTAATAAATAATGTATTTGAATTCAATGATAAAACAGTATCAGAAGTAATGATACATAGAACCGAAGTATATGCAATAGATGTAAATTCTAAACTAGAAGACATCTTATCAGAACTAAAAGAATATAAATACAGCAGAATACCAGTATATGATGAAAGCATTGATAATATAGTAGGTGTATTATTCATAAAAGACCTATTAGCTCATATATACTCTAAAAAAGAAGTAAAAATAAAGAAAATAATGAGAGATGCATATTTTGTATCAAAAACAAAACCAATAAATGAATTATTCAAAGAAATGCAAAAGAATAAACAACAATTAGCAATTGTATTAGATGAATATGGCGGAACAGCTGGTATAATTACCATGGAGGATATGATAGAAGAAATTGTTGGAAATATCTTTGATGAATATGATGATGTAGAAAAAGATTATGAAAAAATAGATGATAACACCTTTTTAATAGATGGAAGTGTAAGCATATATGATTTAAGAAAAATACTAGGAGTAGACATACCAGAAGGAGATTATGATACATTATCAGGATATCTAATAGAGTTGTTAGGAAGAATACCTAAAGATAATGAAAAACCAATAATAGAAACAAAACAAGTAACATACAAAATAGAAGAATATGAAGAAAGAAGAATACTTTGGGTAAAAGCATGTAAAAATAAAGTTGTAGAAGATGAAGAAAAACAAGAAGAAAATGAAGAAGAAGAAAAAAAGTGGTAAATCCACACCGGAAAAATCTTATATAGGTTCAAGATAAAAGTCGATTTTTCCTATACAATAAAAGTAAGGGCAGGTTAAAACCTGCCCTAATTTAAGATTAATAAAGCAAATAAGGAGATGTAAAAAATGTACGAAAAATTTGGAATAAGTAAAGATATAATAGAACTTGCAAAACAAGTAGAAGAAGAAATAAAACCAGAGTTTGAAAAAGTAGATAAAATAAAAGAAGAAAACAGTTTGAAAGTATTAATGGCATGTCAAAAATATAACTTATCAGACATGCATTTTGGAAGTACTACAGGATATGGTTATGGAGACATAGGAAGAGATACAATTGAGAAAATATTTGCAGAAGTTCTAGGAGCAGAAGATAGCCTAGTTAGAAACCAATTCATATCAGGCACACATGCATTAACAGTAGCCCTATTTTCAATGCTAAGACCAGGAGATACCATGCTTAGCATAAATGGTAAACCATATGATACATTAGATGAGGTAATAGGAATAGTAGAAAATAAAAGCTCATTAAAAAGTTATGGAGTAAAATATGAACAAATAGATTTAATAAAAGACGATTTCGATACAGAAAAAATAATAGAACGTGTAAAACAGGGAAATGTTAAATTAATATGTATGCAGCGTTCAAGAGGATATGCATTAAGAAAAAGCTTATCATTAGAAAGCATTAAAAATATAATAAATAAAATAAGAGAAGTAAACAAAGAAGCAATAATTATGATAGATAATTGCTATGGAGAATTCACAGATATAATTGAACCAACAACACTAGGAGCTGATTTAATAGTAGGTTCTTTAATAAAAAACTTAGGTGGAGGACTAGCCTCAAATGGTGGATACATAGCAGGTAAAAAAAATCTGGTGGAACTAGCAGCAGAAAGACTAACTGTTCCAGGGCAAGGAAAAGAGGTAGGACCTACATTAGGAGTAAACAAACAAATAATAGAAGGCTTATTCTTAGCACCACAAGTAGTTGCTAATGCTTTAAAAACAGCAATATTTGCAAGTAGAATGTTAGAAAAATTAGGATATGATGTATCACCAAAATATAATGAAAAAAGAACAGATATAGTGCAATTAATAAGTTTTGGAGATGAACAAAAACTAATAAAATTCTGTCAAGGCATACAAATTGGGTCGCCTGTAGATTCAAATTCAATACCAGAACCATGGGATATGCCTGGGTACACAGATAAAGTTATAATGGCTGCAGGAACTTTTGTACAAGGGTCATCAATAGAATTATCATGTGATGCTCCAATAAGACCACCATATACAGCATTTTTGCAAGGAGGGCTAACGTATGAGTATGGTAAGGCAGGAGTGTTGAAGGCAATAGAAGGATTAGTTAGTAATGAATAATGAGGGAGTGGTTATTTCTTGAAGGTTGTAGTTGTTGGTGGTGGTGCTGCGGGGATGATGGCAGCTATTAGAGCAGCTGAGCAAGGTGATAGTGTTATTATATTGGAAAAGATGGAGAGTTTAGGAAAAAAGTTGTTAATTACAGGTAAGGGTAGATGTAATATAACAAATTCAGCAGACATGGAAGAGTTTATGCAAAATATTCCAGAAAATTCGAAGTTTTTGTATAGTTGTTTCAATCAATTTAATAATAAAGATATAGTAAATTTTTTAAATATGCAAGGTGTGGATACGAAAGTTGAAAGAGGAGGTAGAGTATTTCCTGTTTCAGATAAGGCACAAGATGTGTTAAATGCTTTTGTAAAAAAATTAAAAGAGTTAAATGTTATTATAAGAACAAATTTTAAGGTTGAAAAGGTAATTGCTATAGATAAACATGTAGTTGGAGTGGAAGGAATTAGTAGAAATGTTAAAGAAAAAATTTTGGCAGATAAGGTAATACTTTCAACAGGCGGAAAAAGCTATCCTGTTACAGGTTCGAGCGGAGATGGTTATAAAATAGCAGAATATTTAGGGCATACTGTAACAAAAATAAAACCATCTTTAGTGCCATTAACTTGTAGCGGTAATTCATTAGCCCTATGCCAAAAAATGCAAGGATTATCATTAAAAAATGTTGAAATAAAAGTAAAATGTAATGAAAAAATAATATATAAAGACTTTGGAGAAATGCTATTTACACACTTTGGGTTATCAGGCCCAATCATATTAAGTGCTTCAGCAATTTTAATAAGATACAAAAACATAGAAGAATTATTGCAACAAAATAAAGTGAAATTGTATATAGATTTAAAACCAGCATTAGATGAAGAAAAACTAGATAAGAGAATTTTAAGAGACTTTGAAGAAGCAAAAAATAGAGAATTTAAAAATAGTCTTGAAAAATTATTACCTAAGAAAATGATAGAACCAGTAGTAGAACTAACAGGAATAAGCCCAGAAAAGAGAATAAATGAAATAACAAGTAAAGAAAGAAAAACTATTGTAAAAATACTAAAAACTATGGAATTAACTATAAATGGATTTAGGAGTATAGAAGAAGCAATAGTAACTAATGGAGGAATAAATATAAAAGAAATAAATCCTAAAACAATGGAATCTAAAATAATTAAAGGATTATATTTTGCAGGAGAAATAATAGATTTAGATGCATTCACAGGAGGATTTAATTTGCAAATAGCATGGTCAACTGGTTATGCTGCAGGAGGTGAAAATGCAAAGATTTAACACAATAAAGGAACACGTAACAGCACAAATAATAGAAAAAAAATCAAAATTTATAGCAAACATATTTTATGTAGAAACTGTAGAAGAAGCAGAAGAACATATAAAGCAAATAAAAAAGAAATATAATGATGCAAGGCATAACTGTTTTGCATATGCCATAGAAACCGGAGATGGAGGAATAGCTGTAAAATATAATGATGATGGAGAACCTCGGAGGAACAGCAGGCAGCCCAATATTAAAACTAATATTAGAAAAAGGGTTATCAAACATATTAGTTATAGTAACAAGATACTTTGGAGGAATACTATTAGGAACAGGAGGACTAGTAAGAAGCTATTCTAGAGTCACAGAAGAAGCATTAAAAAAAGCCCAAATAATACAAAAAGAAAAAGGCTACGAGGCAAAAATACAAATAGAATATAATTATTTAGAAGCATTAAAATATTATCTAGAAAAAATGAACATAAAAATAAAACAAATAGAATATTTAGAAAAGATAGAAATTATTATAGACATAACAGAAGAATTATCGAAGAAATTTGCAAGTAATTATAGTGATAATAACTTAAAAATATCAAAATATGATATTATTAAAGAAAAATTCGTTGAAATTTGAGGCAAAAGAAGCAAAACTGGAAAAAATTTCAAAAAAACTCTTGCATTATTAATTAAAACGTATTATAATGCAAAATGTAAATATTTTACAATTATTTTTTAGGAGGTATCAAATTGAACGAGAAGATTACTATTTTAATTGCAGACGATAATGCAGACTTTGTAACAACTTTAGTAGGACATTTGAGAAAAGAAAATGATATGGAGGTTATAGGAATAGCCAGAGACGGAAAAGAAGCTTGTGAAAAAGTAATAAGTATGAAACCAGATGTTCTACTATTAGATGTTATAATGCCATACTTAGACGGGCTAGGAGTTTTAGAAAAACTAAATACGCAAAAAATAGAAAAAAAGCCAACTTGTATAATGTTATCAGCAGTAGGACAAACAAAAATAACTCAAAAAGCAATAAGTCTAGGAGCGGAGTATTATGTAGTAAAACCATTTGATATTGAAGTACTAATAAATAGAATAAGAGATATAAAAAATTATAAACCAACACCAACATCAACATCAGAAAATTGTTATACAGTAAGAGAAACAAAATCAAAATATATAGAAATAAATGAAATAGATAAAAAGAATCAAGAAAACTTAGAAGCACTAGTAACAAACGTAATACACGAAATCGGAGTACCAGCACACATAAAAGGTTATCAATATTTAAGAGAAGCAATAATGATGGTAGTACAAGATATTGATATAATAAATCAAATAACTAAACAACTATATCCAGAAATAGCAGAAAAATATCGCACAACACCATCAAGAGTAGAGCGTGCAATACGTCATGCAATAGAAGTTGCATGGGCAAGAGGAAAAAATGACGCAGTAGAAAGCATATTTGGCTACACAATCTCAGCAAGCAAAGGAAAGCCAACAAACTCAGAATTTATAGCAATGATAGCAGACAAATTAAGACTAGAAATAAAAACAGCATAAGATATACTTAAAAACATTGTAAGAGTAAGAGTACATAAAAATAAATAATCTATCTACAAGCCTATAAACTTTATGAAAATACTTATAGATTAAGTGAAAAATCAGCAATCGAAGCGATAAATGAAATATCCATAGGGACAATAAACTTCCAATAATTATTGGTTAATATTTTAAAATGTTAATCAGTAAAATTGGAGGTTTTTTGTATGGAGAAAATTGATTATGAAGTAGATGACTTTATGAACTATTGTGATTATAAAGGACTAT
>CALXWL010000050.1 GCA_944392385.1 uncultured Clostridia bacterium | reverse complement strand
TCAGAAATTTGACAAAAAAATTAAGCATTTTGAATGCTTACAAAGTTTTTGACCATTAAAAAGTGTTTAAAATCCGTGTTATAAAAATGATGATAGATGATTATATAGAAAGAAATGAGAATAAAAAGATATATGTAGATACTTGACAAATTATGTAAAAAAATATATAATCTCCCCATAGTAGGGGAGATTTTTTTTACCAAATATAAGGTGAGGAGTGAATGTTATGAAAAATTGGAAGAAATTTTGTGTAACAACATTAGGAACTCTAAGTATACTAGGAACAACTGTGTTTGCAACAACTGGAATTGTAAACGCCCCAAGTGGTTTAGTCTTAAGACAAGAAGCAAGTACTAGTGCTACACCACTCGCAACAGTGCCAGATAAAACAGAAGTAAATATAATAGAGGAAAATGAAGAATGGTATAAAGTTACATATAACAATCAAGAAGGTTATCTTTTTAAAGAATATGTTAATAAAACTGAAACAGAACAACCAGAAACACCAACAACAGAAGAACCTGTGCAAGAACCAGAAACACCAACAGTAGAAGCACCTGTAGAAGGAGTACAAAATGTACAGACTAAAAGTCAAGTAAAAGTATATGCAATACCAGTTATAACATCTACAGTTATAAATGAAATACCAGCAAATGTAGAAATAAGTATAAAAAAACAAATAACAAATTGGTCATATGTTTCAGCAGGAGATATTGAAGGCTGGGTTAGAACATATGGAATACAAAATCCAACAGTAGAAGAAATAGCAAATAATACGCCAACAGACCAAATAGAAACACCAGAAGAAGAAGAACCTATTCAAGAGCCAGAAACACCAGAAACGTCAGAAAATACTCAGACATCAACAGAACCAGCAGATAACACATCAGAAACACCAACACAAGTTACTAATACTAAAGGTTTTGTAGCAGTAGATTATGCAAATGTAAGGAAAGAAGCAACAACAAATTCAGAAATAGTTACAACATTAACAAGAGATACATCATTTGAAGTTCTAGCAGAAACAGAAGATTGGTATAACATAAGATATACAAGTCCAGATGAAGTAGTGTATGAAGGCTATATGTTAAAAGATCTTGTAACAACAAGTAGTAACTAAATAGAAGGTGATGTTAATTAAAAGACCAACTGTAACCATATTAATTGGAGCAATAATTGGAATAATATATGGGCTATACTTAAAAATAGGTATAGCCTGTGCAATTATATTTCTAGGATTATTATTATTCCTTATTCAGAAAAACAAGAAAAAGCTAATTTATTTCTTATACAAACGAAAAAAAATAATTCTAATATTTTTTATATCAATAATAATTTCAATTCTATATACAATTTTAGTAAATAACAAATATGAAAAAATCTATAAAGAAATTCCAGAAAATATAACAACAATAGCAACATTGGTAAGTGAACCAAAAGAAACAGAATATTATTATAGTTATGAAATAAAAATTAATAATAAAAAATTCATAATGTATGTAAAAAAAGATAATCCACAAAAATTAAAATATGGAATGAAAATAATTTTAAAAGGTGAATATATAGAGCCAGAAGAAGATAAAAATTATAAAGGCTTTAATTACAAAGAATACTTAAAGACAAAAAAGATTTATGGGAGTTTCAAGGCAGAAGAAATTAATATAATAGAAGAAAATAATGTGAATTTCATTTTAAAAATTAGTAATGATACACGAAATAAAGTTATAGAAATAGCAAAAAAAATATTGCCAGAAAAAACAGAAGGATTGCTAATAGGTATATTAATAGGAGAAAGAAAATATATATCAGATGATATTACAGAAAATTTTAGTAAAAGCAGTTTATCACATATATTAGCAATATCGGGAAGTCATATATCTTATATAATAATTGGAATAACATTTGTACTTACAAAAAGCAAAACTCCTAGAAAAGGAATATACATAATAACAATTATTTCACTAATATTTTTTATATTCATAACAAATTTTAGTCCCTCAGTTATAAGAGCATGTATAATGGGCATGATATTGCTACTTGCCAAAGTAGTATATAGAAAACCAGATATATTAACATCAATTTCAGTATCATTATTAATCATATTAATAGATAATCCATTTGCAATAAAAGACATAGGGTTGCAATTATCTTATTTAGGAACAATAGGAATAGTATATTTAAACAAACCAGTAGTTGAATTCTTAAGAAAGTACATGAACAAAAAAATAGCTGAAATGATTGCAATAACCATATCAGCACAAATAATGGTATTACCAATAACAGTTATAAATTTTAACAACATATCTACAATATTCATAATTTCAAACATAATAGCAGCACCATTAACAGGAGCTATAATTCTATTAGGATATGCCAATATATTAATAGGAATTATTTCTATACAGATTGCTAAAATCATAGCAATTTTTACCCACAGTTTTGTACAACTACTTATATGGACAGCTGAATTTACAGCAAAAATTCCATATGCAAATATAGTAACAATAACACCACACCTTATAACAATAATATTTTATTACATATTTATATATGCAATTTGTAAAAAAAGACGAGTAAAACAAGTAAGCATAATATTTTTAATACTTATAATAATTATTATTTCTATAGACATAATGCCACATGAATTTAAAATACACTTTGTAGATGTAGGACAGCGGAGATTGCACAGTAATAAGAACAGTAAGTGGAAAAAACATTCTAATAGATACAGGAGAACAAGAAAATACCATAGTAGAATATTTATTAGATAGAAGAATAAAAAAAATAGACTATATTATGCTATCACATTTTGACTCTGACCATGTAAGCCAAACAATAGAAATAATAGAAAACCTAAGAGTAGAAAACATAATAATAAGTAAACAATCAGAAAAATCAAATGAATTTGAGAATATAATAAAAAAAGTAAAAGAAAACAAAATCAATATAATATTAGTAGAAGCAGGAGATATTATAAATATAGATAATGAAACTTATTTTGAAATAATGTGGCCACAAAATAATAACATGATAGCAGAAAATCCATTAAACAACAATTCAATAGTAGCAAAAATGCATTATAAAAATTTTAGTATATTATTTACAGGAGATATAGAAGAAAAAGCAGAACAAAAAATTATAGAAAATTATGGAAAAAATCTTAAATCAACAGTACTTAAAGTTCCACATCATGGTTCATCAACTTCTAGTACAAAAGAATTCATACATATGGTAAGCCCACAAATATCTTTGATAGGAGTAGGTAAAAATAATAAATTCGGGCATCCAAGTATAAAAACAATAGAAACACTAAAACTTTATGAAAATACAATATATAGAACAGATATACATGGGGAAATTACATTAACAATAGATAAAAAAGGAAGAGTAAAAATAGAAACACATGTATAATATTGAAAAATATGGTTAATATAAAAATGGTGATATAATGTGAAAAAGTATATTATTTTTATATTAATAGTAGCATTAGCTATAAGTTTTGTTTTAGGACTATATTTATATAAATTAAATAAAATCAATGAAGAAATTGCATTCGAAGCTGAATACCAAAGAATTGAAAGCCAAAATGTAATAAAAGAAGCGGAAAATATCTTAAAAGAGACAAGCTCTATAGATAATAAAACTTCTCCAAACACTAAGATTATTGAAAAAATATATTATAATGACTGTGAACATTTAGTGCAAACAGAAAAGAAAATAACAGAAAGCTTAATAAACAAAAATGAATCCGAATTCCAAATAGAATATATGGGTTGGGAAATACAAAAATTCACACCAAGTGAGGTTGTAGTATATAAAGAAGTTTATGACTTCTGCAATGAACACTTTCTACTAAAAGAAGTTGAGGGAGAGATAGTAATATATGCATTAGATAAATATGATAATGAAAGAGAAATAATAAGAGAAACTGGAATTCAAACAAAATACTTATCAGAATTAGATATAGACAACTTGAAAGAAGGAATAAAAGTATATGGAAAAAAGAATTTGAATTCAATAATCGAAGATTTTGAGTAATATCAAAATTGAAAAAAGATAAAAAATATGCTATAATAAAATAGATTCCTGGAAGGAGGATGAAATATGGCACTTAGATTTAGCAATTACTGCCTAGTGGACGAAAATGGTAAAACTTTTTTCGTTTCTTACGAAAAATTGCGGGAAGAATGCTTAAACAATTCTTTTAGCAATTTATCGATCTCAAAGATCATCTTTGATGCTGTAGCTGTAGTTACAGGGGAACGCATTATCCGGTCAAAGGGATATAGTAACAGCCTACTATATCAATGGCTTGAAAAGTCAATTTGGAATGATAATCGCTACCAAGAAGAAAAGAATCTTAGAGAAAAAATTTTTCATAACAAAAAGGAGGCTAGTGCAGAACAAAGGATCTACGAACTTGAAGAATTGTACTACCTGAAAAACAGAAAAAGGCAGGTAAAAAAATACTAAGAGTCAACCAAATGAACCACTAAATAGTGGTTCATTTTATATTTATAAGAAAAGTGGCAAAGCCACACTAGCATTGCTAACGCGGGTCTTTTTATATGTTACTTTTCTTGTTGTATATGGAAAAATCTTATATTTTGCCAAGATAAAAGTCGATTTTTCCTATACAATAAAGAAAGAAGCCTAACTATACATTTGTATGGTTAGGCTTGTTGCTAAGACTGTGCAGTGTTAAGTAACTGTGATAAAATCACAAAGCATACCTACGGTTGAAGTCGCGCATAAAGGACTTATACCCTGCCTTAGGTAAACTGGAAAAATTATCCGATACGTTGTAAAAACGCTTCGAATAGATTAAAGAGCAGTTATTTTTGGCAGACAAGGTAGTAATCTGATAATGAGCAAAAGTCATATAATCAGTTTTCTTGTTTGCTATATATATTTCATCACCAATCTTTAATTCGTATTCTCCTTTTGTGTACTCAATTCCTTGAGAAATTACCAAAATGCTACTGTTAGCAGTAGTAAAGTCGGAAATAAGCAATTTATCTCCCTCTTTTCTAGCAGCAAACAGAGTCATAGCCTTATCATGAGAACAAGATTGCTGAGAGTTATCAGAATATCTCTGATGTTGTTTAAAATAGTGGGTTTTAACTCCGTACATTCTTGCTTTAAGAGCCATACTTTTATCAGATGTGAGCAAAGTAGCTCCAGGATTTGTAGCACAATAGTGAATAATGCAATCATCTGGAGTTTCAAAGGTCTCATCAATTAAAACAGAATAAAAGCTTTCTGGATTTTCTGCTGCCATTGCCAGAATATGCCTTGCATCATCTGCTTGAAGGTCTTTGAACTTCTGCATTTTGTCTAATTCCTTAATAGTTATACTGGTAAGTATAAATTTAGTATTTGTCTTGACAATCTCAGAAAGAGTATCACAAAGATTTTCAATACCAGTAATTGAAGCATCAATAACAAACACTTCATCATCAATATTTGCAGTTTCGGAGATTTGCAGAGATTCTGGCTTGTCAAACGATTCAGAATATTTTATGTCTGTGTTAATTTGCTCTCCAGAATTTTTGCGCTTTTCAAGAAGCTGCAGCATGATTTTTTCCTTAATCCGAGGATGTCTAGACAGACTGGTATAGACTTCAGACATAGAAAGGTTTGTTGCCTTTGCAATGTCATTAATTGAAATCACATCCATACTTTCTACCACTTTTCTAATCCGAAGGAAATCTTTTTCAATTTGCCTTGGGGTTCTTTTCATCATAATAATTCTCCTTTTGGCTAATAAATTATTTGTATTTTTTTGCAAATAAAAAGTATTACCTAACTTTAACTCCTTTCTTTTGGCTCAATACGAGCCAAATTTACATAACGTAAAAACATTTTTAAGTATATCACAAATATCCTTACTTGTAAAGCTGCAGAGTAATTTTATCATAAATCTGTGAGTAATTTTATCATAAATCAAACAAAAAATAAAAAACTTACGAAAGTTTTAATTTCGTAAGTAATAAAATATGGTGCACCATCACAGATTCGAACTGTGGACCTTGGCATTAAGAGTGCCCTGCTCTACCAACTAAGCTAATGGTGCA
>CALXWL010000049.1 GCA_944392385.1 uncultured Clostridia bacterium | reverse complement strand
GTATTAATTCTTCTTAACCAGTTCTTTACTGTAAAAGATGGATCACTTGAATTTTGATACCTTGCTAAATCTGTTAACGAAATATAATTAACATTTCCTACTCTTAATATTCCCACTTTATTTTCTTTAACGATTATTTCTGTTGTTACTAAATCTTTTTTCAATAATTATTTCCTCCATTCTATTAAATTAAAGGATGTCAACAAATTAGATACTTGTTCACACCCTTATTTTACTACATATTTTTAATGGTTGGTGGACATTTCATAAAAATCCGAACCGATTTTTAATTTTATTAGTATTGATTTTTCCCTTTATTTATGCGTTCTTTCCACAACAATTTTTATATTTCTTACCGGCTTCCGGCAAGGGCATAATTCATTTCTGCCCACTTGTGGTGTATCATTTTTTATAGGAGTTTTTGGGCCTGATTGTGATTTGTTTGGTATAGCTGTTTGTTGTCCTTTTAGCCCTTCTCCTGTTATTCTTACAGTTTGTTTTCTTTCTACTTTTTGTATTCCTTTTAAGTGTGATAGGATTTTTACTACATCTATTTTTATGTCATTTATCATTTGGTCAAACATATCAAATCCTTCTATTCTGTATTGCACTACTGGGTCTTTTTGACCATATGCACGAAGACCTATTCCATCTTTTAATCCGTCCATTGCGTCAATATGATCCATCCACTTTTGGTCTACTACTTTTAGCATTACTACTCTTTCGAATTCTCTTATATTTTCTTCCCCTATTTCTTTTTCCTTTGCTTCATAATTTTCTATTAATTTTTTATATAGCTCATCTATTATTTCTGGTTCATTGTCTGGTAGGTTTGTTAGTTCTAAATTTAATATTGCTTTTGCCTCTGTAATGACCCCTTCTTTTTCTACTCCGATATCTGTCGTGTGTGTTTCTACAATTTGCTCTATTACAGAATGCATCATTTTTTGTATTTGTTCTTTTAGATTTTCTCCATCTAAAACTTCTCTTCTTTGCTTATATATTATTTCTCTTTGAGTGTTCATTACATCATCATATTGCAATACATGCTTTCTCATACTAAAATGTTGTCCTTCTACTCTTTTTTGAGCATTTTCAACTGTTTTTGAAAGTATTCCCATTTCAATTGGCATGTTTTCATCTGCTTTTAAAGTGTTATATACACTTGTAATCATATCTCCGCCGAAAATTTTCATTAGGTTATCATCTAATGCTATATAAAATCTTGATTCTCCTGGGTCTCCTTGTCTTCCGCTTCTTCCTCTTAACTGATTATCTATTCTTCTTGATTCATGCCTTTCTGTTCCTATTATTTTTAGTCCTCCAGCTGCTAGTACTTTTTCTTTTTCTTCTTTTATTTTGTTTTCGAATTTTTGCTCATAACTATTAAATGCTTTTCTTGCTTGTAGTATTTCTTCATCATCTGTTTCATTGTGTGCATTTGCTTGTTCTATTAATTCATCTGAATATCCCTGTTTTCTCATTTCTTGTTTTGCCAAAAATTCTGCATTTCCTCCAAGCATAATGTCTGTACCACGACCTGCCATGTTTGTTGCTATTGTTACAGCTCCATATTTTCCTGCTTGTGCTATTATTTCTGCTTCCTTTTCATGATATTTTGCGTTTAATACTTCATGCTTTATTCCTTCTCGTTTTAATATATTACTTAATTTTTCTGATTTTTCAATTGATACTGTACCTACTAGCACTGGCTGACCTTTACTATTACTTTGTTTTATATCTTCTACAACTGCTCTAAATTTTGCTTTTTCGTTTTTATATATAATATCATTTAAATCTTTTCTTATCATTGGTTTGTTTGTTGGTATTGTTATAACATCTAGGTTATATATTTCTCTAAATTCTGCTTCTTCTGTCATAGCTGTACCTGTCATTCCTGCTAGTTTATCATACATTCTAAAATAATTTTGAAATGTGATTGTGGCTAGTGTTTTAGATTCATTTGCAATTTTAACATTTTCTTTTGCTTCTATTGCTTGATGCAAGCCATCACTATATCTTCTTCCATACATTATTCTTCCTGTAAATTCATCTACTATTAGTACTTCTCCATCTTTTACTATATAATCTATATCTTTTTTCATTATTCCATGTGCTCGCAATGCTTGATTTATATGATGTACTATTTCTGAATTGTCTATATCATTTAAGTTTTCCAATTTAAAAAATTCTTCTGCTTTTTTAGTTCCTTTCCCTGTAAGTGTTGCAGATTTTGCTTTTAAATCTATTATATAATCATATTTTTCATTATCTTCTGCTTGTTCTAAATCTTTTGCATCTTCTTCTACTAATGTTTTTGCTTTTAGTCTTCTTACAAATTCATTTGCCTGTTTATATAAGTCAGAGCTTTGTGCTGCAGTTCCAGATATTATAAGTGGTGTACGTGCTTCATCTATTAAAATACTATCTATTTCATCTACTATAGCATAGCTTAATGGTCTTTGTACCATTTCTTCTTTGCGTATAACCATATTATCTCTTAAATAGTCAAACCCATATTCATTATTTGTTCCATATGTTATATCTGCTGCATATGCTTCCTTTTTCTTTGCTGGTTCCATTCTTGAAATTACTAGTCCTACCGTTAGTCCTAGGAATTTATATAATTTTCCCATCCATTCACTATCTCTTTTTGCTAAATAATCGTTTACTGTTACTACATGAACTCCTTTTCCTGTAAGTGCATTTAAGTATACAGGCAAAGTTGCAACTAATGTTTTTCCTTCACCTGTTTTCATTTCTGCTATTCTACCTTGGTGAAGAATAATTCCACCTATTAATTGAACATCAAAATGTCTCATTCCTAATACTCTTTTTGAAGCTTCTCTTACAACTGCAAAAGCTTTTGGCAAAATATCTTCTAGAGTTTCCCCTTTTTGTAGTCTTTCTTTAAATTCGTTTGTTTTTGCTTTTAATTGAATATCTGTTAGTTTTTGTATTTCTGGTTCTAAGCTATTTATTTTATCTACAATTGGCATTACTCTTGCAACTTCTTTTTCACTATATGATTTAAAAATTTTACTAAAAATTCCCATTTGCGTACCTACCTTCATTATTTTATCTATACATTTATATCATAAATTATCATATCTTTCAATATGTTACATAGAATTAAGTAAAAAAGGTGTTACCATTCAGAGTTACTGCCCTAAAGTCCTCCCAATCTCGTCGGAGTTTAATATTTATTTTTTATCGAACCCACGTTTGAGACGCCTGCGAAGCTTTTCGGGGGTCTTCGATAAAAAATAAATATTAAACTCCTGCGTTGGGCTACAAAGTGCTATAAATTAATTTAATCTGAATGGTAACAAAAAGGTGTGGTTGTATGTTTATTTATAATGTTAAACTTAATAGTAAAAAAATTGTGAAAATTTCTCTTGTTATTATATCAATTATTGTTGTTATATTTTTTCTTATTTCGCTTTATAAGATTTTAAGTAGTAGTTTTACTGTAAATGATGAAATTCCTGAACCTGATGTTGCATATCTAAAAGTAGAAGATTATACTAATGTTTTAAAAAGTGTTTACGAAAATTTAGATGTATATGTTGGTCAAAAAATTTGTTTTTCTGGATATGTGTATAGGAATTTAGATTTTTCTGAAACTCAGTTTGTTCTAGCAAGAGATATGGTTGTAGAAGGTAGTACTAAAACATTAATTGTTGGTTTTTTGTGTTCACATAAGGAAGCAAGTAATTATGCTGATGGCTGTTGGGTTGAAATAACTGGTCAAATCAGTAAGGGCAATTATCACGGTGAAGTGCCAATTATACTTGTAAGTGAAATAAAACAAATTGATAAGCCTAGTAACGAGTTTGCTTATCCGCCAGATAGTACATATATTCCTACTGGAATTATATATTAAAAAGATTTTAAGTAGGTATATTGCCTACTTAAAATCTTTAAACTTCCTTAAATCCTTCCCCATAAACTTCTCTTGCATTTGTTATTACTATGAATGCTGAAGAATCTATTTTTTCTATTATTCTTCTTGCCTCTCTTATTTCTGCTCTTGACATTACGCACAATAATATGTTTTTTTCTTGTTTTTTGTACATTCCTTTTCCATATAAAGCTGTACTACCTCTTCTTAATTCTTTATTTATTGCATCTGATATTTGTTCCCATTTTGGAGATATTATTAATAACATTTTTGCAAAGTCTATTCCTTCAAAGAATATGTCTAATATTTTTCCCATAATATATATTGCAAGAGCTGAATAAAGTGCCACTTCTATTTCTCTGAAAAATATTGTGTTTGCTATAACTATTAGTGTATCAAATATTATCATAAGTGTTCCTGTTTTCATTTGTGGTTTATATATTCTTATAACATTGGCTAGTAATTCTGTGCCTCCTGTTGACCCATTTGCTTTTAAAACTATTGCTGTTCCTATACCTACAATTACTGAGCCATATAAACATGCTAAAACTCTGTCATCTGTAACTGAGTCTATATGTTGAAATATATTTAAAAAATAAGATAATAAAAATGTACCTATCACTGCATTTATAAAAAATTTTTTCCCGACTTTGAAATAGGCAATTATAAATAAAGGAATATTTAATACTAGCATTGTTGTTCCTACAGATATTCCCATTGTATAATATATTACTGTTCCTATTCCTGAAAACCCACCTGTTGAAAGTTGATTAGGCAATAAGAACTGTTCTATTCCTATTGCCATAATCAATGTTCCTATCGTCATTTTTAATAAATCTAGCGAGAATTCTTTTGTCTTCACAATATACCTTTTTGCTTTAAAGTTCATATTCTTCACCTAATTTATTATTTACATTTTTATAAATTATTATACATTTTTTGCCAAATACTCCTCATATAGTTTTTTGGCTGTTTCTGGAGAATCTGCTCCTTCTTTATTTTTTATAGGTGCAAAATCTTCTTCTCTTTTTCCTCTTAAAATTGCTATTTCATCAAATAAGCAGAAACTATCAAATATAAATTTTTCAAATTTGTAGCAATTTTCTTTCTCTGGAGTTACAAGTTTTCCTTCTTTGTTTATATATTGTACTTTTTTTTCTGCTACATGATATTTTAATTCTTTTGTACTTGCTTTTTCTATTGCCTCTATACTATATAAATTACACATTATATGTGATTCTCCATATATCATTTCTCCATTTTCATCTACTGCAAACCTCATTTTTTTAGGAATTTCTGTATATTCTATTACTTTTACCTTACCATTTTTTTTACATAATACTCCAACTTTTTCATATGGACTATTTTTTATAATTGTTCTTGTTGCAATTTTCACATGTTGTTTTATTGCTAGACCTAACAATAAAGTATCAACATATTTTACTAGCAAATTATCTACTGAACCTATGAAAACCCATTCAATGTTTTTCTTTTTCATATTATCAATTATGCCATTTTTAGCCATAGAATAGAATATGCCACCATTTCCATCTGATGCTAGTTTAATTAAGCCATTTTCTCCTATTATTAATTTCCCTTCTTTATCTAATAAAGGTAATTCCCCCTGTTTAAAAAACTTTATATATTGCTTTGGATAACCAAAATAGTCCATTTTTTCAAAAAATGCTATTGTTTCAGAATTATTTTCTGGACTTGTCATAATATAACAGTTTATAGGTATACCATATTTTTTTTGTGCACTTTTCAATTTATCAACTATTATTTCAAAAAGAGATTTAGTTTTTGAATTTAATTCTATTTCGAAAGTTCCTTTAGGTCCTTTATGACCTAGTCTACTTCCTTGACCTCCTGCCATTATTGCAATTGCAAATTTACCAGATTTAACCTCATTTTCTCCTAATTTTATGTATTCATCTAATGTTTCTTTTTCTAATTTCATTGGATTAATTGCCTTTACAGGTTCTATGTTTTCTATGTCTTTTATAACATCTTGATTAGTTGCTTGGTCATATAATTCTTGTAATTGTTCAAAATCTATATTTAATATTTGGTCAGCAATTTCTTCTGTTTCTACTTTTATATGGCTTTGGTTATATTTTTCTAATATTTCTACTGCTTTTTTTATTTTATTCATATAAGTTCCTCTCCTTTTGAAAACATACCTAAATACTATACCACTTTTTTTTCTTTTTGTCTACCTTTTAATTATTGACTTTTTTCCCCTCTTATGCTATTATAGAAAAGGTGATAACAATGGAAGAAAAAAACAATAACATAGAAGTTGTAATAGATGATAATGGTGGAAATTTAGATATTTCTCCTGTATATGAACATCTTAATGTGGTCAAACCAAAACCTAAAGAGGATAAAAAGAATATTATTATTCCAGAAATCAAAAAGAAAAAATAATATTTTTGCATTTTTTATTGACAAACATAATAGAAATATGTATAATAGAATAGTTCATGGCGAGATAGCTCAGTTGGCTAGAGCATTCGGTTCATACCCGACAGGTCGGTGGTTCGAATCCACTTCTCGCTACCAA
>CALXWL010000048.1 GCA_944392385.1 uncultured Clostridia bacterium | reverse complement strand
AAATCACATCCTAAAAATAAAATATGTTCCTAAACGAATTTTCGCTTTAGAACATAATTAATTATGCAATATTTTTTTATAAAAGTCAAGAAAAAAGTTAAAAAAACTACAATTTAAAAGAATGTGGTAATAAATCATTAATATTATAAACTTCTGCTTCATCATTATCTCTAAGCAAATAAAACTTAAAATTCTCATCAACGAATTCACTTATAAATTGTCTACAATATCCACAAGGAGTACAAGTATTATCTAAAGAATTCAATTGGCTTCCACCACAAACAACAATATAATCAAACTTTCTTTCACCTTCAGATAAAGCTTTTGCAAAAGCAACTCTCTCAGCACAAATGGACATTATCCCACCATTTTCAATGTTACAACCAGAATAGATTTTACCAGAACTTGTAACTAAGGCAGCACCAACATAATAATTAGAATATGGCACATAGGCATTCCTACGTACATGTTTAGCAATCTTAATAGCATCATTCAAATTCATAACAAACCTCACTTTCAACACTAATAATATACTATAAAAATATAAAAAAAACAATTGAAAAAATATAAAATATAAATTATAATAATGAAAAATAACAAAGAAAAGGAATAGAAATGAGAATTAGAAATAAACCTTGGGCAAAAGAAGAATTAGAATTAAGTGAAATTTACGTAAAAAATCCAGAAGAGATAAAAGGAAAATGGAAGGAACAATTTAAAAATAACAATCCAATATATTTAGAATTAGGATGTGGCAAAGGATATTTTGTAAAAAAAGCAGGCTTCCAAAATCCAGAAATAAATTATATAGCAATAGACCTAATAGATACAATCTTGGGAGTGGCAAATAGAAATATACAAGAAGAATTTGAGAATAAAAAAATTACAAATATACTGCTAGTAAGATATGATGTAGAAGCTATTAATAACATATTAGATAAAAGTGATGATATTGAAAGAATATATATAAATTTCTGCAACCCTTGGCCAAAGCCAAGACATAAAAAAAGAAGATTAACTCATACTAGACAACTAGAAAAGTATAAACAATTTTTAAAGAAAAATGGAGAAATATACTTTAAAACAGATGATGATGGGTTATTTAAAGAAAGTTTAGAATATTTTGAAGAAGTGGGATTTAAAATAACAAAAATAACATATGACTTAAATGAAGAACCAAACTTCTGGGATAACATAGAAACAGAACATGAAATAAAATTTAAAAATGAAGGTATAAAAATAAAAGCAGGAATTTTTAGATTATCATAATAAAGTTTCTGTTATTATTTAGAGTTAGAAATATATAATCCGCCAAAGGAAGGCAATATATGTTTATTTTCAAGAAAAAATCGAAATGGCTACGTGGGTCACGAGTGGAGCCGTTGGCTTTTCGATTGTTTTCTTTCAAATAAACATATATTGCCTTCTTTTGGCTACTTTGTACTATTAAATTTTAATTTAATCTGAATGGTAACAATGGTAAACAAAAATTTTACAAAAAAGCTTGACAACGTGTCCTAGATTGTGATATTATAATAAAGCACATATTTTTCTTTACATAGAAAAAATATGTAAACTATTTAACTAGAAATGGTGATTTTATAAAAGTGGAAAGAGTAATTAAAAGTTAATAAAAAAATAATTAAATAAAAAGTGTAGAAATGGCTTGAAATGGCTAAATATAGCAATACATACTACACTTTTTTGTTGCGTTTGTAAAAATTACCATTATTTGTAAAAGAAATGTTAAGAAAGAGGAATTAATTATAAGTTAAGGTATTAATTAAAAAATGTTGAGAGCAGAATGTTTTTTGTTGATGATACACTTATAATTAAGAGGGACTTTCATTAATATATAGAGGTTAGAGGTTAAAAGTTAGAGATTAGAAAATTTTTAAAATTTAACCAGGCTGCTCAAATAAATATTAAATGATAATGTAATAGTGAGGCTAAATTTATTCATTATTCATTATTTCAAAAAAGGGGAGTTGATTTATTTTGCTAACTGACTTAAAATACGAGAAAACAACAAGAAAAACATTTGCACGAATAGGTGATTTCATTGATATTCCAAATCTTATTCAAGTTCAAAAAGATTCTTATGATTGGTTTGTTAAAGAAGGATTGGGAGAAGTTTTAAGAGATATTTCACCTATTGAAGATTATACGGGAAATTTAGTTTTGGAATTTTTTGATTATTATATGGAAGAAGAAACTAAGTATTCTTTAGAAGAAGCAAAAGAAAGAGATGCTACATATTCAACTAGATTACATGTTAAAGTAAGATTAATAAATAGAGAAACAGGAGAAATTAAAGAACAAGAGATTTATTTAGGTGATTTTCCATTAATGACTGATAGTGGTACTTTTGTAATTAATGGTGCTGAAAGAGTTGTTGTTAGCCAGTTAGTAAGGTCACCAGGATGTTATTATGAGTCAGATTATGATAAAACTGGTAAAAAATTATATAAGGCTACAGTTATGCCAATTCGTGGTGCTTGGCTTGAGTATGAAACAGATGGAAATGATGTTTTTTATGTAAGAATTGATAGAACAAGAAAATTGCCAGTTACAACTTTACTTCGTGCTATTGGATTGGTTTCAGATGAGCAAATAACTGCTCTTTTTGGTGATGAAGATAAAATACTTGCAACAATTAATAAAGATACAACTAAAACAAGTGAAGAGGCTCTTATTGAAATATATAAAAAATTAAGACCAGGAGAGCTTCCAACTGTTGATGCTGCAAGAAATTTATTTAATAATTTGTTCTTTGATCCAAGAAGATATGATTTATCAAAAGTAGGAAGATATAAATATAATAAAAAATTGGATTTAAGTTCAAGAATAGCAAATAAGGTTGCTTTTGATGATATATTAAATACTGAGACAGGGGAAGTTATAGTAGAAAAAGATACTGTCATTACAACGGAGAAAGCAGAAGAAATTCAAAATGCAGGTATCAATATTGTTGATGTTAAAGTAAATGATAAAAAAGTAAGAGTTATAGGAAATGGAACAGTTGATTTAAAAGCATATGTAAATAGTGATGATATTGCCATTAAAGAAAAAGTTAATTTTGCAGTACTTAAAAATATATTAGAAACAACAGAAGAAAAAGATTTAGTTAGAGTTATAAATGAAAGAAAAGAAGAATTAGTTCCAAAACATATTACAACAGAAGATATGATAGCTTCAATTAGTTATTTATTGAATTTACAATATGGTTTAGGAGCAATTGATGATATAGACCATTTAGGAAATAGACGTATTAGATGTGTAGGTGAATTATTACAAAATCAATTTAGAATTGGTTTAACAAGATTAGAAAGAGTAGTAAGAGAAAGAATGACAATACAGGATTTAGATGTAGTAACTCCACAGACATTAATAAATACAAAACCAATTACTTCATCAATTAGAGAATTTTTTGGAAGTTCACAGTTATCACAGTTTATGGATCAAACAAACCCATTATCAGAATTAACGCATAAAAGAAGAATTTCAGCATTAGGACCAGGTGGTTTATCAAGAGAAAGAGCAGGATTTGAAGTACGTGATGTTCATTATACTCACTATGGAAGATTATGTCCGATAGAGTCTCCAGAAGGACCAAACATAGGACTTATATCAGCACTTTCAACATTTGCTATAATAAATGAATATGGATTTGTAGAAACACCATATAGAAAAATAGATCCAGTAACGCATTGTGTTACTGATGAAGTAATTTATATGACAGCAGATGAAGAGGATAACTATGCAATAGCACAAGCAACAGAGCCTATGGATAAAGATGGAAGATTTATAAATAAAAAGATAAAAGTTAGATACTTAGATGAAATTATAGAAGTAGAAGCAGATAGGGTTGATTATATAGATGTATCACCTAAACAATTAGTTTCAGTTGGTGCTGCTATGATACCATTTTTGGAGCATGATGACGCAAACCGTGCATTAATGGGTGCTAACATGCAACGTCAAGCGGTTCCTCTAATGATTACAGATTCACCAATAGTAGGAACAGGTATAGAATACAGAGCAGCAAAAGATTCTGGAACAACAGTTGTGGCAAGAACAGGTGGAACAGTTCAAAAAGTAACAGGTGATGAAATTACTATAAAAACAAAATCAGGTATTGATACATATAAATTACGTAAATTCAAAAGAACAAATGGTGGAACATGTATTAATCAAAAACCTATAGTAAAAAAAGGTGAAATTGTAAACGCAAACGATGTAATTGCTGATGGACCATCAACACAAAATGGAGAAATGGCACTTGGTAAAAATGTTCTTATAGCATTTACAACTTGGGAAGGTTATAACTACGAGGATGCAATACTTTTAAGTGAAAGATTAGTAAAAGAAGATGTATATACATCAATACACATTGAAGAATATGATTGCGAATGTAGAGATACAAAATTAGGTGCAGAAGAAATTACAAGAGATATTCCAAACATTGGTGAAGATAGTTTAAAAGACCTAGATGACAGAGGAATAATTAGAATAGGTGCGGAAGTAAGACCAGGTGATATATTAGTTGGTAAAGTAACTCCAAAAGGTGAAACAGAACTTACATCTGAAGAAAAACTTTTAAGAGCAATATTTGGTGAAAAAGCAAGAGAAGTAAGAGATACATCATTAAGAGTACCACATGGAGAAGCAGGAACAATAGTTGATGTTAAAATCTTTACAAGAGACAATTCAGATGAGTTAGGACCAGGAGTAAACCAAGTAATAAGAGTATATATAGCACAAAAAAGAAAAATATCAGTTGGAGATAAAATGGCTGGTCGTCATGGAAACAAAGGTGTTGTTTCAAGAATTTTACCAGTAGAAGATATGCCATTTATGCCAGATGGAACACCAGTAGATGTTGTATTAAATCCATTAGGTGTACCTTCACGTATGAATTTAGGTCAAGTTCTAGAAGTACATTTAGGAGCAGCAGCAAGATTACTTGGAATAAAAGTTGCAACACCAGTATTTGATGGTGCAACAGAAGAAGATATAGAAAAATTGTTAATAGAATCTGGATTAACAGCAGATGGTAAAACAATTCTTTATGATGGAAGAACAGGAGAACCATTTGATAAGCCAATTACAGTTGGTGTTATGTACATGTTAAAACTTCACCACTTAGTTGATGATAAAATACATGCACGTTCAACAGGACCTTACTCACTAGTAACACAACAACCTTTAGGAGGTAAAGCACAATTTGGTGGACAAAGATTTGGAGAAATGGAAGTTTGGGCACTAGAGGCATATGGAGCAGCTTATACATTGCAAGAAATGTTAACAATAAAATCAGATGATATTGTGGGAAGAGTAAAAACATACGAAGCAATAGTAAAAGGTGAAAATATCCCAGAACCAGGAGTTCCAGAAGGATTTAAAGTATTGATAAAAGAATTACAAAGTATAGGATTAGATGTACGTCTATACTCTGAAGATGATAAGGAACTTGAACTTACAGAAAATATTGATGATGGAATAGATTTTAATTTAGATGATAATAAGCCATTAGTTACAGAAGAAGAAATGCTAGAAGATGATGAACCAACTGAATTACTTGATGAAGATATGTTATTGGATGAAGAAGAAATGATTGATGATGAAGAAATGCTAGAAGATGATGATTTAGATATTTTTGACAACGAGATTGCAGAAGATAACATGGAAAATGATAATGATTCATATGAGGAATAGGGGGGAAATAGAGTAATGAAAGAGAATAAAAAACAAGATGAGTTGGAAATATTTGATAAGATAAGAATCGGGTTAGCTTCAGATGAAAAGATAAGAGAATGGTCAAAAGGGGAAGTAAAAAAACCAGAAACCATAAACTATAGAACATTAAAGCCAGAAAAAGATGGTTTGTTCTGTGAGAAAATATTTGGACCTACAAAAGACTGGGAATGTCATTGTGGTAAATACAAACGAGTAAGGTATAAAGGAATTGTTTGTGATAGATGTGGTGTAGAAGTAACAAAATCAAAAGTAAGACGTGAAAGAATGGGACATATTGAGCTTGCAGCACCAGTTGCACACATCTGGTATTTTAAAGGAATTCCTAGTAGGATTGCTTTAATACTTGACATATCACCAAGAAGTATAGAAAAAGTTGTATATTTTGCCGCATATGTAGTTACAGATAAAGGAACATCAGGATTAACAGAAGGTCAAATATTAAATGAAAAAGAATATCATGAGGCAGAAGAAAAATATGGAAAAAATTCTTTTAAAGCAGGAATGGGAGCAGAAGCTATAAGAACATTACTTCAAAAAGTAGATGTAGAAAAATTAGCAGAAAAGCTAAAGAAGGAAATAGCAGAAGCAAGTGAACAAAAAAAGGCTAAACTAATTAAAAGATTAGATACAGTAGAAAGCTTTTTACTATCTGGAAACAAGCCAGAATGGATGGTACTTAGTGTAATACCAGTAATTCCACCAGATATTAGACCAATGGTTCAACTAGATGGAGGAAGATTTGCAACTTCTGATTTAAATGATTTATATAGAAGAGTGTTAAACAGAAATAACAGATTAAAAAGGTTGTTAGAGCTAGGAGCACCAGAAATCATAGTAAGAAACGAAAAGAGAATGTTACAAGAGGCAGTAGATGCTTTAATTGATAACGGAAGACGTGGAAGACCAGTAACAGGTGCAGGAAATAGACCTTTAAAATCACTATCTGATATGTTAAAAGGAAAACAAGGACGTTTTAGACAAAACTTACTTGGAAAAAGGGTTGACTATTCAGGACGTTCAGTTATAGTAGTAGGACCAGAACTAAAAATATATCAATGTGGTTTACCAAAAGAAAT
>CALXWL010000047.1 GCA_944392385.1 uncultured Clostridia bacterium | reverse complement strand
ACAAACCAGAAAAAGAAAATAAAACTTTGGATAATATGATGGATGAGACAGATAAGATGGAATTTGAGAGACTTATAAATAACTGTGAAATGCACATTTTTTCTCCAGAACTTACTATTGAAATGACTGAAATTTTAAAAGAAATGTATATGAATCCAAAAACAAAAGAAAAAGTACAGGAAATAAATTCTAAAAAGTTATTATATGCATTAAAGAATTTTGCTATTGCCAATACTAAATCACGAATCAAAATACCAAAATCATATTTTAAAAAATGTATATTATCAGCCTTAGATCAAACTGAATTAAGTACACAATATGATACTGAAACGATAATGAACCAAATATCAAATTATGAAGGAGAATAAAATGGCAGGAATACGAGAAGATGAACTTATATCAAGAAAATTGAAAATATGTGAAAACTGTGAGTGGTGTGTTCCAACACTTAGTTGCGAATTTCCACATTGTCTATTAACAGGAAAACAAATGGGATTATTTGAAAGTTGTCAGCATTATAAAGACAGAACAGGAATGCATATTAGTATGTGATTAGTAAACATAAAATAAGAATGAACAATGTTAATCTAAATTTTAGAAACAAACACAACCTATAAAAAATATACAAAGGAAGGACTGAAAAATTATGGTTATTGAGAATATGCAACAAACATTAGAACTATTAGGAAATATAAAGGATTTTTTCTTTAATATAGAAGAAACAGAAAAAAAATTAAATACTGAACTATACAACAAAGAAGGGGAAAGAGATGACCTTTTACACGAAATAGAATTGAGTAAATTAAATGCAATTGAAAGGATGCAAACCTATTCAAGATTAGAAACAGTATTAAAAGAAAGAAGAATTATAAAAGATAAAATAGAATTAATAAATACAATAAAACCTTACACAAGTAAATTTATTACAAAAGGTATTTGTGCAGAAACAGATATAACAATAAAAAATATAGAAACTTTAAAAGGTAACCAAGAAAGCAGACAATATACACCACGAATAATAAAAGACTTAAAATGTGCAAAGAAAAAGAAGGAGGAATAATATTATGGATTTTAGAGAAATTCAAGAAATACAAAGAATCAATAGAATAAAAAGAGAAAATGACTGTTTAGTATGTGAAGTTGTAATAACAAAAGAATTTAAAGAAGCACCAATATCTATTGTGCAAGGACATGGAGGACCTATTGAAATGGCACAAATGGCAAAAACATTAATTGATGTTGCAGAACAAATAAAAAAACAATTTCCAGAAACAAAAAGGATTATACCAATTTTAAATGAACATGGAGGAATGAAAACAGCATATAAAAAAGTTGAGAGCTGGGAGGAATTAAAATGATAATAGTTAGTCAAGATAAAGTAGCGAATATAAATTATGGGAATATTGAAGCAATCTATTTACTAGAGAAAAATGGCAAAATAGAAATAAACGTGCGTGGAAAATATGATTATACAATAGGGAAATATGAAACGGAAGAAAGAGCAAAAGAAATAGTAAAAGAAATAACCAATACATTTTCTGCAGCAGCATTAAATGGAACACACGATGAAATAGATCTAATATTAAAAGCAAAATTTATGGCAAGATATGAAATGCCAAAGGAGTAGATTATGCAGGAGCATTGGAATATTGAACAATATAGAGAATATCAGAAAAAAGGAAACAAAAGAAGTAAATATGGCGCGGTAAAAACATCTGTAGATGGACAAACATTTGATAGTAAGAAAGAAGCGGATTATTACTGCGAATTAAAATTGAGGCTGCAGAGCGGAGACATCAAAGGTTTTTGTTTGCAGCCTGTTTTTATATTAGCACCAGGACTAAAATATAAAGCCGATTTTATAGTGTTTTACAATGATGGAACATCAGAGATAATTGACACAAAAGGATTTAAAACAAAAGAGTATATAGCAAAAAAGAAGTTTTTTGAAGATAAATATAATTTAAAAATAAAGGAGGAATAGGAAATGAATCCAATGAATGAATTTGTAAAAAGTAAAATGCAAAAAATTGCGAAAAAAGTAGATGAGGAACTACCAAATGGTTACGGGTTCGTAGTATTAGCATTTAATTTTGGAGAAGGAAAAGATAACGAAATGATGTATGTTTCTAATGCTAATAGACAAGATATTGTAAAAGCAATGAAAGAATGGATAAAGAAAACAGAAGAAAACTTTGGTAATGATACAGGAAAATATTAAGTAGAAAGGAGAAAACTATGAATCCAGTAAAATTTGAAGATATGAATTGTATATTTACTGCACCTGGCTGTGGTGATTTACCAGCATTAAAAACAGATAAACATATTGTATCTTGCTGGGAGATGACTGATAAAGAGAAAGAAGAGTTTATGAGAACAGGAAAAATTTATTTATCAGTAATGGGAAATATACAACCACCAGTAAGTTTATATGTAGATAGGCCATACATAAGACAATAAATATATAAAAAATAGAGGTGTGATATGTCAAAGATAAGAGAATATTCAATATATAAAGGAGAAAAAGAAATATTTGTGGGTACTATTGAAGAAGTTATGAAACACTTTAATGTAAAAAAAGAAACTGTTTATTTTTGGGCAACACCAGCAAATAAAAAAAGAGCAGACACAGGAATTAGAACAGGAAGAAAACCTAGAAAAAAAGAGCAATCAGGTGTTAAAGTAGCTGTGAGGCTTTGGGAGGATAATGAATAATGAAGTTTGAAGATATAAAAAATATGTCAAAACAAGAATTTGAACAATTTTTATTTAAGGTTCAAAGTAGCAATCAAAAGTTTTGTGTAAGATGTGGGAATTTTACATTAGATAGAATTACTATTTCTGTTGCTAAAAATGGAAACTCTCCACGAAAACTATGTAATATGTGTAAAGATTGCTATACTGATATGTTGGACTATTTAGGAGTAAGTGATATAGAGGAGTAAGAATGGGAAATTATAATAGTTGGAAAAGTGAAGATAGATATTATGATATATGCCCAATGTGCCGGACAGAAATTACCACAAAGGCACATGGTTTTGTTAAAAAAAGCGGATACATACACTAATAAAAAACTTACAAGACTATGTAAAGATTGTTATTTGAAGGTTTTGGATTTTATTGGTATTAGTGATATTGAACTAAACTAAAAGCAAAAAATATGCTGTTCATTAAATTGAACAGCTTGGATAATAAAAATACAAGAAAGGAGAGTTTATGGGAAAGACAGTACAAAGAAAGAGATTTAAAAACAAAAGAAATGTAACTTGTGAACAATGTGCAAACTGTATGTATGCAGAAAATGGCGATATGTATTGTGATGAACATGAAGAATTTGCATATGTATATGACGAATTTTGTCCGACTGAGGACTATATGTGGTGTAACGGAAAAAAATTTATAGAAAGGTAGTGAAGTACAAATGAAATTTTATGATAAAGAAATATACAATCGAAATGAAAAAATAAAAGCAGTAATAGTAATTATAATACCATTTTTAATAGGTTTTATAGTAGGATGTTTTACTATGAATATTGAAGCACAAGAAAAAATTGATGATCTAAATAAGTTGATAGAAGAAAAAGAAAATAAAATTAATGAACAATATGTAGAGTTAGATTCATTAAGAGAAACTATATATATGTATAACATATATGGAAAGTAGGTGTTGCAAATGATTACGTTTATAGCAGGACTATTAATAGGAGCAATTATTGGTGTTGGAATTATGTGTTTATTACAAGTAGCAAAGGATGATGAAAAATGAAAGTACATATATACAGAAAGAAGAATAAAAAATCGAAATTTGAAAAAACAAGAATATCAATATCTTTTAAAAGCAAAAATCAAATTCCATTATTAATGGTAGTTAGAGAGTATTATGATAAAAGGACAAATGAAATTGTTTTTGCAGAGATATTATTTGAGATTGAGTAAGGAAGGAGGGAATAATATGCCAACAGAAAATATGCAAGGAATATTACCTGGAAAAAATTTTTTTGAAGATCAAGCTGGATATATTAAAGAATTATGTACATATAAATCGAAAGAAGAGAACAACGATGATGCTGTAAATGCAATGGAGTATGCAGCAAAATGTATAACAGAAGGAGAAACATCTATGACGATTGAATTGCCAAAGGATAGAGTAAGACAAATACTAAAAATGACTGGATTAGAACGAATTACTAGAAAAAGATTTAAAAAACTATTAATGGGTTGTGGAATGCAGAGAAATGATGCAGAAGTAATTGCAGAGCAATTTTGCAATGAGAAAATACCATATACACCATTAGGTGTTCAACAAGTAATTGAAACAATTATAAAGGAAATCAAAGAGGAGCAATAATTCTATGAAATGTCCAGAAAGATACAATATTATGCAACATAATATAAGGAAACCGATATTTGATGAAGACAACATAGTAAGAGGAGAATACCACTTATTAATAGAAACACAACAATTTGAAAATTGCTACAGAGAGCAATGTGCTGCATGGGATAAAGAAAAAAATATGTGTAAAAAAATAGGAGGATGACTTATGATGAATGATAAAGAATTTATGAAAAATAATTGCAATAGATGTGTAAATAAATCAAATGAAAATGATTTATGCAATATAGTTGAAAAAATAAATGGTACATATGGATGTCCAAATGAAGATTGCATTAACATAAATGATTATATTAGAAATGAGGATGGGGATATAGGAATTGTAAAAAAAATACTATTACCAGATGAGAAAATGGAATCAACATATTTTGTATGTGATACCACAATGGCCAGTGCATATTTAGAAGAAATAAAAAAACATAGTAAAGATATTTTAGATTTAATAGAACCAGGAGATGTGCTAGAAATTGAAGAAGATGGCATCATTTGTTATATAGGAATTAAAAAAGATACAACTACATTAAGTTATTCTGATATAAAGGAAAGTATAAGGAACAAAGAAGTTAAACTATTAAGAATATTAACGCATGAGCAATTCAATGAGAATAGTTTTGAGGTGGTGCTAAAATGAGAAAACTAGGAACAATGGAAAATCCATGTAGGAATAATAATGAAATATATAAAATAATTAGAGGAATGGCAAATTGTAATATATATACATTAGATACATTTGAAATATCTGAAGAAAATTTAAAATATGCAAAAGTTAAAAATATTTTATTTGTTGGATTAGCTGGTGCATATTGGAAAACACCAACGGAAAAGAAAGTGGGAGCAGATGCAATCAGAAAAGAAAATATATCTCAAGTTGGGACCGATGAAAATACAAAAATGCCCATAAACTTAGATGAAATAGCCAAAAAAATTACAAGTCAATTCAATATTAATATAGATTTAGATAAAGCATTAGAAAAAACAGCAGCACAGTTAAAACAAGAATATGAAGATAGATATTTAGGGAGATGGTTATAATATGAGTATTGAGAGAGATTGTAAAAAAATACATAAAAAAATCAGAAAATTTTATGAAAAGTATAAAGACAAAAGAAATATTTGTCTTAATTTAAAATGTGATAAAGAAAATGACTCTTATGATATATGCTTATATGTTAATCCAAAAATAGAAGAACTTGATGTAATGAAAGAAAATATAAAAATTGAAAGGAAAAAACTATGCGAGAAAAAAATGAAATAATGGAAGTTAGTGCTTATATGGCTAAGATATATGCTATAACAAAACCAGAAGAAGCAAGTAAAATTATAAAAAAAGCAAAAGAAGAATCTAAAACATCAGGGATACCATACAAGGATGTTTTATCAAATGAATTTATGAAATTACTAGATGGCTCTGAAATAGAAAATAAGACAAACATTATGGAAATAAATTTTAATGGAAAAATAGAAGATATTAGTATGATGCTATTAAGTGCAGAAAGATATGCATTAGGAAGGCAAACATATATAGTTCAATGGACCTGTGAAGTAATAGGAGGAAATACACACTTACTAACAACAAAGGATTTAAAAGTAATGATTAGAGATATAGAAAATGCTGAATCCTATGGTGCTGATTTCGACAAAAAAGAATGGCTTGAATTATTAGATATATTGAAATTAATTTTATCAAAGAGGGAGGCGATAAAAGATGAGAGTAATGATAAGTCAACCTATGAGAGGTAAAACAGAAGAACAGATACGAAAAGAAAGAAAAGGAATAATAGAAAAATTTAATAATATGCACATAGAAGTGATTGATACAATTTTTATAGAAGAAGCACCAGAAAGTAATAATGCAGGAGTTTATTATTTAGGAAGATCAATACAAGAAATGTCAGAAGCAGATGCATTATTTATGTGTGATGGATGGAGAGAAGCAAGAGGATGTAAAATAGAATATGAAGTAGCAAAATCGTATGGAATAAAAATATTATACAGTGATTTCTTTGAAAACAAACCAGAGATAAGTGCAAGAAATATTTAGGAGGTATAAAAATGATAGAAAAAGTAAATCCAAAACATCCAGATAAAGTGGCTGATAGAATAGCTGGAGCAATAGTAGATTTAGGATACAAAATACAAGAAAATCCTAAAATAGCAGTAGAAGTGTTAATTGGACACAAAAATTGCAAGATTATAATAGAAAGTTCAATTACATTTAATGAAACTGATATATTCGACATAGTATATAGAATTGCCGAAACAAAAGACATAAGAGTTGAAATAATATTATCAAAGCAAGATGAACACCTGGCAAAAAATCAAAATGAAAAAATAAGGTGTGGGGATAATGGAATATTTAAAGGTATGCCTGTAACAAAAGAACAAATAGAATTATCAAATATTGCAAGAACCTTGTATTCTGATTATTTATCTGATGGAAAATATATATTAGATGGTGAAAAGTTAATAATATGTCAAAGCAAAGCAAAAACAGAAGAACTAAAAAGAAAATATCCAACAGCAATAATAAATCCATTAGGAGATTGGACAGGTGGCATAAATGTTGATACTGGAGCTACGAATAGAAAATTAGGAAGTGATATGGGGGATAGCATTACAGGAGGACGGACTACACGGAAAAGATTTGTCAAAAGCAGATGTGAGTATAAATATATATGTGTTTATGAAAGCACAAGAGACAGGAAAGCCAGTAGAATTAAGTTGTGCTATTGGAGATGAAATTGTAGATGGTAAACCATATGAAGAAATAGTTGAACAAGCAAGAAAATATATTCAAGCAAAAGGTGGATTTGAAAAATTTGCAGAATGGGGATTATTTTAATAAATAACATGAATGGAGGTATTTAAATGCCAAAGAAAAAGGAAGAAGAGACAAAATCAAACAAAAATCCTAAAAAAATTGACGACAACGAAAAGCAGGAAACAAGTACTCAAAAATTAGGATGGGTACAAATCTTATTATTACTTGGTAAACCTGTATGGGATGCACAAAT
>CALXWL010000046.1 GCA_944392385.1 uncultured Clostridia bacterium | reverse complement strand
TCAGAAATTTGACAAAAAAATTAAGCATTTTGAATGCTTACAAAGTTTTTGACCATTAAAAAGTGTTTAAAATCCGTTTGCCACATTTACTATTCCTAAAACAATTTCATCATCTACTAGAAAATTTTGTCCAAGATTTTTATTTGCTATAATATGATATTTATTCATTATAAATTTAGTTTCTTTTAAAACGCTCATTTTTACCTCTCTTTATAATAAAGTATTTTTTTTATCAATACCCTTGTTTTTCAAAACTTATTTTATAATATTCTCCTTAAAAAGTAAAGTTTAATTGTAAATTAATATTCATTGTGTTATAATACTTTTAGGTGATTTTATGTTTGAAGATATTAAGAAAAATAAGGTAAAATCGGGTATTATTGTTTCTGGATTTATACTAGTTGTTACTTTAATTATTTATTATGTTTGTATGGCACTAGACTTTGGTGGGCCTACTGCTATTTTTATAGCTATGCTATTTTCCATTATATCAGCTTTTGCCTCATACTATAATAGTGATAAAATTATTTTATCAGTTACAAAAGCAAGACCTGCTACTTTAGAAGAAGATAGAAAACTTGTTCATATTTTAGATGCTCTTATGATTTCTTCTGGATTATCTCATAGACCAAAACTTTATGTTGTGGAAGATCCTCAACCTAATGCATTTGCTACTGGTCGTAATCCAGAACACTCTATTATTTGTGTTACTACTGGACTTTTAGAAAAATTAGAGTATTATGAACTAGAAGGAGTTATTGCCCATGAAATGGGACATATAAGAAATTACGATATTTTGCTTACTTCTGTAGTTTCAGTTATGGTTGGATTTTTAGTTATGATTTCTGATTTGTTTGTTCGTTCAATGTTTTGGGGAGGAAGAAGAAATGACGATGATGATAGCAAAGGAAATGCTATTTTAATGGTAATAGGGCTTATTCTACTTATTATTTCCCCAATCTTAGGGAAAATTATGCAAATGGCACTTTCAAGAAATAGAGAATACCTAGCAGATGCTACAGCAGCAGAAATTACTAGAAATCCTCAAGGATTAATCTCTGCTCTAAGGAAATTAGATAGCGACCCTAATGAACTAAAAACAGCTAATAAAGCAACTGCTAATTTATTTATTGTAACACCATTTAAAAATAAAAAAGATGGTAAGAAAAAAGCCGGACTATTTGATACACACCCAAGCATAGATGATAGAATAGAAGCATTACAAAATATAAAATAAATACTAAACCTAAAAAACCCAGATGCACAAGCATCTAGGTTTTTTTAAACTCCATTTGCACTTAAAGTTATTATTAGATCCATATTATCATCCTTAGCAGACCTATTTTTCCTTATCATTCCACACTTTTTACATCTATAAACAATAACATAACCCTTCTTAGAACTAAGCTCTATCCCAATAGGTTCTAGCAATCCATGGCAACTTTCCTTCCTATCACCTGGATTTACATCAACATGTTTTGAATATAAGCATTTATTACAATGATTTCTACACGAATATCCCAACTTAGGCACAACATGTCCACAATTCTCGCACACAAACTCCTCATCAATTTCTTTAAACAAACTATCCATCACTACAGCACTCCAAACAAATTATTTACTATTCTCCAAAAATGCTTCCCCCAATAAATTCTCTTAGTAAAGATTGGGTTGGTACTGCTTCATCTTTTATATCTTCAAAATATGAAAGCATTGCTAATAATCTTTTCGCTTCTGAATATAAAGGAGATGTACTATCTATCTGTTTTAATAATGGTATTGCATATTTTTTTAAAACACTTAATTCATATATTAATGAGGAATTAAACATTACATCCGCTTCTTCTTGAAATTTGAATATATTACTTACTTCTCCTCTATTAACAGATGGCCACATTTCTAATGTATGTTTTGCATTGTATCCCCTAAACTTATAATCTCTTACAATTCTTCTAATTAGTCTTGTATCTGTTGTTGAAATTCTATTATAATAGTCTATGTTTAAAACTGTTAAAGCACTAATATAAATTTTATACTTGAATTCTTTAGGAATTAGATATGTAAGTTCATCATTTAAACAGTGTATACCTTCCATTATTAATATTTCATCTTGGTCAAGCTTCATTTTATTTCCTAGATATTCTTTATGACCTGTATGAAAATTAAATGTTGGAGCTTCTATTTCTTCTCCATTTAATAGTTTTAATAAATCTCTATTTAATAATTTTGTATCTATTGCATTTATACTTTCAAAATCATATTTTCCATTTTCATCCAATGGTGTATCTTTTCTTTCTACAAAATAGTTATCTACTGAAATTGTAACTGGTTTTAGCCCATTTAATTTTAGTTGTATTTCCAATCTTTTTGCAAATGTTGTTTTACCAGAAGATGATGGACCTGCTATTGCAATTAATTTTATATTTTTATTTTTTGATATATTATCTGCTATTGTTCCTATTTTCTTTTCATGTAATGCTTCATCTAATAATATATATTCTTCTATTTTATCTTCTTTTATTATTTTGTTTAATTTGTATAGAGTATTTATATTTAGGATTTTATGGACCTTTTCATACTCTTCTAGAGTTTTAAATAATTTTGGAGTATCTTTAAATTCTGCTATTTCATATGGGTTTTCTTTATTTGGATATCTTATTAAAAAGCCATTATGATATTTTGCTATTTCATAGCTTTCCACAAACCCTGTTGTTATTGGTAATACACCATAAAAGTAATTGTAGTAATTTTCGCAATAATATAATGTTACTTCTTTTTTATTTTCTAATTCTAGTTGTAATTTTCCCTTTAATGTTTTTTCTTTTTTATAAAATTCTTCTGCTTCTTCTTTTGTCATAATTTTTTTCTCTATTGGCAAATTTTTTTGTATTATTTCTTTAACTTTTCTATCTACATTTTTTATTACTTCTTCTGTTATTTGTAAATTATCAACTGTACAATACATAGCATTTATTAATTGATAATTAATTGTCATAAGAGCATCTGGATATGTTTCATTAAAGGCTTTGCTTATTAAATAAACAATTCCTCTTTTATATACTCTCATTCCATCTTTATTTTTTAAGTCTATAAGTTCTAGTTTTCCATTAGTTTCTATTTTATAGTTTAAACTTTTTATTTCATTATTAAATTTACAAGCAATTACTTTGCATTTTGCCTTTTGTATTTCATCTTTTAATAGTATGTTTACTGGTGTTTTTTCTTTTACATCTATTATTATATTTTTATATTCAATTTGCATTTTGTTCACCTACTTATAACTCTTTTTCCTCATTTCCATCTAGTTCTATCATTTTCATTATAGTATCATACTCGTCATTTTCACCTAAAAATACAACCCAATCTTTTGTTATATTTATATTAGAAAGATCACTTACTTTTTTAATTACTTCTTTATCTGTTCCATTGTATTTTATTGTTTTTATTAAGTAACTATCATAATCTTCTGTTATAGTATAATATATAGCATCTTCTTGCATATTTATGTAGTCTATATTCTCATCTAATTTACATATATTTTTTTGATTTAGTCCTTTTTTATTTACACTACATAAATAATACTGATAGTCATAATTATCATCAAATTTTGATATAATGTAATATATTTTACTTCCCTTTACATATAATGCATTATAATTTTCATCATCTTCTGCTTTTAATAATCTTTGCGAATCTTCTCCGTTTAGTTTCATTTTCGCTACATATATTGCACTATCATTTTCATAAATATAATAAATTGTATTTCCATCTATGTGATAATATTTTATATTTTTATCTGATATTTCTTCTCTATCAGTTCCATCTAATTTTATTCTATATAAGCAATCATTTTTTATATAGTATACCCATTTACCTACTGCTATTGTTTGTTCTATATCTATATTTGTTGCCAAGGTTTCCTTGTTTTTTCCATTTGTTTTCATTCTTATTAAATTATTTTTGTCTTTATCTTCATCATATTCTATACAATATATGTAATTACCTATTATATTTAGTCCACAATACTGCCCATCTGCAACTTTTTTCATGTTTTTTCCATTATTTTTTACTTTATAAATTCCAATAGGTTCATCGTCATCCATTTGTATATAATATATCCAACTTCCTTCTTGAGCCACTAACCCCAGATTACTACTATTTCCTATTGAATTACCAAATTTATCTCCTCCAAAACATGATGCAATTACAACAATTGCTATTATCACAATCATTACTGCAATTATTTTCATAGTTAATGCTTTATTTGATTTTATAAATTCTTTTACAAAATCAAAACTTTTTATCAATTTTTCTTTCATACTACTTCCTCCGTTTTCTTTATTCATTATTATTATACATTTTTTTATTATCTTTTACAAGATGTTTAGGAGATTTTATTTTTTGCACAGTTACTAGATAATGGTTTTTATGTTATTATATAAACCTTATTCAGAAAAAAACTTCGAAGGCATACATGAAAGCCCCTTTAACAAGGGGGCTGTCGCCTTAGCGACTGGGGGTTCTTTACACTCGTTTTCTATTTCTTATATTATTAACTATAGTTTCAATATACTCACATACTTCTATAAAATTTTTTCTAATCTGTTCATTTGTAAATCGTATTATTCTTATTTTATATGTTTCTAATACTTCTGTTCGTATTTTATCATATTTCATGCCTTCCTCTGTATAATGTTGACTTCCATCAATTTCTATTCCTATTTTTTTTGATGGACAGTAAAAATCTAAAATGTAATTATCTATTATTTTTTGTCTCATAAATCTTACTTGGGATTTTGCTAGATATTGATACCAAAGTTTGTTTTCTTCTGGTGTTGCTTTGTTTCTTAGTTCTCTAGCCTTTTGAATTAAATTTTTGTTATATGGTAAATAAATTTGGTCCTCATTTCTAAGAACCCCCAGTCGCTAAGGCGACAGCCCCCTTGTTAAAGGGGCTTTCTTGTATGCCTTCGAAGTTTTTTCCTGAATAAGGTTTATATAATAACATTAAAAACCATTATATGGTAACTTTGCACACACAAACTTAAGGGTTCTTTAATTTTAAGAACCCTTGCTATTTTTTATTAATAGTTTATATTTTAGTTATTTTCTATTGCTTGCTGTGCATATTTGTTATTTACTATTTTTGAATAATCTGCTCTCTTACTCAATTCGCCAGCTTCCTCCATTACGTCTTGTAGATTATTAAAAGCTTCTTCTGTTAATACTGGAGTTTGATTCCATGCATCTATATCTTTATATCTTTGTATTGAACTTTCTAACATATCTATATCTGTATCTGGGAAAAAGTCTTGTATCAATTCTGCTATTTCTCTTGCTGAGTGACTTTCAGTCCATTTTTGCCCTTTATATATCGCATCTGTAAAATTCTGTATTAATTCTTCATTTTCCTCTATATAACTTTTTTTAGCAAAATATGCTGTATATGGTATTTCATCTGTCTGTGCACCTATTGATGCCACTATATATCCTACTCCTTGTGCCTCTGTCATTGATGCTGTAGGCTCAAATAGTGTTACATATTCTGCATTTCCACCTGCAAAAGCTCCTGCCATTAGGTCGAAAGTTATGCTATCATCTAAATTTACGTCTGTAGAAGGATTTATTCCGTTTTGTTTTAGCACATATTCAAATGTCATGTATGGTACTCCACCTTTTCTTCCTGGTATTACAGTTTTTCCTCTTAGGTCATCCCAGCTAAACTCTTCTGGTTTTGTTTTACTTACTAAGAATGAACCATCTCTTTTAGTAAGTTGTGCAAATACTTGTGCATAATCTGATTTTCCTTCATTATATACATATATTGAAGCTTCTGGCCCTGCAAACCCTATGTCACTTTGACCTGCTAATACTGCTGTCATAACTTTATCTGCACCTTGCCCTGTTGTTAGTTCTACTTCTATTCCATTATCTTTAAAATATCCTAGCGCAATTGCTACATATTGTGGAGAATAGAACACTGATCTTGTAACTTCGTTTACTCTTACAAGTGTTACTCCTTCTTCTTCTTGCTTATTATTTCTGTTTACACTTATTATAACAGAAGTTACGACCCCTATTATTACTGCTATTATGATAGCAGCTATTATGATTTTTTTCAATTTTACTACCATTCCTTTCATTCTTAAATTAATAAATTGATTTTTCTTACCCAAATTTATGGGTTCGTGATAATAGTTTTTCTAATAGAACTATTGAACTATATAATACAGTTGCTACAGCTGCCAAGATTATTACTCCTGTCATTACTAAATCTAGTTGAAACACTTGACCTCCATAAACTATTAAGTATCCTAAACCTGCTTTTGATACTAAGAATTCTCCTGTTATAACTCCTACTAATGATAATCCTATGTTGATTTTTAATGAGTTTATGAATGTTGATATATTGGCTGGAATTATTATCTTTGTTAATAATTGAAATTTGCTACAGTTGAATGTTTGTGCCATTTTTATTTTTTCTTTATCTGTATTTAAGAACCCATTTAGTATTTCCATTATTGTTACGATTAAAGAAATTGCAAGCCCCATTGTAATTATTGCTCCGTTTTCCTGCACCTACTAAAATTATTATTACTGGTCCGCAGTGCTACTTTTGGTAGACTATTTAATACAACCAAAAATGGTTCTGATACTTTACTTAAAAAGTCTGACCACCATAATATTATTGCTATTAAGACTCCAATTGCTACACCTAATGAAAATCCTATTATTGTTTCTTCACAGGTTACCCATAGATGCATTAATAGTTGATTATCAGATAAATTTATAAAAGTTTCTAATATTCTACTTGGCTGGCTCGTTATAAAACTGTCAATTATTTCTTTCCTTGCACATATTTCCCATATTGCTATAAAAGCTATTACTATGCCTATTTGCGTTAATAGTACTGTTGTTTTTTTGATGGCTATGTTTCTTAGGTATTTTTTCCTCTCTTTTGAGATGTTTTTTTTATGCATTTACATCTAACTCCTTCCAAATACTGTCAAAATATTTGCTGAATTTAGGACTTTCTCTAACACTTAATGGGTTTTTATTTTCCATTTCAAAATTTATGTCATGTATTATTTTTACTGTAGCTGGTCTTGTGGTTAATACTACTATTCTATCTGACATACTTATTGCTTCTGAAATATCATGTGTTACCATAAGTGTTGTTACATTTTCGTTTTTTAGTATTTCGTAGATGTCTTTTGTTACCATGAGTCTTGTTTGATAGTCTAATGCTGAAAATGCTTCATCTAATAACAGTATTCTTGGTCTTATCGCCAAAGTTCTAATTAAAGCAACTCTTTGACGCATTCCTCCTGATAATTGAGATGGATATTTGTCTTTAAATTCATATAGATGGTATTTTTTTAGAAGTTGCTCTACGTAGTTTCTATTCTCTGGAGTGTTTATTTTTCTTATTTCTAATCCAAATATAACATTTTTATATATGTTTCTCCATTCTAATAAACTATCTTTTTGTAGCATATATCCTATTTTAGGTGATAACCCAGAGCTTTCTTCTCCATCTATGTAGAGTTTTCCGTGAGTTTTTCTCTTCTAATCCTGCAATTATTGATAATAGAGTTGATTTCCCACATCCGCTTGGGCCTATTATACTTACAAATTCTCCTTCATTTACTGTAAAGCTTACATCTTTTAGAGCTTCTATCTCACCATTTTTTGCCTGGTATATTTTTGATATTTTATCAATCCTTAGTAATTCTTTCAAATTAATTCCTCCTATAAACTTATCTATTTATAGTATATTCTACATTTCTTTTAAGCGTGAAAAAGGAACTAGAAAATCGAGGCTGCTGAAAAAGTAGTCGAAAATGACTCTCAAAAAATCGTGAATTAGAAAATAATTTTTTCTGATTCACGATT
>CALXWL010000045.1 GCA_944392385.1 uncultured Clostridia bacterium | reverse complement strand
AATCTATTAACTCTCCAACATGTTGTTATTCAACGTGTTGGAGAGTTTTATCCTTTCAAAAGTGTTTAAGTTGAGAATATTAATTTACAATTAAACTTTACTTTTTAAGGAGAATATTATAAAATAAGTTTTGAAAAACAAGGGTATTGATAAAAAAAATACTTTATTATAAAGAGAGGTAAAAATGAGCGTTTTAAAAGAAACTAAATTTATAATGAATAAATATCATATTATAGCAAATAAAAATCTTGGACAAAATTTTCTAGTAGATGATGAAATTGTTTTAGGAATAGTAAATGTGGCAAACATTACAAAAAACGATTTAGTAATAGAAATAGGCCCAGGATTAGGAACACTTACCAAAGAATTGCTAGAAAGGGCAGGAAAAGTAACTTGTATAGAACTAGATAAAAGAATGATACAAATTTTGCAAGATAGATTTTCTATGTATAGTAATTTCGAAATTATAAATAATGATGTACTAAAAGTAAATTTAAAAGAAATAATAAAAAAAGCAAACTTGCCAAATGTAAAAATAGTAGCCAACTTACCATATTATATAACAACACCAATAATAATGAAATTATTAGAAGAAAGGTTAGATATACAAACAATAACAGTAATGATACAAAAAGAAGTAGCAGATAGACTAGTAACTGAGCCAGGAACAGGAGATACAGGAGCAATTACATATGCAATAAACTATTACTCAGAACCAAAAAGAGTATTAGAAGTACCAAACACAGCATTTATACCAGAACCAAAAGTAAACTCAAGTGTAATACAATTAAAAATATTAAAAGAGACAAAAGTAAAAGCAGAAGACGAAGAAAAACTATTTGAACTAATAAAAATAGCTTTTATGCAAAAAAGAAAAACTCTTGTAAATGCTTTAGCAAATAGTAATAGATATGGAGCAAAAGAACAAATAGAGCAAGCACTAACTAAATTAAAAATAGACCCAAAAATCAGGCCAGAAAAATTAACACTAGAACAATTTTCAGAATTGTCAAAAATATTATAAATACAAAAAAACAAATTAAATTCAAGTTGCCTTTAAATGGTAATAATTTCATCAAAAGTTTTATTTAAAATGAAATAAAAAAATGCGAAACAATTAAAAAAACAAAATCGCTTGAATATACTTGACTTCAAGCGATTTTGTAGTATAATTAAAATGTATGGAAAGGTAAGGAAAAATATGTTAGTTTCAATAGGAAGTAGAAGCATACCCAAAATTACAGCAATTACAAGAGCTTTTTCTAGATATCCAGAACTTTGGGTAGATAAACATGATAAAATAGAATATATTATAATGCCAAAAGAAGTAAGAAATGATGAAAAAATTGGACAAGATAAAGATAATTTTTCAGGAGTTTCTTGTAATCCCTTAACACTTGAAGAAACAATAAGCGGAGCAAAAAATAGAGCAAAAAATGCATTTGAACATGCTGAGGAGAGATGTCGGCACATGTAGCTTTGGTGTTGGAATAGAAGCAGGAATGTATCCAGTAGAAGAAGTTGAGACAAAATACATGGATTCAAGTATTTGTGCTATATATGATGGAAAAAGATATTATATAGGTTTTAGTCCATCATTTGAATATCCACAAAGTGTAGTAACACGAGTATTACAAGGTGAAGAACTAGGATATATGCACGATGTATTTGGAAGTACTGCAAAAGGTCGCATTGGTGCAATAGGAGTTTTAACATCAGGTAGAGTATATAGAGATGAATTAGAAGAATACGCAGTTATTATGGCGTTAACAAAAATTGTCTCAAAAGATATTTATGAAAAATAGGAGGAATTATTATGTTTAAAATAAAATTAGAAGGAGGAAGAACAGCGGAGGTGCCAGAAAAAACATATTGGCACACAACTTCACATATATTAGCACAAGCTATAAAAAGACTATATCCAGAAATAAAATTAGCAATTGGTCCAGCAATAGATAATGGATTCTATTATGATTTTGATACAGATGTAGCCTTTACACCAGAAATGTTAGAAAAAATAGAAGAAGAAATGAAAAAAATAATAAAAGAAGATTACACAATAGAAAGATTTGTACTACCAAAAAAAGAAGCATTAGAACTTATGAAAGATGAACCATACAAAGTAGAATTAATAAATGACTTACCAGAAGGGGAAGAAATATCTTTTTATAAACAAGGAGAATTTACCGATTTATGTGCAGGACCACATTTACCAAGCACAGGAAAAGTAAAAGCAATAAAACTATTATCATCATCAGGAGCATATTGGAGAGGAAATGAGCATAACAAAATGCTACAAAGAATTTATGGAATATCATTTCCAAAACAAAGTGAGTTAGATAATTACATAAATCTAATTGAAGAAGCTAAAAAAAGAGACCATAGAAAATTAGGAAAAGAATTAGAATTATTTTTCTTTGATGAAACAGCACCAGGAATGGCATATTGGATGCCAAAAGGATTTACATTAATGAATATATTAATAGAATTCTGGAGGAAAGAACATAAAAAAAGAGGATATCAAGAATTTTCAGGGCCACAACTAAATAGTAGTTCTTTATGGAAAACATCAGGACATTGGGATCACTACAAAGAAGATATGTTTGTATTAACAGATATAGATGGAAATGAACAAGCATTAAAACCAATGAACTGTCCAAACTCTATAAAAATCTATCAACAAAAATTAAGAAGTTATAAAGACTTACCATTAAGATTTAATGATATAGATGTTATACACAGAAACGAAAAATCAGGACAATTAAATGGACTATTTAGAGTAAGAATGTTTAGACAAGATGATTCACACAATTATGTTACAGATGAACAAATAGGAACAGAAATAAAAGACATAGTAGAAATTGCAAAATATTTATATTCTGTATTTGGTCTAGAATACACATTAACATTATCAACAAGACCAGATGACTTTATGGGAGAAATTGAAACTTGGAATAAAGCAGAAAAAGAATTAAAAGAAGTATTAACAGAAATTTGTGGGGAAGGAAACTATAGAATAAACGAAGGCGATGGAGCATTCTATGGACCAAAAATAGATATAAAAATGAAAGACTGTTTAGGAAGAGAATGGCAAATGGGAACAGTACAATTAGATTTTCAGCTACCACAAAGATTTAACCTATCATATATAGATAAAGAAGGAAATAAGAAAACCCCAATAATGATACATAGAGCATTATTTGGTTCATTTGATAGATTTATAGGAATATTAACAGAACATTACGCAGGAGCATTCCCAACATGGCTATCACCAGTACAAGTAAAAATCATGCCAATAGCAGATGCACACCATGAATATGCAAAAGAAGTATTAAAGAAATTTGATGAAGCAGGAATAAGAGTAGAACTAGATGATAGGCAAGAAAAAATAGGTTACAAAATAAGAGAAGCACAATTACATAAAATACCATACATGATAATTCTAGGAGATAAAGAAATTGAAGCAAAAGCTGTTGGAGTACGTTCAAGAAAAGACGGAGACATAGGACAAATGGGGATAGATGAATTTATAAACAAATTAAAATCAGAAGTAGAAAACTTTGAATAAGAAATATTGTAAGAAAATCTTGAAAAATGTATATTGTTTATGATATATTATAAGCGGTGGTTGAAATGAGTAAAGGAAAAAGATATGATGATGAACCAAAGCTAAATTTGAAAAAAGTTTTTGGAACATTAATAACACTAGCAGTCATAATCATGATAATTGTAACAATAAACAAAATATTAAGCAAAGAGGCGGCTAAAGTTCAAGCAGACAAAGTCACATATTTTTCAGCATATGTAGATGGCAAATGGGGAGTTATAAATAATGAAGGAACAACGATAATAGATACTACATATGATGAAATGATTACAATTCCAAACCCAGAAAAAGCAATATTTGTTTGCGTATATGATGTAAATGAACAAACAGGAGAGTATAAAACAAAAGTTATAAATGATAAAAATGAAGAATTATTTACAAACTATGATAGAGTAGAAGTAATAGAAAATTTCGATGAAAGACAGAATATATGGTATGAAAAAAATTTATTAAGAGTAGTAAATGATGGCAAATATGGATTAATAGACTTAGATGGAAATACTATCTTAGAATGTGAATATGATTCAATAACAACATTGAAAAGTGTTGAAGAAAATCTATTAGTAGTAAAGGATAACAAAGTAGGTGTAGTAAATAGTATAGGGCAAATTATAGTTCCAATTGAATACAAAGATGTAAAAGTTTTAAAAGAAGGCTATAAAAATGAATATATAATAGTAGATGAAAATGACAACTCAGGAGTTATAAGTACTAGTGGAACAGTAATTGTAGAACCTGCATATGAAGATATAAAATTCCTAAATAGCACTGAGATATATGCAGCTATGATAGATGGAAAATGGAATTTAATAAACAAAAAAGGAGAAATATTAAATAGTAATTATGATGACTATACATATTCAAAAGGAGACTATGTAATAGTAAAATCAGGAGAAAAATATGGAATAATAACAACATCAGGCGAAGTAAAAATTGAACCAACATATGAAGAATTAAATTATGCATTTTCAGTATATTATATAGCTAAACTAAATGGAAAATATGGAATTATAAATACCGATAACACAAGTTTAATTCCATTAGAATACTTGAGCATGACATATTGGGAAGATAAAGAGATTTTAATAGCAGATAGAACAGAAACAGAAACAGTGCTATTTGATAGTAACCTAACAGAAAAATTAACTGGAATATTTGTATATGAAGAAGACTACATAAAAGCAAGAGTAGATGGAGTAGATAAGTATTATACATACAAATTTGAAGAAAAGCAATCAAAAGATATTTTAACAAAAAATACTTTATTTGTTAGCAAAAAAGACGGCAAATATGGATTCGTTGATAGCAAAGGAAATGTAGTAGTAGACTACATATATGATGAAGCAAAAGAACAAAATATTTACGGATTTGCAGCAGTTAAACTAAATGGACTTTGGGGTTCAATAGATAAAACTGGAAAACTTGTATTACAGCCACAAGTAAACTTAGATGATAATATATATATAGATTTTATAAGAGAATGGCACTTAGCAGATGAAGGAATATATTATACAAAATAAAAAATAATATAAGTAGGGAGAATATCCCTACTTATATTAAATGGAAGGAATAAAAATGCGTACATTATGTGGAACAGATATAGTTGAAATAGAAAGAATAAAAAAATCAATAGAAAGAAATGGAGAAACTTTTTTAAATTTAATTTATACACCAGAAGAAATAGCATATTGTGAAAGCAAGAAAAATGCAAAATACAGTCATTATGCAGGCAGATTTGCTGCAAAAGAAGCTATATACAAGGCAGTTTCATGCTTATTACCAGAACGATTTGGAATAAGTTGGCACAATGCACAAGTAATAAATGACGAAAATGGAAATCCAAAGGTAGAATTTATAAATATAAAATTTGATAAAATAAAAAATATAGATATAAGCATATCTCATTGCAGAGAATATGCAGTAGCAACAGTATCAATTTTAGTAGATGAATAAAAAAATAAACCTTAGGGAATAATATTCCAAGAAAGAAGGAATGTAAATGAATTCATATTGGGTAGATACTACTACAAGACCTAAATTCCCTAAGTTAGATAAAAACATAGATACAGATATATGCATAATAGGAGCAGGCATAACAGGCATTATGACTGCTTATATGCTATTAGATAAGGGTTTGAAAATAACCATAATAGATAAAGGAGAAATCTGTAGTGGTGTAACAGAAAATACAACTGCAAAGATTACAAGTCAACATGGACTAATATACAACTACTTAGAAGTAACATTTGGAACAGAATTTGCAAGCTTATATTTAGAATCAAACCAAAAAGCAATAGATACAATTGAGAATATCATAAAAAAAGAAAATATAGAATGTGAATTTGAAAGAGTAGACAACTACATTTATACTTGCAAAGACGAATATGTACAAAAAATAAAAGACGAAGTAGAAACCATAAATAGATTAGGAGTTGAAGCAAAATTACTTGATAAAATAGAACTACCATTTGAAGTAAAAGCAGGAATAAAACTCCATGAACAAGCTAGATTCCATCCATTAAAGTATCTATATAAAATAGTAGAAATATTAAAAAGAAGCGGAGTAGAGATATATACAAATTCAATAGTCATAAACACAAAACAAGAAGGTAAAGAATATCAAGTTATAACAGAAGATAATATTATAAAAGCAAAATATGTAGTTATGGCAACACATTATCCAATAAAAAGTTTCCCAGGGTTACACTTTCTAAAAATGTATCAAGATAGGTCATATGCAATAGCAATAGAACCACACGCAAAAATAGATACAGGAATGTATATTTCAGCAGAAACTCCAGTAGCATCATTTAGACCAATAAATGAAGAGTTATTAATAATAGGAGGTTCAGACCATAAAACAGGAGAAAATAGTATAGACTTAGACACCTCATACAAAAGCCTAGAAACGTATGCAAAAGAAATTTATCCATCAATGAAAGTAAAATACAGGTGGGCAACCCAAGATTGCGTATCTTTAGACAAAGTACCATATATAGGAGATTTTTCTAATCTAATGCCACATATGTATATAGCAACAGGATACAAAAAATGGGGAATGACAACCTCACATGTAGCTGCAGAAATAATTAGGGATAAGATTTTAGAAGAAAACAACAAATATGAAGAAATATACAAAGCAACAAGAATGGCACCAATAAAAAACCATAATGAATTTGGAAACATGTTAAAACAAACAACATATTCATTAGGAATAAATAAAATAAAACAATCTAAATATAAAATTGAAGATTTAGCAAAAGACAGTGGAGGAGTAGTAGAATACCAAGGCAGAAAGATGGGAATATATAAAGACAAAGATGGCAAAATATTTGCAGTAGAACCATACTGTAAACACTTAGGCTGTGAGCTATCATGGAACAACCTAGAAAAAACATGGGACTGCCCATGCCATGGCTCAAAATACGACTACACAGGAAAGCTAATAACAGAACCTGCGGTAAAAGATTTAGATAGAATAGATATAAAACAAGAAAACTCTTGAACAGTTACATTTTTTGATGATAAAATTAAAAAAAGTACTTGAAAAATCATTAAAAAACGATTATAATAAAACAGTACCACAAAGGTACTGTTTTTGCGCCTGTAGTTTAGCTGGATAGAATGCAAGGCTACGAACTTTGAGATCGGGGGTTCGAATCCCTCCAGGCGCACCAATGACGTATCTGTTCGAACTAATAGAACAGAATTGATACAAAAATCAATCAGAAAATGAATCTGGTTGATTTTTTTGTTGCCTAAAAACAATATTAAAATCATCCAAACGAAAGGATGGTGTTAATAGTGAAGATAATAAAGCAAGAACTACAATTTGAGGAATGTCTAAAACAAAGGCTTGAATTTATATGTGAATTTGCTAAAGTTACCCCTACTTTTATAAATGGGAGCATTAGGAAATTAGAAAAAACTAATCTTACATATGTTGAACCACATAGAGTAATTGTTAAAAATATTACTTTTTTAGTTTTTAATTATTCAAATGATGTATATATTTCAAATTTAACTAAAAAGATTAAATTATCAGAGTTAGAAGAATATTTGAAAAACATATAAATTGTAAATATTTGACATTTCTTTAAATCGTGATATAATATAGGCAATAAATTATGTATATTTACTCGGCAAGAGCTAGATTTATTATTATGAGCACTTTGAAAAAATTATATTATATTGCATTATTATATTTTAGTTTATGATAAATGGATTTAAGAGATGTCATTAGTACTCGTGTACTTTGATGTCTCTTTTTTTGAAGTTAGGAGGTTATGCAAATTGAAAGATGAAAAGAAAAAATGTGGGTTGTATATGAGAGTATCAACCGAAGACCAAGCAAGAGAACGGTTTTAGTCTTCCAGAACAAAGAGAAAGATTAGAGTCTTTTTGTAAATTTAAAGGCTATGAAATAATAGATTATTACGAAGATGCTGGAATAAGTGCTAAAACTGGGAATTATAGACCAGAGTTTGAAAGATTAAAAACTGATATTAAAACCAAAAGAATCAATACTATTGTTGCACTAAAACT
>CALXWL010000044.1 GCA_944392385.1 uncultured Clostridia bacterium | reverse complement strand
TCAGAAATTTGACAAAAAAATTAAGCATTTTGAATGCTTACAAAGTTTTTGACCATTAAAAAGTGTTTAAAATCCGTATATTCAAGCACAAACACAGTTACACGGAATAGCAGAAACAATCAAATTGTTATGTACACCACTAAAAATATTTAAGATAAATACAGATGAGATAAAAGTATTAGTATGTATATCACTATCAATGATTTCAATATTAGCAAAAGACTTAAGAGAAGTAAAAGACGCATGTAGAGCAAAAAACATAGATATGAATATAAGAAACATAAAAAACATATTATCAAAATTTTTCTTATCACTTATACAAAGAGTAAATCAAATAGAAGAATCATTAATAGAAAAAGGATGCGATTATTAGAAAAATATTGAATTTTTTATATAAATATGATAATAATATATGCTATAAAACATAATGAGGGGGAATTATGCAAAGAGTAAAATTAGCAGATAGGATATTACCAACCTACACAAAAGGAGAAGAAATATTCAACATGGTATCACATATAGTGGGTGCTACACTAGGGATAATTGCAATAGTGCTAGGAGTTATATTTGCAAGTATACATGGAAATGGATATGGAATTGCAGCAAGTATAGTGTATGGAATAACTTTAATACTTCTATATACAATGTCTAGCATATATCATGGTTTAAAACCAACAAGAAAAGCAAAAAAAGTTTTTCAAGTAATAGACCATTGCTCAATATTTTTGCTTATAGCAGGTAGTTATACACCATTTACACTATGTACACTAAGAGAATATAACCCTGTAACAGGTTGGACAATATTTGGAATAGTGTGGGGATTAGCAATTTTAGGGATAGTATTAAATTCAATAGACTTAAAAAAATATAATGTATTCTCAATGATATGCTATTTAGTTATGGGATGGTGCATACTTGCAAAAATAAATGTTGTTATAGAAGCACTAGGACTTTCAGGATTTACATTACTACTATTAGGAGGAATTGTTTATACAGTTGGTGCAATATTTTATGGAGTCGGAAAGAAGAAAAAATGGATGCATTCAGTATTTCATTTAGCATGTGTTATTCGGAAGTCTATTACAACTAATGTGTGTGCTAATATATGTAGTATAAAAAGTAATTAATGGAAAACAAAAAGCATACAATGTAATCAAAGATTATATTGTATGCTTTTTGTTTTTTTTAAAAAATATAGGAATAATTATAACAATAGTAAAATATGATGTACAAACAGGGGGAGGAATGAAAAAATGGAAGATTTTTTATTTAAAGGACTACCAGTAGTAGAACATAAAGGAAAATATATCATATTTTCATATTATAACGGAAAAATAGTAGCAATTGACAAAGAAAAATTTAATAAAGAAGAAGTTTCAGAATTTTTAGAAAAACAAAATATGCTTGGAACACCAAAGAGTTGCCCAGGAGATTATAACGACTATGTAGAATTAGTAATCTCACTTACAAATGACTGCAATTTGAGATGCAAATACTGTTTTGTAGGTGAAAAAAACTTTTGCAAAAAAATAATTAGTAAAGAAAACATAGATGAAGCAATAAAAGCAGTAAAAGAGCTTGCAAAAGTAAAAAACAAAAAAGAAGTATTCATAACGTTTTTTGGAGGAGAACCTACATTATATCCAGAACTAATAAAATATTCAATGGAAAAAGCAAGGCAAGAACTAAAAGAATATAAAGTATCATTTGGAATAACAAGTAATGGGGTATTCAATGATGAAATAAAAAATATATTAGTAGAAAATGAATTTACAGTAACCATATCAATGGATGGACTACCAAAATTTCAAGACAAACAAAGAGTAACACCAGCAAACACAGGAACATCACATATAATAGAACAAACAATAAGAGATTTAAAACAAAGAGGATTATCAGTAATAGTAAGAATGACTATAACAAGACCAATGATATTTGAATTTAAAGAAACAATAGATTATTTATCAGATTTAGGTGTAAAAATAATACACTTTGAACCAATAACAATTGGAGGAAGAGCAAAAGAAAACGAAGAAATACTAGAAAGACCAGAGCCAGAAGAATATGCAGAAAAGCTAGCAGAAGCTGTAGACTATGCAAGAAAAAAAGATGTATCAATAATAACATCAACAGTAATGAATGCACTATCACCTTCATACATGTTTTGTGATGGAGTAGGAAAAAATAAACTAGCAGTTACATATGATGGAGTATTCTCATCATGTTTAGGAGTTCAAAATAAAGACCATCCCCTAGCAAATAAATTTATAATAGAAGATACTAATATAGAAAGTTGGTTAAACGCAAAATTTGATTCATATGTAGATGATAAAGCCAAGAACACAAAATGTGAAAACTGTTTTGCAAAATACATATGTGCAGGAGGATGTCCATCAAGAAATTTCAATGCAAGTCGGAGATTTCGAAAAAATAGATGATATGCAATGTATACCAACAAAAGTGATTCTACGTAAATATATAATAGACTTATATGAACAATCAATATAAGTAAATTCAAAAGTAGGAGGTGATATGCATGGAAGTTAAAGAAATAAAAATAGACAGTGGTTTACTTGTAAAAAACATAGAAAGATTTTCAGAAGATCAAAAATCAGTAAAACGTACTTGTCCAGATTAGCATGCAAACAACATAGTATAAGCTCATAATATTTGCATGGGGTGACCAATGGTCGCCCCATTTTTTAGTTTATGTGAACCAAACACAAAAAAGTTCTGTCTAATAATTAGGAAACAGTTAGTTATATATTTTTTTAGATAACTTTATAAAACTTATAAGTTCATCTACATTAATATTTCCCTTATTGATAAATTCATATAGCTTATAAATTTTAGAAATTTCAGTGGCTGGCAATTCACTAGAAAACCCTAAAATATCATTTGGAGTTATCTTATAAAGTTTGCATAACTCTAAGATAATGTCAATAGGAATCTTACTGTTTCCGAGCTTCGTAGCGACCATATGTAGAACGCGGAATATTTAAAAACTTGGAAACTTCTAATTGAGAAAAATCGTGATCTTCCCTAAAATCACGCAAAATTTCATTAATAGTTTTCATAATATAATCACCAATAATTATTCTATCCAAAATTTGAGCATAATATAAAAAAAAGTTTAAAAATATAGCAAAAATGGATTGACATTCTCAAAAAATAAACATATAATTTTAAAAAAGAATGAAAATTAAAATTTTCAAATTAAACGGAGGTAAAAAATGTCTATTATTAATGAAGCAAAGAAAGGAAATAGTGAATCTTTCATAACATTGATAGAACAGTACAAAGCACAAATGTATAAAACAGCAAAAGCAATACTAAGAAATGAGGAGGATGTATGTGATGCAATACAAGAAGTACTAATAAGTAGTTATAGAAATATCAAAAACCTCAAAAAAGAAAAATATTTTAAAACATGGATTATAAGAATAACAATAAATAAATGCTACGATATAATAGAAAAAAATAAATTAATTGACAAAAAAATAGAAAAAACAATGTATTCCGAAACTTTTGAAGAAACAAGCAATATAGAAGAAAAAATCGATGTAGATAGGGCACTAAAATTACTAGATGATGATTTAAGGGTTGTAACAGTTCTATATTATTATGATGACATATCCATAAAAGATATATCAGCTATACTTGAAATACCAGCAGGCACAGTAAAATCTAAATTATCAAGAGCAAGGGAAAAGCTATATGAAATACTAAAACAAGAGGAGGTGAGCAAAGTTGGATAAAAAAGATTTATATATAAAAGCAAAACTACAAGAAGATAAAAAAATATCTGTTAAAGCAAATGAAATATTTGAAAAATTTGAAGGAGGAATAAAATTGGAAAATAATAATAAATCAAAAGAAGGAAAAGTATTTAAAATAAGTTTAAAACAAGCAGTATTAGTATTTTCATCATTAATGATAGTAGCAATACTAGGAGGAAATTTATATGCACATTTAACTGGAAAACCAAATTTATATAGTGCAATAAAAGGATTATTCGTAAAAGAAGATAAATATGCAGACAGTGAAATTATAGTAGATCAAACAGTAGAAAGCAATGGAATAAAATTAACATTAAAAACAGTTGCAATGGATGAAAATATATTAATAACAAAATATACAGCAGAAGGAGAAAAATTAGCAAATGAATTTTATACATATAATGAATTTGAAGAAGATATGATAGAATATGAAAAATTATTTTATGCATCATGTGGATATGATATGGGTGAAGATGGGTATGAAAACATAATAGGAAAAGATGTTACAGCAAAGATTAAACAAATTAAACAAAAATTAATAAACAAAAACATTACAGAAGATGAAGCAGCAAAGTTATTAGAGTCTGCAGATAAGGCTTATGAAGAGTATATTGGAGCACAATTAGGTGAAACAGGGCGTTCAACAGAAAAAGCAAAAGAACTAATATCAGAAACAATAGCAATGTTTGAAAGTAAAGTAGCAAGTAAATACCAAATAATGCAATCAAATGATACATTGCAAAACTTTGAAATAAATGCAATATCACAAAAAATAGAAAAAAGCGGAAATCAATACATAATCTACAATGTATATAATGTAGACACGATATCAGACTTAGCAAGTAAATTTGAGCTAAATATAAATGTATCCCAGATAGGAAGCATACAAGGAACATGGAACTTTAGTACAGAATTAGAAAAAGCAAGATTAGATACAAGAGTAGAAACAATAGATTTTTATGAAAATAATATCGACAATAATGTTGCACCAGCAATAATATCACGGTGTAAGACATACAGCAACAGTAGAAGCAAAAAGACTAGTAATAAGTGACTTTTCAACTGTATTAATGATACAAACAAAAATAAAAGAAGAAGATAGAGAAGTTTATCTAAAGTATGCAGATAGCGGAATTCCATGTATATTTGTAGTAACTGATGAAAACGGCGAGGTTGTTGGAACAGGCACATATTCAGAAGAAGCATATCAAACAGCAATAAATTCAGGTGGAGATATAGTATATACAGATAGAATAATTTTAGAAAATGTAGATAAAGACACCAAAAAACTATATGTAAAAATATATGAACCATATTATATTGCAGAAGGCGATACAGTCAAGTTAAATACTATGACACTAGAATTAGACATAGAAAAAGCAAGAAATTATAATAAACCAGTAGAGCTAACACAAAGTTACACATCAAAAAATGTGCAAGTAGCCATTAAATATCCTGTAGACTGGGAAGTTTTAGAAGAAGAAAACACATTAGTAGTAAAAGGACCAGAAGATATAGATGGACAATACGTAGAAATGAATATAACACTAAAAGAAGATGAAAAAACTGCACAAGAAATTTTTGAAGAAAAGAAAAACGAATTAGGAGAAACAAACCTAGAAACAGGAACAATAAATATAGCAGGAATTGAAGGATATTATTACACAATAGAAAATACAAACAATACTATAGAAACACAAATTTTATTCAACAATGGAAACAAACTATATAACATTCAATACACAGCGATACCAACACAATATGAAAGACACAAAGACACAATACAAAAAATATTAGACACAATAGAATTTGTAGAGCCAGAAAAATCATATGTAGAATACTATATGGAAAACAATACGGAAACAAACTTAGAAACGGTAAGGGTATATGAAGATAATACAGTAACAGTACAAATAACACAAAGAACAACAGAAATGTTTAAAGATAGTGAATATGTAAAAATGCAACCAAATGTAGAATACGAAATAACAGGAATAAATAGCAAAATACTTAGAATTGAATTCATGGGAGACATGGCTGGTGGAGCATACCAAGGGTCATATGTATTCATTTATGATGCAAACAATGAATTATATTTATTAGACATGAATAGAGGAATAACTGAATGTGAATTTGAAGTAACCAAGATTGAAATAGAAAATAGAGCAACTAACCCAGAATTTAAAGTTATAAGTGAAGAATCTGGACTAGAAAGACCAATAGTTGTTGTGTATAATCAAGCAGGGCAAGGATATATTATTTCAAGAGATGGAAGCCTAGAAGAATATGTTGAAAAACAAGAAAATGACAATCAAGAACAAACAACACAACAAAACACAACAGATGCAAAAGCCAAAGAAGTTATACAAAAATATTTATCAATGAGTGGCATTTATGAAGGTGAACCAGCAGGAATGCTAACAACAGAATTGCCAGACTATATAACAGCAAATTTAGATTTAGAAGATACTTTTATTGAAAATGGTATTTCATATGTTAATACAAATGCTTCATATGATGACTTTGAACGTGAAATGACAAAATATATGTCATATGAAATATTTAATCAATATTTCCTAAAATATAAAAATCATATAAATCCATTTAGAAACGTTAATGGATTGTTGTATGTAGCTCAGGTTGCAGGTTCAGGAGCATTCTATGACGTAATAGAAGTTGAAAGAATGAATAGGAATGGTAATGAATATACATATAATGCATATGCAAATGAAATATATGGTGATATAACACGAAAAGTAACATTCTCTATAAAATTAGTAGAAATAGATGGAAATATGATTGTTACATATGTAAGTATAGGATAAAGTATAAGGAGACTAAAAAAGTCTCCTTACTTTTTTTATCTCATCTCCACATAACGACAAACTTTGCGCATAGAATGTGTTATAGTAGGTAGTGGAGGGATTAAATATGAGATTATCAGAAGCAGGTATAGGAAAAACTAGGTTGCAAAATATAGACAAGATGTATCCAGCACAAGATATTTTATTACAGTCAGGACAGATAATACAATATGGTACAGGCATATATGCGTATAATAATGTTCCATTAAAAGTAAAGCAAAAAATTGAAAGTATAGTAAAAGAAGAATTAGAAAAATGCGGTTGTGTGGAAATTGAATTACCAACTTTGCAACCAAGAGAAATTTGGGATTCTTCAGGAAGATGGGATAAATATGTAGAAACAGGAACAATGCTTACAATAGATACAGAAAAAGGCGATTATTGCTTAGCACCAACTGCAGAAGAAGCGGTAGTAGAATTTGCAAAACATAAATTAAAATCACACAAAGACCTACCAACAACATTTTTCCAAATTGGAGAAAAATACAGAAATGAAATAAGAACAAGAGGGTATTTATTAAGAGGAAAAAGCTTTCCAATGATGGATGCATATAGCTTTAACAAAGATGAAGAAGACTTAGTAAAATCATACAATAAAATAAAACAAGGATATTTAAACATATTTAAAAGACTAGACTTACCAGTAGTACCAGTAGTTGCAGATAATGGAGCAATAGGTGGTAAAAAATCCGAAGAATTTATGGTATTATCTCAAATAGGAGAAGACACAGTCTTATATGATGAAAAAACAAAAACTGCATTAAATACAGAAATATTAGAAAAAGAAGATTACAAAAACTACTTAAAGGAAGAATATGGAATAGAAGACATAAGTAAATTAGAACCAAGAAAAGCAATAGAATTAGGTCATATATTCCAATTAGGGAAAAGCTATTCAGAAAATATGAAAGCAAATTATATAGATAAAGATGGAAAAGAAAAACCATTTTATATGGGATGCTATGGAATAGGTATAAGTAGAACCCTAGCCACAATATATGAAAGAAGCATAATAAAAGATAAAGAAGGAAACCCAGAAGGAATATCACTTCCATGTGGATTAGCACCATATTTCATGCAAATAATACCAAAAGCAAATAATCCAGAAAAAATGCAAGAAGCAGAAGAATTATATAAAATAATGCAAGCAAAAAAAATAGGAGCAATATTAGATGATAGAAAAGATACAACAATAGGAAGTAGTATAAAAGACTGCAAAATGCTTGGAACACCATATATTGTAATATTAGGAGAAAAAGTAAAATCAGGAGAAGTAGAAATAGAAAACACAAAAACAGGTAAAAAAATAACAGTACCAAAACAAAAGGTATTAGATATAATAAATAGTGGAGAAGTAAAAAGAGAAATAAAAGACCTATCGAAAGAATAAGAAAAGTGGCAAAACCACACTAGCATTGCTAACGCGGGTCTTTTCATATGTTACTTTTCTTGTTGTATACGGAAAAATCATATATACTGCCGAGATAAAAGTCGATTTTTCCTATACAATAAGAAGAAAAAATAGAAGTAGAAAAAATACTACTTCTATTTTTATTGAATTTAGAGAAAACCCCCAGCTATGCTGGGGAGTATAATAAAACTTATAGTTTTGCACAGAGTAACA
>CALXWL010000043.1 GCA_944392385.1 uncultured Clostridia bacterium | reverse complement strand
ATTAACTCTCCAACATGTTGTTATTCAACGTGTTGGAGAGTTTTATCCTTTCAAAAGTGTTTAAGTTGAGATTATCATATTTATATAAAAAATTCAATATTTTTCTAATAATCGCATCCTTTTTCTATTAATGATTCTTCTATTTGATTTACTCTTTGTATAAGTGATAAGAAAAATTTTGATAATATGTTTTTTATGTTTCTTATATTCATATCTATGTTTTTTGCTCTACATGCGTCTTTTACTTCTCTTAAGTCTTTTGCTAATATTGAAATCATTGATAGTGATATACATACTAATACTTTTATCTCATCTGTATTTATCTTAAATATTTTTAGTGGTGTACATAACAATTTGATTGTTTCTGCTATTCCGTGTAACTGTGTTTGTGCTTGAATATACAAATGTAATATTACAAACTATAAGTAGTTTTACTCCTATCCATATAGCATTTATATAATTATCTAATATACAATTAATAACAAAGGTAAATAGTATGAATGGTAAAATCTTTGTAGTATTTCTTATAATCTTTCGTATGTTCTTTCTCACAAATATCATTGCTATAACATTAACCGCTATAAATACTATTATTATTTTATTGTTTGGTAGAAAAAAAATGCATGTGCTATATGCTATAAAGATTAAAAATTTAATTAGATTTTTCATTTATAATTTTTCCTTTCAGGCTATTTACTAATTCAGATATTGTAAATTCTTTTAGTTCTAGTGCTATTTTATTTTCTTTTAATTCAGTTAGTATTTTTAGTAGTGTTGGTTGTTTTATTCCAAATTTATCTAGGATATATGCTTTATCTATTAAATCTTTTCTTTCTATTTCATATGCAATATTTCCATTATCTAATATAAGGGTTCTATCTGCTAATAAAATTTCATCTGCTAAATTAGTTATGCAGATTATAGTATAGCCTTGTTGTTTTAGTTTTTTTATTATTTCATAGATTTTTTCTTTACCTTGGCTATCAATCATTGTTGTGGGTTCATCTAGAATAATATATTTAGGGTTTTTTGCTAAAACTTCGGCTATAACTATTCGTTGCTTTTGCCCCAATGATAAGGTATATAAATCTTCTTCTTTGAAACTTAACATTCCTACTTGTTCTAATGCTGTATTAACTCTATTTTCAATTTCTGTTTTTTCTAAATTTTTAAGTGAAAATGAAAGTTCATCATATATATTATTAAATATAATCTGATTTTCAGGATTTTGAAATACAATTCCTACTTTGTCTCTAATCAATTTATAATTTTTGTTTTTAGCAATGTCTAAATTATCAATTATAATGCTTCCTTCTTTTAATTTGGAAATACCTGCAATTAGTCTTCCAATTGTTGATTTTCCAGAGCCATTTTGCCCAACAATTGCAATTATTTCTCCATCTTTTACTGAAAAGTTTATGTTTTCTAATACTTTATGATTAGTATTTTTATACTTATATGATACATTTTCTACTTTAATCATTATTGCTCCTTATATATTTATCAAAAGGCTTTCTTAATATTCTTTCAATTAATATTATTACAATTATATGAATTGGTATCGTAATTAGATTTTTTACTGCTCTTGTTACAAATAGTACTTGGAAGGCTTTTCCTGATGTTATACTAGTCCATAATGTGTTTAATCCCATGTTTACTATAATTGAAACTAGTACTACAGAAATAATTACTCTTAATATGAATACTTTTTCTGAGTATGAATCTGGTTCTTTTTTGTAAAGTAATAATCCATAAATTAGTCCTGCTATTGCTGTACTAATGGTATATCCTACAAAATATGGGCCTGTTGGGAATAAGTTTGCTCCAATAATATCTCCTAATACATTTAAGCATACAGTCCATTTAGCACCTAACCATATTGCACATAGCATTGTTGGAACAAATGCGAAACTTATCTTAATTATTGGTGTTTTTATTGATAGAAATCTTGATAGTATAATTAGCATTGCCAAAAGTATGGCTGTTAATATAATTTTTTTGTTTTTACTCATAAAAAAACTTCCTTTCTTTTATCCGCATTAAAAGAGAAGGAATTAATCTTTCCTTATTTTCTTTATTAGCGGAATGCGAAAATAAATAAGCGAATTTTATTCTTGCCTTAGTAACAACTTCCCGTTTACTTAAGTCTTAACTATTTATTTTCTACTCTAGTAAAATTTTATAGCAATTATTTTATCACATCTTTTTTTAAAATTCAACATTTAGATATAAGAATAATTACCTTTTCTTGTCAAATCTCTTTGATAAAATCTTTTTTCATCTTCTGTCAATAAACTATATTCTTTTTCTGTAATTTCTTGTTTTCTTGTTTGGACTGCAAAATATGTTTGTGCTAAAGCAATTACTTCCTTTCTAGGATCCCCATTTTGTGCTATTAAATAGCAAGCATAACGTGTTAATTTGTAATCTTTAATTACAACTTTTGCATTATTAGCACGTTTTGACAACTTGTCGACGTCGACAAAATGTTCAAGTACACTGATATTACTGTTTTTACAAGATTCTTTTGCCTTTTTTATTACATTTTCAAATTTTCTCCATTCCTTATAATTTAAAACAATTTGTAATTCTCTAGCATTCCAATATTCAATTCCTTCTTCATCAATATGCTTAATATCTTCAAAAGTTTGATTAGTAAAACTTGAACTTTTTTCTAATTTGTTCATTTATTATCATCTCCATTTCTCATTATTTTATATTTTATTACATTTACTAATAAATTTCAATACATTTGCGAAAATTTGTTTTGTTTTTTAAATATTTATGTAACACAATACCACAAAAACCTCATTTTTTCAATATTTTTAGTCAAAAAAAAACCGTTTCTTTTGAAACGGTTTAAGATTTTTGTGTTCATCAAATTTTCTGTTATTTTGAAATTAAGTTGCATCAAGACTTTTAAAAAGTTCGACCAAAACTTGTCTTGGTGCCAACGAAGTAGTTATCTACAAATTTATGGTTCTCTTGACGATTGATACAAATATCAATCAAGCTATATATAGACTACCAAATTATTTTAGAAAATTCAAGTAGTATTTTTATTTTATATGAAAAATTTTCATAATGCGGTTAAATAAACGTTTAAAAATATTTTCTTGTTTTGCTTGAATTGGTAACCTATTTGTATCTATAGTTTCAATTGTTGTTTCAACTTTTGAAATAAATTCTTTTTTCTTAAAAATATCATCCGTATTATATTTTTTTCTTAATTCTTCTTGATATTGTTTTTCATTTTTATTTAAATGTTCTCTAAAAGCATCTTTCTGTTCTTCCGTTTCACACCAATAATTTAAACAAATCATAGCAATTAAGCCTCTAGTTTCATTTTTTAGATTTAATTCTTTTAGAGGTCTTGTATAATCAAATTTGCATTCATAATTTTGCGATGCATTATTTTTAAGAAAAGTTATAAAATTATCTGGAATTTTATTTATATCATCTTGACTTATTCCTTTCAAATAATGCAATGTTTCAGCCATTGCTATTCCATATCTTTCATTTACCATATTTTTCTCCTACTTTTGTTGTTCAGCTTCATCTAATTCTTTTTCTTTATTAAGTACCGTTTCTTTTACCATTCTAGTTGCTTCTTGCTCTGTAGAAATTCTTACTGTCCCATCTTGCATACAATCATTCAATCCGTTTTTACCATCTTGTACAACTTCATTTTTTCCTAGCATTTGTAATATACTTGATATTTCACTTGCAGAAATTGTATCATATACTTGATTTATGTTTTTACATTGTAAACCACTTTGTGAATCTATGTATTTTTTCAATGCATTCATCATTTGCCCTTCAGATACACCAGAAAGAAATTTTACGTCTTTTCCACTTGCAATATATCTCCTAATTATTTGAGGAATAGGACTAATTTGAGTTACTCTATCATTATCATCTAATATAGGAGGATTTTTTTGTATTACTCCATTATAATATGTGTCTATATCATTTTTTAAAGTTTTAGAACAATAAATACTTTTAGAAGATATTCCATCAAGTCCTTCTATATCATTAGCATATTCATAATTTGTGTGTCCTACACCTTCATATATTTTTGATTGAACTGGAATATTAAGAAGACTATATAATTGCATATAACTTTCAAGTCTTTCATTGGAACTTCTTCCAAATAATACATTTGATGCTGCAATATATTCTAATACTCTATTATGCATACTAGCCATTTCAATTTCGGTTATAGGACGCCCCAATTTTCCTTCTAAAAGTGATATATCATCTCCAGCTTTTACATCTATTCCTTCTGCGGTTTTTCCATCCATATATGCATAATGTCCAGGTTTAGTATCTTCTTGTTCTCCAATAAAAATCATTTTGGGTATATTTGATAAAGCTTTCCTATAGCCTTCTTTTCCATCTGGAAAATTTGAAAAATTTCTATAGTGTTCAATATCAGCAATTCCTATTGGAAAATTCATTGGTAAATTATATGTTCCATCCTCATTTATTGTTATTTCCACTTGATAATCTCTTTTTGTATCATTATATTCTTGAATCATTCTATCAAAATCACGTTGTGTAATCTTTTTGGTAATTTTTCCATTCTCAATCATAAATTTTTCGCTATCAGTTATTTTATCATTAGGAACTATTTGCAATGCGATTTCATCAATTGGAAGTGTTCCAAAATCACCACCTCCTAATATACTAGCTTCACACATTTCTGGGTAATATGCAGAAAAATTATTAGCAAATGTTGCAGATTTTGAATGTCCTAATGGAATTACTTTATCACTAATTTCTATACCAGTTCTATCTTCAATGATTTTTCTCGCATCTTCTATCATTGCTTTTATTTGCGGTGCTGTTTTACTTATAACATCTTTATCTAATTGAGATACTACACTTTCAAATTGTTCATTAACATAACCTGGAATAAGTGGAACTATAGCAGGTGCATTAGGATTAATTCCTATCATATTACTTAATGCATTTGCACCCTTTTCTAATCTATAATACATTCTATCTAGTGTTTGGTCTTTAGTTTCTTCTTTTTTATTTGAATCAGAAGAATTACTTCTAATTATTTCTCCAGATTGAAATAACCTATATACTTCTTCCATACCTTCTAAATTTTCTATGTGTCCCTCAGGCATTTCTGATTCATAATCATTAAGACAATCCATCATTAATATACTTTGAGGTTTATTTGGTATATATGCTAAATATGAATAACTAAAACCTTTTTCTGGATTAGCTTCTACTAATACAAATTTAAAATCATTTTGTCTTGCATATGCTAAATCCTCTTTTAATTCCTTTTTATAATCTCTCATAACATTCAACTTTCTTTTATAGATTCTTATTAAGATTATACCATTTATTTGTCTTTTTTCAATAATTTCTTATTTTCTTTTTCAAGTTGCTTTAAACTTTTCTTTGGTGTTGACAAATCTTCTGGCATAGTTCCGCCCTGCTTCTTTAATAGCCTTTCTGACTATTTTACCAATTTTATTATGAGTATCACAAGCTTTCTTCTCTGTATCAACTTTATCTCTTTTTAATCTTGACTCAGTCTGTGTAATGCGAAAAAGATTTGCTGCAAGTTCCTCGCTCCCCATATTGTCTAAAATATCTTCTCTATATCTTAATCCTTTTCTTTTAGCAATATCATCAGCAGTTTCTCCATTGTATAAGCCTTTATATCCAGAATTATGAAATCTATCAAAATTTTTAACTCCTGCATTTTTAGCAGTTTGATTAAGAGAGTAATTTCCTTTTCTTGTTAAATCTCTTTGATAAAATCTTTTTTCATCTTCTGTTAGCATACTGTATTCTTTTTCTGTAATTTCTTGCTTTCTAGTTTGAACTGCAAAATATGTTTGAGCAAGAGCAATTACTTTTTTTCTGCTATCTCCATTTTGTGCTATTAAATAACAAGCATAACGAGTTAATTCATAATCTTTGATTTCAACTTCTGCATTATTAGCACGTTTTGACAACTTATTGACGTCAATAAAATGTTCAAACACACTAATACCACTATTTTCACAAGAAATTTTAGCTTTATTAATTATTTTTTCAAAATTTTGCCAGTTTGAATATTGTAGAGTAGGCATAAGTTCTCTAGCATACCAAAATTCAACCCCATTTCCATCAATATGTTTTATATTTTCAAAGGATTTATTATTATCTATATTTTTCAATAATATCATCTCCATTTCATAATATTTTATTTTCATATTTCAAACACTATTATAAAACAATTGTTTGCAAAAGTCAATTAATTTTTTCTGTTTTTTTAAATTTTATATACATAATATTTTTACATGACTTTGACTCTGTCATAAGTCCTAACCCCCTATGAGTTATGACGTACCATCATAACTCGGGAGCTCTGCGAGGCAATAAATTTTTTCACACTATCCTTTCGTTTGTATAACTTTAATATTGTTTTTAGACAACAAAAAAATCAACCAGATTTTATTTTCTGATTGATTTTGTATCAATTCTGTTCAATAAAAGTTCGAACAGAAACGTCATTGGTGGGCAGGGATGGATTCGAACCATCGTACTCGTATGAGAACAGATTTACAGTCTGCCGCCTTTAGCCACTCGGCCACCTACCCATGACTAATTTATTTTTCTATACAATAAAAAAATTTTGCGTTGGTGCTCCCTCAAGGATTCGAACCTTGGACCCACCGGTTATGAGCCGGTTGCTCTGACCAACTGAGCTAAGGGAGCATTCCCTGAACGCAAGAATAATTATAAGATATTTTTTGACACTTGTCAATACTTTTTTAAAAATTTTTACCCATTTTTTTTATTGAGTAAATTGTAAAAGTAAAATATAGTTAAAATATTAAAAAATATATTTAAGTCGTACACTATACTAATTGTAAGACTTACATCAATTTGGTATAATTAAATAAGCAAGTGTTTCTGAGGAAATGGAGTTATATATGAATAAAAAATATGTTACACATCTTTCTTTAGAAGATAGAAAAAATATTGAATTAGGTATTATTGAAGGTTTATCTAAAACTCAAATTGCTAAAAAAATTAATCGTAATATTTCAACAGTTTCAAAAGAAATTTTAAAGCATAGAAAATTAAAACCACGTAACACTTTTAATGCAAACAGTATTTGTATTCATTTAAAAGAATGCCATAGATGTATTAAAAAATGTGAAAGATACAAAGAACCTTCTTGTTCTAGAAGAGATCGCAATATTGGAGCTTGTAATTGTTGCCCTAATATCAGTAAGTGTAGATTAGATAAATTCTTCTATTACGCAAATAGAGCCAATGAACAATATTTATATACTCTTGTGGACTCTCGTGTTGGTGTTAATTTGGATTATCCTGAATTAAAACAAATTGCCACCATTATCAAACCACTATTAGATAAAGGACAAACTATATACCAAATACTAGAAAATCATAAAGAGATTACTCAATGTTCTAAAACATTATATACTTACATAGAAATGGGACTTTTTAAAGAATTTGGTATAGATAATTTTTCTCTAAAGAAAAAAGTTCAAAGAAGAATTAAATCAAAAAAGCTAAAGAAAAGGAGACAACCTATTAATTATGAGGGACGAGAATACAAAGATTATTTAGAATATGCAAAGTCTCATCCTTTTGAACATACTACTGAAATGGATACTGTTTACAATAGTCAATCTGGTCCATTTATTCAAACATTTATATTTGAAAATACAGGTTTAATGATAGGTTTCTTACATAAAGAAAAAACTTCTGTATCAATGGCAAGTACACTAGATAAGCTTCAAGAAATACTAGAAGATGATTATTATACTCATTTTTCATTATTACTTACAGATAGAGGTTCAGAATTTGAAAAATACGATTTATTTGAAAACAACTATCAAACAGATGAAGCTAGAGGTCATATATTTTATTGTGACCCCCAGCGTCCAGACCAAAAACCTCATGTTGAAAACAATCATAATCTTGTCAGATGTATTTTACCTAACAAAAGAAACTTAGATAAACTAACTCAAGAAGATTTAGATTTAATGTTTTCTCACATAAATTCAACACCAAGAGCTAGTTTAGGAGGGAGAACCCCTTATGAAGTATTTACCTATTTTTACGATGATAAGGTTCTAAAGAAACTTAACATACAAAAGATTGAAAAAGATATGGTCACGCTACAACCATACCTTTTAAAAATTAAATAAAACACTTAAATCAGAAACACTTGCATTAACTTAATAGGTTCTGTTGAACCATTACTAAGCAAAGTAGATGTTAGTCTTACATTTAAAAAATCTAAATCGATTTTGCTTATTTGTTATGCAAATTTTTCTTGAAATATATTTTAATTTTACACTAATTTGTCATATTTTTCAATATATTTACATTAAAAAACGCCTATTTTTAGATATTAATCTTACAATAGACGTTAGTTTTACAAACTATATTTTACTTTTACAATTCACCATTTTTTTTATTG
>CALXWL010000042.1 GCA_944392385.1 uncultured Clostridia bacterium | reverse complement strand
TTGTTACTCTGTGCAAAACTATAAGTTTTATTATACTCCCCAGCATAGCTGGGGGTTTTCTCTAAATTCAATAAAAAGTGACACTTTTCTAGAGTCACTTTATTGTTTAATCTATATTTATTGTTTTGTCTATTATATATTCTGGTCTTTGTTTGCTTTCATCATAAATCCTTCCTACATATTCTGATAAAATCCATATTGAAATAAGCTGAACCCCTGCAAAGAATGTTATTGCAACCATTATTGATGTCCAACCTGCCTCTAAATTATTCCATTCAAATGCAAATGAAAGTAATGCATATACTAAAAGTATAAAAGATATTATTATTGATATTATTCCTAATCCTCCTAGTATTTTTAATGGTTTGGTAGAAAATCCTATTATTCCATCTGCTGCTAGTTTTACCATCTTTTTTAATGGGTATTTTGTTTTTCCTGCAAAACGTTCTTTTCTTTCGTATTCAAATGCATATTGTTTATACCCTACCCAGCTAAATAGTCCTCTTAAGAATTTATTATGTTCTGGCATTGAGTTTATAGTGTCTACTACTTTTCTATCTACTAATCTGAAATCTCCTGTGTTTTTTGGTATTTCTACATCTGATAAAGAATTTAATGTTTTGTAAAACATCTTTGCTGTAAATAGTTTGAATTTAGATTCTCCTTCTCTTGATTTTCTTTCTCCATATATTACTTCATTTCCTTCTTCCCATAGTTTTAACATTTCTGGTATTAATTCTGGAGGATCTTGAAGGTCTGCATCTATTATTAATATACAATCTCCTGTTACAAATTTTAACCCTGCCGTAACTGCTGCTTGATGTCCAAAGTTTCTTGAAAATGAGATAACTTTTACATTTTTATTTTCTTTAGCAATTTTAGTTAATAATTCTAAAGTTTTATCTTTACTTCCATCATTTACAAAGATTATTTCGTATTCGTAATTTTCCAGGTTTATAAGCACTTTTTCTAGTCTGTTATAACATTCATTTACAACTTCTTCTTCATAATACATTGGAATAACTACTGATATTTTACTCATTTGCTATCTCCTCTTCTTTCTGTTCTTGTTTTTTTATTAGATAGTAATCATCTCCTAGAAGTCCTTTATTATAAAAGTCTGAGTTCTTTTTTAATTCATCATTAAAGTAATTATATCCTAGTTCTTCTATTAGTGTTTCAGTCCCTGCAAATAAATTTGTTCCTAAGCCTAATCTTTCTCCCTCTATTTTTGCTCCTATACTTGCTAAAATTGTTGGGTACATATCTAATGTAGAAAATTTTCTATTTTTGTTATTTTTTTCTTCTATTGCTGAATTTATTATTACATTGTATATTGTTCTTTCATATTGACCTTCTATATGCCCTGCATAAAATTCATTTTGCATTCCTAAATGATCTCCTACAATTACTATGCTTGTGTTTTCATAGAAATCTTGTCTTTTTAACCATTCCACAAATTCATATACTTTTTTTGAAGAGTATGCATGCACATTTTCATATTGTGATGCGAATTTATTCTCTGCATTTTTACTTAAATAGCCATCTATAAAGTGAGTATCTGCTGTAAGCATGATATAATTAAAAGGTTGGTCTTGGCTTGCTAAATTTAATATTTCTTCTTTAGACCATTCAAATAATTTATCATCTTCAAATCCCCACCATACTCTGTCGCTTTCTGACATGTACCCTTCTTTAATTGCATAGTTTACATCAAAGATTTTATAATTTCCATTTGTTGTAAAATATTGTGTTCTTCCTCCAAAATTTCCATCTGATCCCATCATTATTTCTAAGTTATAGCCTTGTTCTTCTAATATGTCTCCTAAAGTATATACGTTTTCTAGGTATCTTCCATTTCCTTTATATTCGTTTAAATTATTTGTTGGCGTTATAAGTGGAATGCCTCCTGTATATGCTACTAACCCTCCTGCTGTAAATGTGGAACCATATGTTGGATATGCACCTCCTAGTTTTTCTGTGTTCGAAAAATTAATATTTTCTTTTGCAAGTAATTCTAATTCTGGAATTACTGAATATTCCCAGCTTCCGCCATTTTCTTTTGTAAACAAAGTGTTTTCCATACTTTCTAATACTATCAGTACTAAATTTCTTTTTTCCTCTGGGAAAGTAATGTTTATATTTTCACCACTAACATAGTATCTTTCATATAAATCTGTTCTTTGCATTTTGTTTATTATATATGTATGTATACCAAAGTTTACAATAGCATATATTGTAGAGATTATAAATATGATTATTGTGTATGTTATTCTATGATTTGTAATTAGTTTTATTGGATATAGTTGCATTTTATATTGTTTTCGACTGATTTTTAATTTTATTGTTATTTTACTTTTTGTTTTTTTTATTTGCAGTATGTACAATATTATTAGTACTACTATTGTTGGTATCAGGCAGGCTTTTAGAATACCATCAACAACATTTGGTGATGTATACTCTACTCCATTGGATAAATAGAATAGAATTTGATCAAAGTCTTGTAGTGGATATTCACGTTTATAATATGTAGAACCTACAATCATTATTGCACTTATTAATAGTATTATGAATATTGATGCATTTTTAAGTTTTTTCTTCATTTTTTTCCACCTTTATTTCTACTTCCATATTAGTTAATATAAATTTTTCTATCACTGGTATGATTATAGATACTACTAATGCTAGTATTACATATTTCACTGTGAAAAGATATGTAAACACTATGTTAGGTTGTTTAAATATATAGATTGTAATTATATATGAGATGGTATTTACAATCATTACATATATCAAATACCTTTCTATTTGTTTTTTTAAATTTTCTTCTTTTTCTTCCAATTTGTTATGCATTTTTAGAGCTATAATACTTGGTAATAATAGTCCTATTAGTTGATTCATCATATTTTTTACTCCTTTTACTTTATATATTTTTCTATAATTGCATCAGTTATCTTCTTACTTGCAGTTCCATCTCCATATGGATTTACTGCTTTACTCATTTTTTCATATGTTTCTTTATTGCTTAATAGTTCTTTCGTAAGCTTGTATATTGTTTCTTCGTCTGTTCCTGCTAATTTTAATGTTCCTGCTTCTATTCCTTCAGGTCTTTCTGTTGTATCTCTTAGTACTAATACTGGTTTTCCTAGTCCTGGTGCTTCTTCTTGTATTCCTCCACTATCTGTTAGTATTAGATAAGCTTTATTCATAAAGTTATGAAAATCAATTACTTCTAATGGTTCTATTAGTTTTATTTTTTCGTTATTTCCCAAAATTTCATCTGCTATTTCTCTAACTTTTGGATTTAGGTGTACTGGATATATTGCTTTTATACCTTGAAATTCATCTACTATTTTCTTTATTGCTTTAAACATATGTCTCATAGGTTCTCCTAAGTTTTCTCTTCTATGTGCTGTAATTAGTATTAGTTTATCATCTCCAAGCCATTTAAAAGCAGGATGTGCATAATCTTCTTTTATTGTTGTTGATAATGCATCTATTGCTGTATTCCCTGTTACGTATATTGACTTAGGATTTTTACCTTCTTTTAACAAATTATTTTTACTATTTTGAGTTGGTGCAAAATGTATGTCTGCCATTACTCCTACCATTTGTCTATTCATTTCTTCTGGATATGGTGAGTATTTATTCCATGTTCTTAAGCCTGCCTCTACATGTCCTATATCTACTTGGTTATAATATGCAGCAAGTGCTCCTGCAAATGTTGTTGTTGTATCTCCATGTACTAATACAATATTTGGTTTTACTTCTTGAATTACTTGCTCTAACCCTTTTAATGCTTTGCTTGTTATATCGCTTAGTGTTTGCCCTTGACTCATTATATTTAGGTCATAATCTGGTTTAATGTCAAATACTTCTAGTACTTGATCTAGCATCTGTCTATGTTGTGCTGTAACGCATACAATACATTCTATTTCTTTTCGTGATTTTAATTCTTTTACAAGTGGTGCCATTTTTATTGCTTCTGGTCTTGTTCCAAATACAGTCATTACTTTAATTTTGCTCATTCTTTTTTTCTTTCCTTTCATCTTTTTTTATGATTATATATATTACGTATTTTATTATCTTTGTTTGTCTTAAAGCTCTTCTTGGTTCTTTTATTAGTCTATATAACCATTCAAGATTACGTTTTATCATCCATTCAGGTGTTCTTTTCTTTGATTTACTTATTACATCCAATGATCCACCTACTGGCATTAATATTTTTACATTTTTTAGCTTGTCTCTATATTTTATAATAAATTCTTCTTGTTTTGGAGAGCCTAGACCTATAAATAATATATCTGGTCCTAATTTTTCTATTTCTTCTACTACTTTACTTTCATCACAAAATCCATTGCTTATACCAATGATTTTTATTTTTGGATATAGTTTTTCTAATTCTGTTTTTGCTTTTTGTACAATTTCTTGTTCAGATCCAAATAAGTATATATTACTTGAATATTCCTGTGATTTTTCACATATTTTTAGCATTAAGTCTATTCCTGCAATTCGTTCTTTTATATTTCCTTTTCTTCTTTTTGATGCCCATACTATACCAAACCCATCTGGTATTTGATATTTTTGAGAATTAAAAATTTTTTTTGTTTCATCATTTTTATAATTTCTCATAACTATTTCTGGATTAATATTCACAATAAATAACTGATTACTCTTTTTATAATCTTTGAAAATATTTTCTAATAATTCTTCTTGATTGTATGTACACACATCAAAACCTAATATTTTTTCTTTTATCATCCTTTATATTTTCTCCTATTTAAAATTATCATTAAAAATATCAAACCTCAAAATGAGTAATTCTATATAAATAAAATTTATTTGTGGTTTTCAAATTTTTCTAATAGATTAATTATTTCATCTGCTTTATATTTCCATGAATTTTCTTTGGCTTCTTTTTCTAAAAGTTTACAATAATCATCATTGTATTTATTATTATAGTTGTCTATTAAATAACAAAATTCTTCATAATTATTTGCTATGTTTATACTTTTATATTTTTTGCATTCTGGAAGAGCTGATGTAATAATGTATTTTTTTAAAGCCATGTATTCAAAAACCTTAATTGGATTTGTAGCAAGTGTAATTTCATTTATTATAAATGGAATCCATGCAATGTCAAAATATTTTGCATATTCTGGCAGAATATTATATTCTACTTTTCCCATAAATTTAATGTTCTCAATATCTTCAATTTTTGATAAGCTAAGAGAATTATCATATTTGATTCCAATAAACACAAATGCAATATTTTTGTAGTGATTGGCAAGTTTTTTTATCAATTCATAATCAATCCAACTTGCTAGAGCACCATAATATCCAATTATCATTTCATAGTTTTGTTTTAATTGCTCCATTTTTTCAATTTTCATATCGGTAAATTTGCTGAAATGTTCTATATCTACACCATTTGATGAAAGTATTATATTATTACTGCTTCCACGCTTTTTTACCATGTCTTCATATAATAAGTCAGCACTTGTTACTACTAATACATCTTGATTTGATATAACATAGTTATGTATGTCTTTAACATTTTTAGGAAGTTCTTGAGTACCTGCTAATATTGGATTTAAGTCATCTATATATTCATATAGCATATTAAATCCATTGTTTACATACATGTCTACTTCTTCCTTTTTTACATCCCAGCATGTTGAATATAGTTGCAAGTATTTTGGTTTGTTGATTTGTTTTAACTTTTCAAATAGCAATTTTTCAAATTTTGATATTTCATAGTCAATAAGATATAAATTGTTTTTTTCCTTTTTGATAAAGTCTATTTTATCTGTCATACGTGTTACTTCATATAATATCAAACAATTTTTTTCTGATAAACAATTCGCTATTTGTTGTGGCCTCTGAAATAGCGGTACATGCCAGCCAAAAGATCCCCTCCAAATAAGGATTCTTTTATATTTTCCTTCTAAAATAGAATCAATTTCATGACTTAACTTTTCTTTTTGTATTTTAAACTTTATTCTTTTTCTTATATTTATTCTATTAATATAATTGGCTGTTATATATGTGATTGTTCTTTTTATGGTTTTAATAATACCATCTCTTTTTGTAACATTGATAAATTTTGATATTTTATCTTTCACGTTATTCCTCCGCTATTTTTTACCAAGAACATAAGTCATAGTTTAAATTTTTATAAAATATATGTAGTCTTTTGCCATACGTTCTTTACTTAAAAATAAGTAATCCTCTTTATTGAAATTTTTTGGATCTTTAAAATAGTTTAAATTTTTTATAATTTCATTTATTTTTTCTACATATTCTTTAGTAGATTTAGTTACTGTTTTTTTACTTATATTTAAAGCTTCTTTTGGTGTTATGTCCATGATGTCTTTATATGGTGGAGTTACTCCTATAATTCTTGAACAGTTTGGAAATGTTTTAGATAACATAAAATCTGTCATTATTACAGGTTTACCGTTTATTAATGCTTCCATTACTGTAAGTGGAACTCCTGCTTCGTGGATTGATGGTTGTATATATATATCACAAACTTCTCTTATAAAACTTCCTACTTCGTTTTGTGGTATATTTTTTAATAAAATTATATTACGCCTAGCAGGAGATTTGTTTACTTTCTTTATAAAGATATTATATAAATATGGATTTAATATTGGACCTGCACATATATATTTAATTTTTGGATTTTTTCTATATAGTTTCTCCATTATTCCAATTATCGCCATTTGGTGCTTTCCTTCTGTATAACTGCCTAATGTTAAACATGTAATTTCATCTTCTTTTATTTTTAAACTTTCCCTAGTTATGGAGGTTGGTTGTCCATTACTAATTTTTTCAAAATCTATTCCATTTAAAATAACTTTTATTTTCGAAATACCAGTTTTTTTCATAAAGTAATCCTTACACCATTCTGAAACAGCAATAATTCCTGTGCATGTTTTAAGTTGATGTTTTAATTTTATCCATTGCTTTTTAGAAAACCAAATATATGTGTTATGTATAATATAATATGTTTTAAATCCCAATAATCTTAATAGTACAAAATGAAATGTTGAATAATGGAATATCAATGTTCTTATATTGTTTTTTGCACAATATTTTAACATATCTGCAAGATCATAATTTATAATTCGTAAGTCTTTTGGCGAATTTAATTGCTCACAGATTTTGCCTACATTATTTGATACACAAATAACTGATGAATTATATTTCTTTTGATAAAAAATTTGATATACGTTTGTAGCAACTTGCTCAAGTCCTCCAAAATTGTAACTATCTACTATTTGTGCAACACCTCTTGTTGCTTTTCTATTTTTTATTCTTTTAATTATTAAATATATAATATAGTATAATATTCTAAACATATATTTAATTTTGTGTAAAATTCTTCTCATACTTTTACCTTATGATAATTTAAAGATTTCTCTAAATTTATCTTTTCCTTCCTCGTGAATTTTTATATATTTTTCTAACACTTTTAAATTATTTTCTACAATACTTTTCATTTCTGCTTCATTATATAGCTTCCCATTATTATAATCTTCTAACGTTATATATTGCAAACCTAAATCTGCAAAGTCACCAATTTTAGGGCTACTAACTATTGGTATTATTTTGTACTTTATATAATCTGCTATTTTAGTTGGACAAGCCACATTGTTTACTGTAATATCATCTCTTAATACATATCCATAATGTGCAATTGTATATACTTGCTTACATAAGTCTATGTAAGATTTAGATTCTACTTTTAAATTGTGTGATTTTTCGTATTTCCATGTTTTCCAAAATTCTTTTGGGTTTGGACAGCATACAATATAATTTGCTGAATCAATTCTTTTATGTATTGATTCCTGCATCAATTCTATCTTTTGCCATTTCATTATTCCTCCTGCATATATAACTGTTGGTTTTCCATTTATAAAAGGTTTTTGGTCTGGTACTTCAATATCATATTGTGATAATGTTGTATCAAAAATAGGTAATATAATTGTTTTTGCCTTAAAGAGTTTGCCATATTTGTTAATTAAGTGTTCTCTTATTTTATTAGTAACACATATTAAGTATTCTGCCTTTTGTACTGTAGCTTCTTCTATATCTCCATACATTTGAGCTGCTTCATATCTTCCATATAGTGTTTCTTCTTCTGGTACAACCCCGTGGACATCTGTATATACCTTTACAAATGGTAATTTGAAGAATTTTTTCTTTACTTGCCATACTGAATGGCAATAAATTCTTTTTGCTACTACCATTAAAATAGAAACTAATAACTTTTGTTTTTTTGATGATGGCAAATATCTTACTACTATTGTTTTATCTCCATGTGGTTCAAAAACTATTCTATTGTTTTTGTTTTCATATGTTACATAAATTTTTAGGATATCCTTAAATATTTCATCAATTGCTTTTACTCTTTTATAGTATCCATCTTTTAACCTTTCTTCATTAAAATATGGTGCAACAATTACAATGGACTCTTCTTTTTTTATTCTTTTTAGTGTTTTAATAAAATCTGTTAGTATTCTTTTTTTATTGCTCATAATTCCCCCATTTATTTATTTTTCATAAATTCTTGATATGCATCACATACTTCTTTGCTTCCAATTTGTTGAACCTTACCATGTTCTATCCAAATTACTTTGTTACATATTTTTTTTATTTGTTCTGTTGAATGTGATACAAAAAG
>CALXWL010000041.1 GCA_944392385.1 uncultured Clostridia bacterium | reverse complement strand
TCTTTAAATCAAACTATCTTCTCTCTCTTTATGATTTTTATCGAATCTTAAAACTCTTTTATATCAAGACTTTTAAGTGGTTCGACGAAAATCGTCTATGGCTCCCCAAGTTGGACTTGAACCAACGACCTATCGGTTAACAGCCGAGCGCTCTACCGACTGAGCTATTGGGGAATATATAAGGTTGGCGACTACTTATCTTCCCACCAAGGTAACTTGAAAGTATTTTCAGCATAAACGTGCTTAACTTCTGTGTTCGGTATGGGAACAGGTGTATCCACGTTGTTATCATCACCATGTTTTGTATTATACAATATATTTTATTAAATTTCAATACTTTTTATTCATTTTTTTGAAAAATTTTACAAAAAATGGAGCTTACGACGGGAATCGAACCCGTGACCTCTTCCTTACCAAGGAAGTGCTCTACCGACTGAGCTACGAAAGCATTTTGCAGTCAAAAATACTATTTCATTATACTATACCATTATAATATTTGCAATAGTTTGTAGAAAAAATAAACTCGAATTTTTGTTCTTCAGTAACAACAGTCTATGCTCCTGCTGAAAGACAAAATGGGAATTATTATCTTTCTAATATTATTGTTACTGGTCCATTATTTAAAAGTTTTACTTCCATATGTGCTCCGAATATGCCAGACTGGACATTTTTTACTTCTTTTTTGCATTGCTGTTTAAAATATTCGTATAACTCTTCTGCCTTGTCTGGAGAAGCAGCTTTTACGAAGCTTGGTCTATTTCCTTTTTGACAGTCAGCATACAATGTAAATTGAGATACTACAAGTATTTGACCATCTATATCTTTGATTGATAAATTCATCTTATCGTTTTCGTCTGTGAATATTCTAAGTTTACATATTTTTTGAACTAATTCATCTGCGTTTTTTTCTGTGTCTTCTGGTCCTACTCCTAGTAAAACAAGGAATCCTTCTCCTATTTGACCAGTAATTTTTCCATCTACTGTTACACTTGCATTTTTTACTCTTTGTAATACTGCTTTCATTGTATAATATTCCTTTCTTTTGGCAGGTAAAAAATTGCCTTTATAAAAATTATATTATTGTTTTTAGTAACTCTTCTGTCGTTTTTGTGCTTAACATTGCTGGTGGAATATCTAGCACTGTTCTTGCTCCTGTTTCACCTTTTTCATGTAATTTGTATGCTGCTCGTGCGTATGATAAAAGTACATTTGCTGTGAATTCTGGGTTTGATTCTAATTTTAAGGAATATTCTATTATTTGCTTTGTTTGTTCATTCATACCCGTCTTTCCGCTTCTTATAACAAATCCTCCATGAGGCATTTTGCTATGTTTTTCATTTAATTCTTCTTCTGATATAAAGTAAACATTTGTATCGTAATCTGCAAAATAATTAGGCATTGTTTTTATTTCTTCTTCTATTTTCCTTCCATCTGCTCCTTCTTCTAATACTACAAAACATTCTCTTAAATGCTTTTGTCTTGTTGTAAGAACTGGATTGTTTCCTTCCCTTACAGCTTCTACAGCATCTTCTATTGGAATTGTATATTGAACAGCATTTTTTACTCCTGAAATTCTTCTTATTGCATCAGAATGTCCTTGACTTACGCCTTTACCCCAGAATGTATATGTATTTCCTGTTGGTAATATTGTTTCTGCATATAGTCTATTTATGGAAAATAAGCCTGGATCCCAACCTACAGATATTATTGAAATTTTATTTCCTTTAATAGCTTTTTCATTTACTTGATTATAATATTCTGAAACTTTTGCATGTGTATCAAAACTATCTACAGTATTGAACATTTCAGCATATTTTGGTCCTTGATTAGGTAAATCTGTTGCTGAACCACCACAAAGTATCATGACATCTATTTTATCTTTCCACTTTTCTACTTCTGAAATATTGATAACTGGCACATTTGTAACTGTTTTTAAACTTCCAGGATTCCTTCTTGTAAATATTGAAACAAGCTCCATATCTGGATTTTGCTTAATCCCAAGTTCTACTCCCTTTCCTAAATTTCCATAACCTAAAATACCTATTTTAATCATATAAACCTCCTAATTTACTTTATACTCAATATCCTCCATAAATTCAAACAATTCTTTCACAGCTTTTAAAGTTACTATTTGCCTTTTGGGATGTGGACCTTTTTCGTCTTTATTTACTAATTCTCTTGAATAACAATTTTTATCTAGTTTTGATAGTATATATCGTTTATCCATATAAGTATAATATATTTGATATCCTTCATTTAATTCTTTCCATAATCTCTCAAATGTATATTCTTTCATTAATTATTTATTCCTTTCTTGCTTAAATAATTATTTTATCATCTCTTCAAATTCCTGCTCTGAAATTACCGGTATACCCAAGCTCTGTGCCTTTGTTAGTTTACTTCCTGCATCTTCTCCTGCTAGCACATATGATGTTTTTTTAGATACTGCTGTTGAAACCTTTCCTCCAAATTTTTCTATAATTCTTCCTGCTTCATCTCTTGTATATTTTTCCAAAGTTCCTGTTAATACAAATGTTTTTTCTAAAAATCTGTTATCAGCATCATCATCTTTTTGTAAAGACATATTTACGCCTGCTGCTTTTAATTTTTTTATAAGATCTTTTGTTTGGTCTTGCATGAAGAATTCTCTTATACTGTTTGCTGTTATTTGCCCTATTTCATCTACAAACGTTAAAGTGCCAAAATTTGCTTTTGCCAAAGCATCCATTGTTTTGAATTTTTTTGCTAAAATTTTAGCAGTTTTTATTCCTACTTGGTCTATTCCTAATGCATTTATTAATCTATCCAAGTTATTATTCTTACTTGCATTTATAGAATTTATTAAGTTTTCAGCAAATTTTTTACCTTCTTTTTTTAAACTTGCTATATCTTCTAATTTTAAAGAATATATATCTGCAATATTAGATATAAGTCCTTTATCCATAAGTTGCTCTATTACCTTTTCTCCTAATCCCTCTATATTCATAGCCTCTTTTGATGCAAAATGAACAATATTTCTCAAATTTTTTGCTGGACACTCTATGCCTATACACCTTGTTACAGCTTGTCCTGGCACACGAACTACTTGACTACCACATACTGGACAAACTGTAGGCATTTCAAATTCTTTTTCACTACCAGTTCTTTTTTCTACTACTGCCCTTACTACCTCTGGTATTACGTCTCCTGCTTTTTGAATTATTACCCTATCCCCTATTTTCAAATCTTTTTCTTTCACAAAATCTTCGTTATGCAAAGTTGTTTTTGAAATTTTCGAACCTGCAACTACTACTGGCTCTAATATTGCCATTGGAGTTAGTGCTCCTGTTCTTCCAACTTGGCATACAATATCTTTTAATGTAGTTTCTTTTTGCTCTGGTGGATATTTATATGCAATTGCCCATTTTGGTGTTTTAAAAGTTGTCCCTATTTTTTCTCTTAAAGCCAGATTATCTACTTTTACTACTGCTCCATCTATTCCAAAATTTAAGTTTTCTCTTTCATCACCTATTTTATTTATTGCATTTTTTACCTTTCTTATTGTGTCGCATGGTATGATTACAGGATTTACATTAAATCCTATTTTTTCTAAATATTTTAAAGATTCATAATGTGATGTAAATTCTTTTGAATCACATTTTTGCACATTAAATATAAATATGTCTAATGGTCTTTGAGCTGCAATTTTGCTATCTAATTGGCGAAGTGAACCTGCTGCCAAGTTTCTAGCATTTGCAAATTTTTCTTCTTCATCTAATTTATCATTTAATTTTTCAAAATCTTCTTTGCCAATAAAAACTTCCCCACGAACAATTATATCAATTGGTTCTTTTAATTTTTGGGGTATATGTTTTATAGTTTTTAGATTTTGGGTAACATCTTCTCCAACTTGACCATTTCCTCTTGTTGCTCCACGTATAAATTCACCATTTTTATATTCTAATGCAACTGATAAACCATCTATTTTAGTTTCAACTACATAAGTTACATTTGCATCTTCTTTACACATTTTCATATCAAAATCTTGAACTTCTTCAAATGAAAATACATCTTGCAAACTTAGAAGAGGGACAACATGTTCTATCTTTTCAAAACCTTCTTTAACAGTTCCTCCAACCTTTTGAGTTAATGAATTTTTGGATACAAATTCTGGAAATTCTTTTTCCAGAGCTTTAAGTTCATTCATAAGCATATCATATTCAAAATCGCTTATTTCTGGTTTATCTTCATCATAATATTTTGTAGCATAATATGATGTTAATTTATATAATTCTTCCATTCTACTTTTAGCTTGTTTACTATCCATATATAAACCTTTCCTTACTTTTCAAATTTTCTTTTGATTTTTATAGTTTATTTAAACAATTCTTTACTTCCCTTTAAATAATCTATGCCAGAGAATATCGCTGCTATTGTTGATATTAGCATTAGTGAGCTTGATAATACATTTATAACTAAGCTATACCCTGTTAAGCTTTCCCATATAAATGCGCCAAAATAGTTTAAATCTAAAAATGCAAGTATTATTGCTATCATTTGAGTTGCTGTTTTTATTTTGCCCCAAATACTTGCAGCTATTACTTTTCCACCTTTTTCTACTGCTATTAACCTGTATCCTGATACTACAAATTCTCTTGTTAATACTATAATTGGTATCCAAGCTGGTAAATAATCCATTTCTACTAGCATAAGCATAGCTGAAAGTACTAGTATTTTATCTGCTAATGGGTCAGCAAATTTTCCAAAGGTTGTAACTAAATTATGTTTTCTTGCAATTGTTCCATCTAAGTGGTCTGTATATGAGGCTATTGCAAATATTGCTATTATCACTAAGTTTTGAATTGGTATACTAAATATTTCTCCTGGTATTCCTAAAAAAGGAATAATAACCATTATTGGTACTAAAATTATTCTAAATATTGTTAGTTTGTTTGGTAAATTCATAAATACACTCTCCTATAATTATTTTTATCTATTATATAAAACTTTTTAAAATAAAACAACAGTTATAAAGAAAAATTATTGCAAATTTTACTAAATTATAGTAAAATACTTCAAGAGGAGTTGAGATTAAATGATTGATATTAAATTGATTAGAGAAAATCCACAAATGGTTAAAGAAAATATTAAGAAAAAATTTCAAGACCATAAATTAGAACTTGTTGATAAGGTATTAGAATTAGATAAGAAAAATCGCGAAGTAAAACTTAAAGGAGATGAATTGCGTGCTAATAGAAATTCATTAAGTAGCCAAATCGGTAATTTGATGAAAAATGGTAATCGAGATGAAGCAGAAAAAATAAAGGCTAAAGTTGGACAAATTAATCTTGAATTGGTTGAAAATGAAAAACTTGAAAATGAATTAGCTATTGAAATAAAAGATATAATGATGAAAATTCCAAACATTATTGATTCTTCTGTTCCTATTGGAAAAGATGATTCAGAAAATGTTGAAGTACAAAAATATGGTGAACCTGTTGTTCCAGATTATGAAATTCCTTATCATACAGACATTATGGAAAAACTATCTGGTATAGATTTAGATTCTGCTCGTAGAGTTGCAGGTAACGGTTTTTATTATTTAATGGGTGATATTGCTCGCCTTCATTCTGCTGTTATTAGCTATGCTCGAGATTTTATGATTAATAAAGGATTTACTTATTGTATACCACCTTTTATGATTAGAAGTGATGTTGTAACAGGTGTTATGAGTTTTGAAGAGATGGATGCTATGATGTATAAAATTGAAGGTGAAGATTTATATTTAATTGGTACAAGCGAACATTCTATGATTGGCAAATTCAAAGACCAAATATTACAAAAACAAAATCTTCCATATACTATGACTTCATATTCACCTTGCTTTAGAAAAGAAAAAGGAGCTCATGGTGTAGAAGAACGTGGAGTTTATAGAATTCATCAATTTGAAAAACAGGAAATGATAGTTGTTTGCGAGCCTGAGGAAAGTTATGATTGGTATAATAAAATGTGGAGTTATACTGTAGAATTATTTAGAAGTTTAGATATACCTGTTCGTACTCTTGAATGTTGTTCTGGTGATTTAGCAGATTTAAAAGCAAAATCTTGTGATGTTGAGGCTTGGTCTCCTCGTCAAAAGAAGTATTTTGAAGTTGGAAGCTGTTCTAATTTAACAGATGCACAAAGTAGACGTTTAGGAATTCGTATTAAAGGAGATAAAGGCAATTATTTTGCACATACTTTAAATAACACAGTAGTTGCTCCTCCTCGTATGCTTATTGCTTTTTTAGAAAATAATTATAATCCAGATGGAAGTATTCGTATACCAGAGGTGCTAAGACCTTATATGGGAGGTAAAAGTGTTCTTGGTGCATAATGAATAATAAATGGGGGTGATGCATTGTGATGGCTGAATTTGTAGTGTCTGCTATTTCTGAGAAGCAGTATCCTGCAAGTGATATTCCTGAGGTTGTTTTAGTTGGTAAATCTAATGTTGGTAAGTCTTCTTTTATTAATGCTATGCTTGGGAGGAAAAATTTAGCTAGAACTAGCAGTGTTCCTGGGAAGACTAGGCAGATTAATTTTTACAATGTTGATAATACTTTTTATTTTGTTGATCTTCCTGGGTATGGGTTTAGTAAGATGTCTAAACAGGAACAAGTTAAGGTTGGAAGTTTTATTGAACACTATCTATCTACAAGAAAGCAAATTGCTTTAATTGTGTTTTTAATAGATATTAGGCATTCTCCTAATGAAAATGATATCATGATGTATGACTATATAATTAATACTGCTTTCCCTTGCTTGATTTTGGCAAATAAGGCTGATAAAATAGCCCCAACTAAGGTTGAGGTCGCTGTGAATAATCTGCAAAATGAACTGAATCCTTTAAAGGATTTGAAGTTTTTGCCCTTTTCTTCTGAGAAAAGGATTTATTCAGATGCAGTTTGGAATGAGATTAAATTACATATAAATTAAAATAAAGCACTTATAATGTAAGTATAAGTGCTTTATTCATATATTTCTCTTCTATGTCCTGCTTCTAATACTAATATGGTTATTTCTTCATCATGTATTTCACATATTAGCCTATAAATTCCAATACGATATCTCCATTGTCCAGATTTGTCTCCTGTTAAACCTTTACCGTGTTGTCTTGGATTTTCACACCCTTGCAAATTTTTATCTATCCACGCATAGACTAGTCTTTGTATACTTTTATCCATCTTCTGTAATTGTTTTATTGCTTTAGGTGTGTAAGTAACTTTATACTTATTATTCAAGGTTTAGCATCTTTGCAACTTCGTCGTGGGTATAAGTTACAGGATTTTTCTTGTATTCTTCAATTGCTTTTTTATATGCTTGTAAATCATATTCATCTTCTATTTTTTCTATTAGAGCACTTCTAAATAGTTCAGATAATGATATATTTTTTAGCTCAGCATATTTTTTTATTAATTTTTCATCTTCTTTATTTAATCTCAATGATACAGTCATTTTTATCACCTCTTCTGTAATACATTGTACTACACAAATTATTATTTGTCAAGATTATTATACTAGTTTTATATTATTTTATTCATGTAGTACAATATTGTACACAGATTTTAATTATATTACTAATTCATTTCCATTATAATCTACTTTTACTTTTTGTTTTGGTAATATTGTTTGTTTTATTATTTCTCTTGCTATTAATGTTTCTAGTTTCTTTTGTACAAAACGTTTTAATGGTCTTGCACCATATACTGGGTCATATCCATTATCAACTAAATATTGTTTTGCTTTTTCTGTTAATTCTATTGTTATTTGTTGATCTTCCAAACGTTTATTTAGATCTGCTATTAGTAAATCTAGTATTTTTCCTATTTCAGTTTGTGTTAATGGTTTATAAAATACTATTTCATCTAATCTATTTAAGAATTCTGGTCTGAAACTTTGTTTTAATAGTATTTCAACTTTTGCTTTTGCTTCCTCTGTTAGTTCTCCTTTATTGTTTATTCCTTCCAATATATACTCTGAACCTAGGTTTGATGTTAATATTATTATTGTATTTTTGAAATCTACTGTTCTTCCTTGTGAATCTGTTATTCTACCATCATCTAGTACTTGTAATAATACATTAAATACATCTGGATGTGCTTTTTCTATTTCATCAAATAGAATTACTGAATATGGTTTTCTTCTAACTGCTTCTGTCAATTGTCCTCCTTCTTCATATCCTACATATCCTGGAGGTGCTCCTATTAATCTTGATACTGAGAATTTTTCCATATATTCAGACATATCTATTCTTACTATATTGTGTTCATCATCAAATAGACTTTCTGCTAATGCTTTTGCAAGCTCTGTTTTACCAACACCTGTTGGACCTAAGAACATAAATGAACCTATTGGTCTACGGCTATCTTGTATACCTGCTCTTGAACGCACAATGGCATCTGTAACCTTTTCTACTGCCTCGTCTTGACCAATTACTCTTTTATGCAATATAGTACCTAAATTTAATATTTTTTCTCTTTCACTTTCCATTAGTTTAGTAACTGGTATACCTGTCCATTTTGCTATTATTCTTGTTATTTCTTCATCTGTTACTTTGGTTCTAAGCAAGCTTGACTCTTTTGATTTTGCTGCAATTTCTTCTTCTTTCTTCAATTCTTTTTGTAATTCTGGAAGTTTACCATATTTTAATTCTGCTGCTTTATTTAATTCATAATTTCTTTGTGCTTCTTCTATTTGGCCATTTACTTTTTCTATTTCCTCACGAATTTTTTGCACTTTTGAAATTGCATTTTTTTCATTTTCCCATTTTGCTTTCATTTCATTAAATTTACTTTGCATTTCTGCAATTTCTTTTTGAATTTCAGCTAAACGTTTTTGAGATTGCTCATCTTTTTCTTTTTTAAGTGCTGTTTCTTCGGTTTGAGGTTGCATTATTTTATGAGATATTTCTTCTAGTTCTATTGGCATTGTTTCCTTTTCTGTTTTTAT
>CALXWL010000040.1 GCA_944392385.1 uncultured Clostridia bacterium | reverse complement strand
ACTTCAGTGCCAGCTAGTATCAAGGCCTTATAGGCCGATATGAAAATCCCCCAGTTATACTGGGGGATAATTATTAATCCTATTTAGTTTTATTTGCTTCATTGTTATCTTCTATTCGCAGAATATCTTTATATCCAATTGCAACTATCGCGATAACCATAAGAGCAAAAGACAAAGCCTTCCAAAGTCCACTGTCTAGCAGAATAATAGCAAACATTCCACAAGTAGCACTAAGGCCATATAAGATAAGAACAGCTTGTTTTTGAGTATATCCATGTTTCATTATCTTATGATGTAAATGTTCTTTATCTGCTTTAAAAACACCCTTTAAAGATTTTGATTTAATAATTCTTCTAATAATAGCAAGAGTAGTATCCAAAAGAGGAATAGCAAAAACAAGCAAAGGGGCAATAATAACAATAGCAGTATAAGTTTTTGCCATACCTAAAATAGAAATTATAGATAACGTATAACCTAAAAAATTCGAACCAGTATCACCTAAAAATGTTCTTGCAGGATTAAAATTATATGGTAAAAATCCTAGAATACTACCTGCAAGAGCAGTAACTAATAAAATAGAAATAAGAGGAGAACCATTTAAAGCAAATATTATTAATAATGATATGCAAGAAATTAATGATACTCCACTTGATAATCCATCTAAACCATCAATTAAATTAATTGCATTAGTTATACCAACAATCCAAATAACAGTAATTATTATAGATACAATCTGCTCAGGAAATACAGTATCAAAAAAAGGTATTGAAACTCTATTAATTTGAACACCACATAAAGTCACAATTATAGATGCTAAAATCTGACCTATTAATTTTATAAAAGGATTAATATTCTTTAAATCATCAACAAAACAAAATAGTCCAAGAACTATTACGCCAATAAAAATACCAATTAACTTAATATAATACTCATCTTGTCCAAATAAATCAATAGTTCCTTCAATAGACATTACAATTAACAAGTAAATAACAGAAACTGCAAAACCTGCAATTACTGCTAGTCCTCCAAGCCTAGGCATAGGTTTTTTATGAATTTTTCTTGATTCTTTTGGAATGTCAAGTGCTCCAACTTTTTTTGCAAATCTTATAGTATAAGGTGTAATAACATAAGCTGTAATAAAAGCTAGAAGAAAAGCAACTGCAATATCTCCCCACATATAAATACTCCTTTTCATATATCAAATAATAATAATTGTATATTTAAAAAGCAAATTTGTCAATCTTTTCCATAAAAATAAACCTTACTATTTATAATAAATTTAAAAATATATGAAAACACATAAAGAATATTTTCATTGTTAAATCCAAAAAAACTAAAAAGTAACAATGGGAAATATAATGATATAAATAATCCAATTCTTACATTAATTGAAAAAGGAAAAATATTAATAAAAACAATAATAAACAATGCCCAAATTATATTAAAAACAGCAGTTGAATAATCCATAAATCCAAACAATTTATTCTTAAAAGCATAGTTTTGAGGAATAATAAATTTTATTTAAAAACACCCCCTTTGAATATAGATGAAATACTAGGAAAACTTAAATTAACATCAGTAGAAAACCCGCCTAAGAATTCTTTCATAAAAGAATTTGCTTTAATTAGAGTATAAATCATGCCAATATGCATAATTTGAGAAGGCAAAATCTTATCTCTATCATCAACAATAAAACAAACAAGCAAAATAATGGAAATAAAAATCTGCAAAAATAAAGTAGCAATAAAATTTTTAAGCCAAGACTTAAAAAAAGGACTAGTTTTACTACTAGATAAAGATAAAATGGCAAAAGGTGCAATTATTACTAAAACTTTTATAAGTATATAACGAATAGCATAAGAAATAGTAAGACTCAAAAATCCAAAAGAAGTAGTAGCTTTTATTAAGCCATCAAAACTAAACAAACTAAAAGAATTAGAAGTAAAATAATCATTTGGAAGAATATCTTTAATAAAAGAAGAAAAAGAAATATCATATCCAAATAAAAAATCACCTAAATCCAAAATCATACTAGAAATATGTGAGCAAATAAAAATAAGTCCTGAGCAAATCATATGACTAGCATTTAAAGCAAAAGCACAAAGAAGCAATTTAAAAACAAACTGAATAGGGTTTTCAACTTGTGAAAAAGTAAGATGAGAAAGTAAAAATGAAATAGCATAATAAATTAGAAAACCATAAATAAGAGAATTGCAAATTAAATTAATCCCAATATAAGGATGAGTGCCAATAACAGATGTTAAACTTTTAGTAATATCTGAATTTATAAAAGCTAATTTATCTAATAAATCAAGAACATTTTCATTAATAGAAGAAAGCATATTAGAAAGCATATTATTAATAGCATATACCAACAAACTAGTAATATTAATTTCACTAATATAAATCACCCCTGTTCAGTTTTACTTACAAGTAATTGAATCGCAGATAAAACCAAATCAATACAAAGAATAAATGCATAAGAAAATAAACTACCGCGAATAATTCTCTTACCAGTTCTAATTCTTTCTTCATCACCAAAACTAAACTTCTTCATAAAAACACCAGAACCTACTGCAACAGCAGCTGCAGGAGTAGCAATTCTTAAAAGCCAGGTCTCAATAGTTTCAAAAGCATTTGTTATGGTATTTACAAGCTTAGGATAAGCAGCAAAGCTAAAAGAGCAAAAACAATTCAAAAAAACGAAAACTAATACTAAAATATAAATAAAATAATAAATTTTTTTCATAGGAACCTCCTAATTAACTATATAATCTTGTAATTATCTTTCTTTTTTTGCCTCTTAATATCTTCTAAAAAATAAGGTTGCATTCTAATTTTCTGTGGAGGCAATATTTTGTTGCCATTGGAAATAAAAGAAAGACAAGAAAACGTTTCCAATTCTCTAGTAAAGAAATTAGTATCATAAATAAAATCAGTATTAATATGTGTTGTAATACTCTCAGAAACGCTAGAATTCTTAGAATTTAAAGAATTAGTAATATAATTATAATTAGTTTCTTGAGCATTTTCAGAAATACTTTTTGATACTTTAGTTTTATCTTCTTTACCAATTTGTTTTTGAGCATCTTCTATTGTAAATAAATCGTCAGTCCTATACCAAAGTTTATTAATTAAATTTTGGATAATAGATTTAGTAGAATAAACATCTTTTAAGGAATTCAAAAGAGAAGTATAACTTTGTGTAGCAACAATATTAATACACTTAGCTTCTCTACTTTGAGCAAAAAATGCACTATCTGTTGATGTAACATACTCATGAAATTCATCACAAATAAAAACACTTGGAAAAATGGTATCATTTGAAAGTTGTGAAAGTACTTCAGATTGAAAATCTAATTTTAAATAAGCAGCAATTAGTTTAGATAGATTTTTATAAACTGCAATATTCATATTAAGAACCACAATTTTACCTTGTTCTAATACACTTTTAAAACCAGAAAAATTTATAGAGCTTTTTTCAGGACAAAAAGTATTCAAAATATCATAATCAGATACAAAAGTATTTGTCATTCTAGTAATTTCAGATTTTAAAATTGATAAAACACGTGAATCTAAATTGTTATACTCATTTTCAAAAAAGCTAAGAGAAGAGTGAAGTTCATGTACTTGAGAATATTTAAACTTTCCGAGATTGAAAGAGCTGCCTTAATTTACTTATTTTTTCATAATAATAATTAGGAGAGCTAACTAACTTATGAATCTCTAAAAAAGTAACATAACCATCATTATATAACCTACAAAGTTTAATACACTCAGCTAAAACTTCTTCAGCCTTATCAAGCCAATACGACTCAGAATTATTCGGAGAAAAAAGTGTTAAAATAGTTTTTAAACGATTAGCTAAAACAGAAGGTTTAAGGTTAGGTTTATCAAGAGGATTATATTTAACATCTCCACCCAACTCAATAACATATAAATCATCCAGCCTACCAAACTCTTCAGCATAAACTTTTACTTGTTTATAAAAATTGCCTTTAACATCAAGTATTAACATTCCTAATTTATCAGGGTATTCAATAAATTGTTTAGTAAAAGGGTACATACTAGAGCTAGTCTTTCCAGTACCAATAGTTCCAGTAATAAGAATATTTTGATATAAGCTTGATTCATTTAAGTATACAGGAAGATTTGTTTTAAAATCTTTTCCAAGATATAAACTTAAACCACAATCTTTTTTTAAAACAGATGATTTTAAATCTTTTAATACAATTTTATCCTTAAAAACTAAACAATAAATAGAATTAGATAAAAGAAAACAACTCCAAATACAAAATATACAATATGCAATTTTTATATACTTCCAAGCAACAGGGGCAGTTACACAAATATCAAAAGGATAAATTGCATATGGAATAATAAAATGACTTGCTGTAAAAATTGGATAAAATAATATAAAAATAGGAATAACAAATAAAAGTGTAGATAAAAAACAAAACACTAATCTTAGTAAAAATAATATGAATTTCAATATAAGCCTCCTTAAGAGATTTTTTTGAATTTTAATTTAGAACCTTGCATAGCATGACAAAAATTCATTTCAAAAAATGAATAAATAGAATAAAAGGTTATAAAAAGGTTAATAATAAAAGATGCAAAAAATAAATGAACTAATATTTCTAAAATATCCACCACCTTTCTGAATTTGTATCATTCTACTATAATTTTTCAAAATTGTCTATACTTTTTTGAAAAATTATGTTAAAATATTTTTAACTTTGAAAAATAAATATAAATACGAGGAGGATTAAAATGATAGAAAAAACCACTAAAATAGGAGAATTATTAGAAATTGCTCCAGAAAAAGCAGAAATTTTATTACAAGCAGGAATGCATTGCTTAGGATGCCCAGCTTCACAAGCAGAGACAATAGAAGAAGCATGCGAAGTACATGGTATAGATGTAGATGAATTATTAGAAAAAATAAATGAATAGTAGATAAAAAAAGCTCGAGGGGAAATTACCCCCGAGCTTTTTGTACGAACAAAAAATTATGTAGAGTTAGCAAAAAAAAATAGTGTTCTTGTAAAACGAGCACAGAAGTGCTATAATAATTTTATGAAGGGAAAAAATGGGTGATACAATTGGAAAAAGAAAGAAAACTATTTTGTGAACATGGAAAAATATGTTACGAAATTGCACTATTTAAAGAAGCAAAGAAAAAAGACATAAAAGACATAATGGCAGGTAAGAAATTTGCAAAAAAATTTAGTAAAGAAAATTTAGAGTACATATGGAAAAGCGATGCAAAAATATTATTAAGAAATCTGCCAGGTGTTGATATGCAATTGCAAAGAAATAAAGTAGTAAACTTAAAACTTGCAAGTAAAAAAATTGATGGTATAATAGTAAAACCAGGTGAAGAATTCTCCTTCTGGAATCTAGTAGGCAGAACAAGAAAAGGCTATTTAGAAGGAATGGTAGTACATAATGGAAAAATAGGAAAAGGCATAGGAGGAGGACTTTGTCAAATGGCTAATATGATACATTGGCTAGTATTACACACACCAATGGAAGTTACAGAATTACATCATCATTCAGATGCATTATTTCCAGATGTAAAAAGAAGAGTACCATTCGGAACAGGAACATCAATATGTTATAAAGCATTAGACTATAGATTTAAAAACACAACTAAATATCCAATACAAATAAGAGTATGGCTAGATGACACAATGTTATATGGCGAAATAAGGTCTACAGCTCCATTAGACAAGAAATATAGAATTATAGAAGAAGATAATCATTATGCACCAGATGAAAATGGAGTATATTTTAGAAACAGTAAAGTATATAGAATAATTATAAATAAAGAAACAAAAGAAGAAATCAAAAGAGAACTAATATTAGAAAATCATTCAAGAGTTATGTATGATTACTCATTAATACCTAAGGAAGAAATTAGGGTGAATTAAATGTTGTTAGAAGAAATATTAACTAAAATAACTAAAAATCAAAATAATGTGGCATACACAGTAGGTGAAAATCAATATACATATAAAGAATTTTATAAATATGTATGCAATATATATCGCGTATTGTTAATAAAAAACTCAAGTAAAAGACCAGTAATTGTTTATGGGTCTAAAGAAATTTTTATGAAAGCCACATTTTTAGCATGTTCATTTGCAGGAATGGCATATGTTCCAATAGACATTGGAATGACTGAAAATAGAATAAACTCAATAATAGAACAAGTAAAGCCAGAGTTAATAATAGGAAATTTAAAAAGTAATATAAAAAATATATCAAGAAATGAAATTGAAAAAATCATGAATGAAGAAAACTATATTGACATAAACAAAATCTACTTACAACCAGACGATATTTTCTATATAATTTTCACATCAGGTAGTACAGGACTTCCAAAAGGAGTAAAAGTAACATATAGAAACTTAGAGTCTTGCATAGAATGGCTAAAATACATAACCAAAATAGAAAAAGGAGTAATATTAAACCAAGCGTCATTCTCATTTGATTTATCAGTAGCAGATTTATACTTAAGTTTAGTAAGTGGTAGTAATCATTATATATTAGAAAAGCAAGAACAGCTAAATTTTAAACTATTATTTGAAAAACTAAATAAAAGTAAAGCCACATTGGCAGTAATGACACCATCATTTGCAGATTTACTACTACTAGATAAATCATTTAATGAAAATTTGCTACCAAACTTAAAAACAATACTATTTTGTGGAGAAAAATTATTAAAAACAACAGTTTCAAAACTTTATGAAAGATTCAAAAATCTAGAAATCATAAATTCTTATGGTCCAACAGAATGTACATTTGCAGTAACAAGTATAGCTTTAACTAAAAAAATTTTAAAAGAAAATAACATACCAATAGGAATTCCGAAAAAAGATGTTGAAATATATATAGTAGACGATAAATTAAACAAATTAAAAGATGGCAAAGTAGGAGAAATACTAATAGTAGGGCAAAGCGTTGCAGATGGTTATATAGGAGAAAGTAAAAACTCTTTTATAAAATATAATGGAAAAAATGCATACTTAACAGGAGACCTAGGGTATAAAAAAGAGAAAATGATATATTATCAATGTAGAAAAGACAATCAAATAAAATATAAAGGTTATAGAATAGAATTAGCAGATATAGAAAGCAACTTACTACATTTAAACTATATAGAAAAAGCAGTAGTTATACCTAAAATATCTGAAAGTGGAAAAGTTACCAAGATAATAGCATTTGTAAAATTAAAAGAAAATATTGAAAAAAAAGAATTAGAAATACGAAAAGAATTACTAAACAAAATTCCAGAATATATGTGCCCAACAATAAAAATAATAGACAAATTCCCATTAAACAAAAATGGAAAATGTGATACAAAAAAATTAATAGAAGGAGTATAAAGATGGAAGATAAAATAATAGAAATTATTGAAAAATTAACTGGATTTAAAAACTTAAAAGAAAACATAGAAATAGACCTATTAGAAAATGAAATCTTAGACTCACTAGCATTTATTGAACTTATTGCAACACTAGAAGATGAATTCAATATCGAGATACAACCAACACAAGTTGAACCTAATAATTGGAGAAAAGTAAAAACAATAGTAGAATTAGTAGAAAATTTGAAATGAATATAACTATGTGATATAATAAACGCATATTCATTTATACAAAGTCTTCCTATGCGACAATTTTTAGTTCTGCAGGAGACAAATAATTTTTTGGAGGATAATGAATATGAATACCGTGAATTTTAAGCAGATGCAGGCAACAAACGAGGTCATTATAAAGCTGAACAACCTGCGCCGGTGGACTGATTTTACCACAGAGCAAAAGTACAACGAACTGGCAAAACAAGCATTCAACTGCATTGTGGCTTTCATATTAGCAAAAAAAGCTGAATATGAAGGAAAGAACATCCGCTATGAAAACTTCCCACGCATTGCCATAGGCAGAGCTTACGCAAAAGCTTATGTGTATTACGATACTCCGGAACACAAAATAGAGGAAATCTGCAAGATAAGCGGCATATCAAAAAAGGAGTTTGATAAAGTCGCAACAGAGATAATCGCCGAAAAAGCAGATAAGGAATTTGCTGATTTTGTTTCCACAGGAATTGGAGAATACGAAACTCAAATTTATAAGGCAGCAACTAAAATTGCTACTTATATTGAACTTCTGGAACATCAGAAGACAATTCTTGAATTAGGGAAGATTCAAGAAATAGAAAGAGAACTAAAAAAATATTACCAAATTCCTGGGGTTATCGAATTTTCAGACACTGAAAGCTCAATTTTTAGGGTCTTACAAAACCTATCCAACCTGAGGAATCAAAACCGTTGGGCAACTTGTTGCTACAACGTTGAGTGTTCTGTTCTAGGACATCTATTTGATACCGCAGTGTTTGCGTATTTTATGGCTCTTGAGAAAACTCAGTTCAATGAAGAATATGCAACAAAAATGTTCTTTATGGGAATCTTCCATGACATTGCTGAAGTCTGGACTAAAGACATACCATCACCTATCAAAGATAGGATTAAGGGCTTTAGAAAAGCAACCGAAATGTATGAACTTCAGAAATTGGAGGAAAAATTATATTCGCAAATACCAGATTATATGTCAGCAGCCATAAAACATGTGATGCTGGAAGAAGAAGAAAACGAGCACTTGAAGAAACTCTTAAAGAGTGCCGACTATCTTTCAGCAGATAGTGAATGCTATAGGAATTTACTTTCAGGAAGCAGGGACACATATTTCTGCGAAACAATAATTGATAGGAGTGATAGAGATAACTCTCCTGTTTGTGGGGAATTGCACAATTACTTTGTGGATTATGCAAAAAGAATCTTAATTATTTTGTGGAGTATGCAAAAAAAATCTTAAAGTTTATATAACGGTAATTCTAATCTGGCATCCTATTTAGGATGCCAGACTTTTTTGAATTTAGAGAAAACCCCCAGCTATGCTGGGGAGTATAATAAAACTTATAGTTTTGCACAGAGTAACAAAAAATA
>CALXWL010000039.1 GCA_944392385.1 uncultured Clostridia bacterium | reverse complement strand
TGATACAAAATCAATCAGAAAATAAAATCTGGTTGATTTTTTTTTTTTTTTTATATAATATTAAAATCATCCAAACGAAAGGATGGTGCGAAAAATGAAGATAATTAAGCAAGAATTACAATTTGAGGAATGTCTAAAGCAGAAAATTGAATTTATATGTGAGTTTTCTAAAGTTAATCCTATTTAATAAACTTTGCAAAATATAAGCTTGTAATGTTCACAATGGCTAAAATAATGGAGATGGGACAAGATGAACGAAATAAGATTGCTATCAATACAATTATTTTCTAGATATTAGCTTTTAAAATACATAAGAGGTTTAATAATCTATTTATATTTATCTACTTATCTTGCTTTTTCAATATTTTTGTTCAAAAAAAACCGTTTATTTTGAAACGGTTTAAAGTTTTTGTGTTCATCAAACTTTTGGTATTTTTGAAATTAAATTATATCAAGGTTTTTAAAAAGTTCGATGAAAACTCTTATTGGCTCGTTTGACACTTCCGTTCGCGAAGAATACGAGCTTGTATTTATAATTATATTTCATAGTTTGATTCTATGTTTATAATTTAACATAATATAAATATTTTTGCAAGTGTTTTTTAAAAATTTATCTCATCTATAGGATTAATCTTTTCTATAATCGATTTAAATATCTCGTATACATATCCTAAATTCTTATCATTTTTTGATTCTTCATCTAAATCATTTAACTTATATCTCTTGTTTTCTGCATAATTTAGAAATTCTAGTGTTTCAGAAGCCTTTAATTCATTATTATTTTGAGTTATTTTTATTTGTCTTCCTTCTGTGCTAGTAATTAATATATCTTTTCCTTCTTTAATTATTGTAATTTCAATTTGTTCCATATACTTTTAATCTCCTTTCTACTGCTTCTTTACCTCCATCTAGGCTTTCACTAACTACTTCTAACAAATCATCATCTTCTAAACATCCTGCTTTAATACTCAAAACATTTTTTCTGTCTTTAGTAATATCTATTACATTATCTACATCTAAATTAACAACTAAAAGTGGATTATGTGTAACAAATATTACTTGTTTTTTATCTCGTACACTATTGAAATAATCTAGCATATAGTTTTCTATTCTTTTCATACTGATATCATCTTCTGGTTGATCTATCAAAATAACATCACTATCAATTTCTTTTGATAATTGAAGTTTATAGTATGTTAAAGCTATTTCTCCAGGAGTGGTACCAATTTCATCTGTTCCATTTTCATCTTTGATACTAGTTTCTTCCTTAGTATATTCTGCAATAAATTTCTGAACATTAGAATTTAAACTATTCTCTACCATTTCATATGTACTTGAACCTTTTACTGCATTAGCAAACTCATCCTTATTGTTAATATTCATAATCTTTTCTTTAGATTGGTAATTTTGAACAAATAAATCCTTATATAAGTTTTTTTCTAAATTTGCATTATTATATTTTGCTTCTTTAATAAACCTAAAACCATATTTAGCTTTAACACTTGTTCCCTCAATAGCCTTTGGAAAATTAGGAAATTCCATTTCTTTATCTTTGTTTATAATATAATTTTTTATCTTCAATGCAAAATCTCGAATTTCTGTAATCATATCTTCATTTTCATTTTCTTGAGATGTTCTATCAGCTTTTATTTTTGTATTTATTTCATTAAATACTCCTATAATAACATTTATAGTTTTATTCTTTTGACTTATTTCATCTCGTTCTTTTGCAATAATTTTTCTTAAATCTTGCAATGATGTTAATATTTTATTTATTGCAATCTCTTTTTCTTCTGTATAAAAATTAGAATTGGATTTATATTCATTATAAAGTTTTGTATATATATTATTAATTTCTGTATATCTATCTTTTGGATTATTTTCTATAGTTTCAATATCTGTATTTAAAGATATATAATAATTTTTAATTTCTTTGAATTCTTTTATTTGTATTTTTAAACTATTGACTTTGTCTTGATTTTCTCTTTTCTTTATTCTTTCTTCTACATATTTTTTTAAATTGCTTACAAAACTAGTAATATTAGTTTTAAATTCATTTATTGTTGAGATTTCATCATAAAATTCTGAATCATTGTCTAGTAAGTTACCTGATTTAACTTTTTCTATTATTTCTCCCTGACTAATTTTCGTTATAGATGGACTTTCAACTTTAGAAATTTTTACCTTATTAATATCATTAATCTTTTTATATTTTCTGTCTTCTTCTCCATTTAATTTTCCTAAAATATATGATTTACCTGCACCGTTTTCTCCAATTATAGCATTTATACCTGTTGATAATTCATAGCTTTTATCTCCTAGTTTTATTTCATTTATGTAGTTTGAATTATTACCTTCATCGTTTCTCTCAAATCTTGTGTCTGGTGAAGTTAAGCTTAAAACTAGCCCTTTAAATGTAGGTAAACATTTAATTGTTGTTAAATATTCTTTTTCTTCTTTTATTTTATCATCTTTATTAGGATATGCAGACCATACATGACAGTCACTACCTGTAATTGTTGCAAATTTAGACTTCATCTCTCTTAAATTATTTTTTATCATTCCTTGTACTCTTGGTTTTTGATATTCTAACGCATTAATAAAACCTGTTTTTATCCATTCTCTAGGATTCTCTACTGCTTCTGATAAACTATGATGATTTTGAGAAGAATTTTTAATATCTAAATCACTCTTTTGATGTGCTATCAATAATACACTTACACCAATATTATATAATATAGTTTCAAACTCATTTAATGTATAATAATCTTCTTCATCTTCTAACTTTTTAACTTCTTCAATTTTACTTTGTATCTTGCATATACTATCTTCATCATAATCATCAAATATACAAATAATATGACATACTACTTTACTATTTTCTTCTAATTTAACATCAAATTCAACACCAGGCAAATTATTATTTATATCTTTATATGGTTCTTTATTTATTAGTTCTTTTATTTTTTTATAAAGTGCATAATCGAAATTATTATGATCTGTTATTGATATTAAATTAACATTATTTTCTTGTACCTTTGAAAGTAAAACATCAATATTTTCTATTTTACTTTCATCTACATATCCATCCGCTTCTTTATATGCACTTGCTTTGGAATGAATATGTAAATCTATTTTTATATTTCGATTTAACATTTTCCCCTCCATAATTTTTATATCATACTATAATTATTTTCTATTCATTCTTCTATTATTAAGAGTTTTCCAGATTTCTCTATACATATTTATAGTATCAGCTGATATTCCTAAATATTTCTCTAATATTTCTTTGTCCATTATCCTGATTGCCTCTCTTATATCTTTCTTATTTCTTATGTTGTCATCTAGAATTCCTATTAATCTATTTACATTTTGTTCATCCATATCATCTATATTAGGAATTATTATATTTTCTGCTTCTTTAGGTAGAATTTCTAAAACTCCTCCACCATAACTTCTACCACATAATTCTGTAAAAGCATATGATATGCTATTATAATATGATAATAATATCTTCTTATTATCATATTCATCTTTGATTTTTATTCTATGCATTGTGTCTGTTGATACAGCATCAATTCCATTTAAAACAAATTTAGGATATACATTACTTCTTCTTAGCAAAAAAGCATCTGGTATCCAAATCGAAGGTACTGAATACCATTTTTTTCTTATTCTACATTTGTAGCCTTTATTTGCTCCGTTATCTTCACCAATCTTTATATATTCTCGCTGTACTTCGCTCATATCTTCTACATTTACATTTTCGTTTATAGTTAAAAGATATGCTTTTACTCCTTTATTAACATTTTTCTTCCAATCATCCTCATCAAATACTAGTCCATGTGTTTGTGAGCTTCTCCCAATTAATGGCTTAGTATATTTTTTTAAATCATATTTTTTTACAGAATTATCATCTAAAGAAAAATAATCATTATTTCCTGTGGTAATTCCAACATTTACTAAGCTTACATCTCCCATTTTTCTAAATCTGCTATCTTGCTTTATTTCTTCAATAACATTATTTTCTTTTTCATTTAAGTAGTATCTTGTCCATTTGTCATTGGTTAAAATCTTTTCATAAATTAAATCATTTTGATTATATTTTCTTATAAAGTCATCTACATTATCATATAAACAATTAGCAATCAAACATTCTTTTTCTTTATCTTTCTTTTTTCCTATTAATACAACAACTTCTTGCTCTGCATCTTCAAATAATAGCTCATTAAATGAAATAATATTTATTTTTGATAAATGTTTCGATAAATACTCACGTAAATCTTCTGCATATGCAACCTGCATTATTTCAGCAGGTATAACAAAAGCAATTGTTCCATTTTTCTCCAACAATTCTATACAAGCAACTAAAAAAAATACCCAACTATTAATTAATTTATTTGATTTCATTTTATTCTTTATTAGAACTTGTGATTGTTTTTCCCTCTGAAACGCGGTTAAATATTGATATCTTATATATGGTGGATTTCCAATAATTAGATTATATTTTTTTTTGCAATTAACATAAAAATTATAAAAATCATCATTTATAACACTAGCACAATCAATATCTTTTAAAATTTTTTTACTTTTATTAGCTTCATCTTCTATATATTCAATAGCATCAATTTTTTCTACACTATAATCACTATTATCTAATATATTTTTTATACTTTTTAGAAAAGATCCGTCTCCACAACTTGGTTCCAAAATTCTCATTTTATCTTTCAATGTAATTTTAGTTATGTAGTTTGCCAACTTTTGTGGAGTATAATAACCTCCTCTTAGTTTTTTTTGTGTTATATTTTCCTTTAACTTCATTTATTATTCATCCTTCATTTCTATTAGTTCGGTAATATCTTTCATTATTTCTATAATTATTTGCTTTTTTAAACTAATACTTGCCTCTTCTTCTGACTTTTTCATTGTTTTACTTTTCAATGCTTTATTTATATTGTATATTTTTTTAGTATTATTTACAATTTTATCATATAGTTTCTTTTCTTGAATATTATTAAAATTAACATTTATGATAGGTAATTTTTCCAAAACTTGAGTCCCTCTTGAATAGAATCCACCTTCAAAATCACTTCCCATTTTCTCCATTACATCATTCATTATTGGATGGCTTAAGTATGATTGTAAAAAGAACAAATTATATTTACTATTTGGTTTCATTTTTATTCCACAATATCCAGCTGTTCCACCACTTTGTATAACTAAATTTTCATCATCATACATAAACATTGGCTCTTTGGACATTACACCAACGATTAATTTTTCTTGATTATTAAATTCATTTATTGCTTGTACTCTTCCAAATTGATACCAGTTATTTTTATTCGAATTTGGAACATCCCTACCTGTATTTTTTCCTGAAACTTGTTTCGGAACTATTATATCATAATAGTCTAGTAAATACTCTTTTATTCCCTTATACTGTGGCAAATTTATATCAATCAGTTGTCCACTTTCATCATATGGAAAAATAATATATTTATCTGTAACTAACGGATCAAAAGAATTTACATTCTTTTCAACATTATTTATAGGTTGAAAATATCTTTTTAATATATCTCTTTCTATTTTATATTCTTTATTATTTTTCTTTATAATAACATATTTTTCATCTTCACCTATTACTTCTTTCCCTTTAATTACATATATTTTATTTAAACTAGTTTGAACTCCATTAAAAGGTATTGCTATCTCTGATAATTGTATAGAATTATTAAATAATTTTTTTAATTCTTTCATCTTCTCTATATCCATAGACAATATCCAAGGATTTTTATCTATTTCATTACAATTTATATTAGTATAGATATTACTCTTATTATTAATAATCCATTCTGCATAACTGTTTATATAGCAATATTCAAAATTTTCTTCTTTATTCTTATTTAACAAAATTATAGAACTATATATAGTTTTATCCTTAAATACTTGCTGATAATTAAAATCTATAAACATTTTCAAATATTTATTTTCTGAAATAAGTTCTCTAATTTTTTCGCCTGAAACATTATTAATAAACTTATTTGGTACAATGTAACATACCTCTCCAGAGTCTTTTACTAAGTCTATAGCTCTTTGTATAAATAAGAAATACTTATCAAATTGTTTGTATGCGACATAATATTCTGATTTATATGCTTGTACTTCTTTTTTATTTTGAAGTTTTATCATATCTTCTGTTTTTACATATGGAGGATTACCTATGATTAAATCAAATTTATTTCCACCATTTATATTATTAAATGAAAATGGATTAATACTTATTAACTCATCTGTAGTTGCATCTTTTAGCATTTCTAAATCAATCAAAGAATTTCCATTTATAATATTATTATCTAATGATGGCAACACTGGTTTTTCATTTGTTACTGTCTCTTCTGTTTCATTTTCTAAAACTTTTAGTAATAAACTAAATTTTGCAACTTCTACAGCTTGATAATCAATATCTACACCGTATAAACAACTAGTTAAAATTTCTTTTTTCTCTTTATATGTTAATTTGTAAGTATTTGTATAGGTTTCTTCTAAATGATCATATTTTTTATTTCTTTCATACCAATCCTGACAGTAATTAATTAAATAATCTAACACTTCTGTTAAAAATATTCCTGATCCACAAGCTATATCTGCAATTCTTAAATTTTTAATTTCATCAGGACTTTTTTTATCTGTAAAATTTTCTAAACTTTTACTAACCATGAATTTTACTACATCATATGGAGTTGTAACTATCGCCCTATTTAAGTTTTCTTTTTTAGGTTGTAGTATTACTTCATTATTTTTTACAATAAGCGTTTCAGATATAAAAACTTCGTATATTTCTCCCAATATATTTGAACTAATAACAGTAAAATCATAAGGGCTATTAGGATAATATAAATCTGAAATAATATTTTTCAAAATATTTTTATCAAGTTCATTTATTATATTTCGTTCTTTAAAAATTCCCGAATTATATCTTTTGTCCGCTATTTCAATAATTTTTTCCAACTCCTTTTGAAGCATTGAATCAATTGAAATAGATTTTTGCAAAGTTTTATATAAAGGTAAATTTCTATCTTCGCAAATTCTCAAAAACACAATTTCATTTATAAATTCTTGAATCTCTATATTTATGTCTTCTATATTTCCACCTTTTATATTGAATAATTCTTGTCCTAATTGTACTCGCCAATCATTTATTTGTTTCAAAAACATTTCATCAATAGTCTGTCCTATAGCAGAAAAACTTTTAAATTTTTCTTCGAATTTTCCATTATATACAATTTCTTTAGATATTAATTCATATATTTCATCGTATTTTTCCAAATACTCTAAATAGTTATATTTAGCAATTAAATTTTTACTAGTAGAATCATTACTTTTTGGCATATCAGAACAGTCATATATCAATAGATCTTTAAAGTTAGTTAATACTGATATTTTATGCTTAGCTGACCAACCATATCTTCTAGCCTGAAATGAACAATCAATATTTTCCAAAATATTTACTGCTGGCTTTTTTGCTTCAACAAAAAAAGTAGATAATCCATTGAAAGTCATTGTATAATCTGGTTTTCCTAACTCTTGTTCATATGACTCAACTACTACTTCTTTTAAATTAGGAGACTTACCATTTGAATTTTGAACATCCCAACCAAAGTCCTTTAAGAGTCCATCTATAAATTCTAATCTACATTCGCTCTCATTATATTTTGAATTATTATAAAATTCATAGTTATCTTTAAATCTATTTATCAATTCTTTAAGATTATTTTTGGCATCAATTTTGTTAAAAATAAAAGACATTTCTTCACTTCTTTCTAAAATTTTTATTCTATATTACTTTATCATAAAAAGAGATTTTTCACAATAAAAAACTACTTTTTAAGTTATAATTTTACAAAATTTTATCTTTAATTTTTTGTATTGTATAAAAAAACTGTAAAGAATATAACTTATTCTCTACAGCTTTTTAAAACTATACTTCCAATAATTCAATTACATCTGCAAATCCATTTCTATAATACTTTTCGTTCCAGTAATATAAGTAATCCATAAAATTTTTATCAAGTTGATCTAGTTGCTTCTTAACATATTCCTTATTCTGTTCAGGAACATTCTTAAGTATTTTATCTGCAATCTCATCAAAGTAAATACAATACTTTTTATCTTGAGGAGTCATCTCACAAAATGCTGTTTCTCCTCTAAATTCTATCCATTCTTTTAATAAATCATCTTTTACTTCTCTTAAATTCTTCATTCGCATCATCTCCTATACATATATTAATTCATTAAAAATTATTTCTTCTGCTTGATTCTTAAAATTATTCATCATACCAACCCAATAAAGCATATCTGTATTTTTCATATCTTCTGTTAAATTACTTTTGACTTTTAGTTGTTTTATTATTTGTTCTACTCTTTCAGTTGCAGTTTCTTGAATTTCTTTTAAATGGCTATTTAATGTTCCATCCATTAACATTATTGAGTATTCAACTTTTTTATGTTCTTTTAAATAATTTAATCGCATTCTACCATATTTATTAAGAATTATCTTTTCCTGCTTTGGTATTGTTAAATTTGGAATATAATAATCTCCTTCTAAATGATATTCAATTCCAGTTCTTTCATCTATTTTTGTTTTTGGTAATTCACTATTCATAACTATTTCTCCTTTTTTTCTTTTATTTTTAATTTTTCGTAATAATCTAATTTAGCTTTTTTTCTTACTAAATACATACATTCTTGAACAATCCATTTTAATTCATTTGAATATGCTCTAAATATAACACCTTCTTCTAATTTTCCTTCTGTTTGTTTTTCATATAAATAAACATATTTTTCAAACTTTTCATTTAATTGTTCAGCTCTACATTTAATCTCTTCATCTTTACAGTTTTTATTATCTATAATAATCTGCATTAATTTATTATACTCTTCTCTACTAAAATAGATATTATCTTTATTTGACATACTTTAGAACCCTCCTTAATTCAAATTATAATCATTCTTATTTTTCCCTTTTTTAGCCTGTATCTCTGCTAGTTCATCTTTAGTTAGTATCTTTCTGCTTGGATTTTTTACTATTTCTGCATCATTGTCATCAAATATTCCGCTTCTTTCTAAATCTTCTGCAACTATTGTAT
>CALXWL010000038.1 GCA_944392385.1 uncultured Clostridia bacterium | reverse complement strand
TATATTTTGCTTTATGTTCTTTAATGTAAAATGGTTTATTACTGATTTCATTTACTTTGTATTCAAGTATAGTAAGAGTAATAGGATGTGTAATTAGATATTCAGTTGGTTCTATAATTTGTAAATTGGTATGTAGAAGAACTTTAATTTTTCCTTTTTTAGTTTTGTAAGTGTAGTTTTTAATAAGTTCTATTATTTTGGGATTAGGTTTAAGTCCTTCTAAGATTTTAAATTCAAGCATAAAAAATGTCCTTCTTCCTAGAAAGAGAACATTAAAGTTTAATATTTATATAAAATAAAAACTTACGAACCATTACAGTCCGTAAGTTGTATTCAAATGGAGCGGGTAGGCAAAAATGTAGTATTTTGAGCCATTCTGCTAATATATAAAAGAATGATAAACTTTAAAAATGCTGTATTTGCAATTCTATTCACATACCACATAAATATTAAAAAATTTGACTATTGCATTACTTATTGCATTACTTTATTTGTGATATTTTATCTAATTCTTGTTTCATAAAATCTACGGAAACAGATGTATATATATCATTTGTAATAGTACTTCCTTCAACATGACCTACAAGGGCTTGTATAACTACAAGAGGTATTCCATTTTCTTGACATCTTGTTATATAAGTATGTCTTAAAACGTGTGTATGTATGCTTTCTGTAATTTTATATTTTGCATTCAATCTTTTTAAATATGAATTAATTTCGCCATCTGTAATGAAAGTATTTCTTTTGTAGTCCCAGAAAAGTAAATTATGGATATTATCTATTTTAGATTTTAGATATTTTTTTATTATTTTATTAACTTTTAGAGGCATTGGGAAAATTCTTTTTCCAGCATCAATACCAGTTTTTTTGTTATATGTTTTAGTATGTTTGCCGAGAATTACTTTATCGTTTTTATCTCTTGTAATTGTTCGATATACGTGCAATGTATTATCGTTTAAATTAATACAGTCTTTACTTAACGCAAGAACTTCTCCAATTCGCATTCCTGTATATAATTGCAAAAGTAAAATGTCGTTATAAATATTATTAGAAGAAAGTAATATTTTTTCTAAAGATTTTTCTTCATCTATAGACAATGCTTCAATTTTTTTATCCGCTTTTAGAGAAAGTGGCTTTGCCAATGTTTCATCTTCCATTATGTTGTACATGACAATTCTTCTGGAATAAGCTATTTTAAAAGACTTATATAATAATCCCCAAATTTTCTCTATAGTACTATTACTGTATTTACGCATATTTTCTTTTGATTTTTCTATATGTGCAACAGTAACTTTTTGAATAGGAATATTACAAAAAGAACTGCAAGTTTTTTCAAGTTCTGATAAAGTATCTTTATTTCTTTTATAAGTTCTATCCACAATAAGACCGTCAATATGTTTTTGCTCTATATAATTAGTAGCAATGCTTACAACAGTTTCGGTAGAAGAAGATATGTAAGTGCCATTGTTAATACTGTTGATAATATTGTTAAACCTTTTTTTAAAGTCTGTGTTTTTCTCATTTTTCTTTTGCTTTAAAGTTTTTCTTTTGCCAGAAGTATCAACATATTGAGCAACATAGCAATTTAGTGCTTTACTAAAATATATTGTTCCTTCTCCATTTCCTCTTTCTTTTGTTTTTGTGTTTCTTCTTTCCATAATAAAATTCCTCCAATTTCTTTAATTTATTTTTTATAAACTATTGAAAATGAAGGTATTTTTAGATATAATTATACCGTAATCACTTTCAATAGTGGTGCGAGAGAAAAAATGTGTAGCGTCGTAAACTAATTACATTTTTTCTCTTTTTATTTATTCTAATCCAATTTGACTTTTAGCACTAACAACTCCATTAGTAAATGATATTGTAGCATTAGATATGCCGTTTTTAGCATACCAATAGTAAATTTGCATAGTCTGGTCACTATATGAACTTTCAGTTGATAAAGTACCTTCTTCACCCATAATTTCTACTACTTCTTGATAGGTCATACCAGTTTGAATCTGATTAAATTTTTCTAATGTTGCTTTTGCATTTTCAGACGTTTGGGAAGATGTTGGATTGGTAGTATCATTAATAGACGTAGCCACTCCAACTCCTAAAAGAATAACAAGAATGATTAATACTGTTGTTAAACCCGTATGTTTCTGCTTTTTCCCGCAATGAGGACAAGTCTTTGCACTCTTGCTTATTTCTGCTCCACAATCTTTGCATTTTTTCATTGCCATATTTTACACCCCCTCTATTACTTTTACTAGTTATATTTGCATATTGGTAACGAATTTTAGTATTTTATAAAATGATGTTTTTAGGTTTAGAACTCCCTTTTTAATTGTTTTACTATTCCAACAATAATTACTGGTATACTTTTCACTTCATCGTAAGTAAATATTAAAGGTTCATAGCTATTGTTAAGTGGTTGTAATAAAATTCCAGCTTCACTTTTTTTACCTTTTTTGATTGTAGCTTCATTGCCATTTACAATAGCAACTACGATGTCGCCATTCTCAAAATCGTTTTGTTTTTTTATAATAACTATATCATCTTCTATAAGTAATGGGAACATACTGTCTCCTTTAACTTTTAAAGCAAAATAATCTTCGCCACTCCCAACTAGGTTTTTATCAACATCAACTGTACCTATCCAGTTTTCTTCTGCAAGGTAATCATAACCTGCTTTTACAATACCAAGGAGCGGAACTTCGACAACTGGATTGCCTAGCTCATCAATTCCATATTTTGTTTTTCCTTCAACTTCTATTAAATCTGAAAAACCAGCTTTTCTTAGTAAATTATTATAGTCGACATTATATATAGAAGACATCTTTTTTAAAATTATTGGACTAGGTCTTCTTTTCCCATTTTCCATCAAGGATAAATAACTAGGAGAAATGTCACACAGCTTATTAACATCATATATACTATAACCTAAACTTTCTCTTATAGTTTTTAAATATTTTGCAAGTTCTTGTGTTGAAAAATCCATTATTCCTGCCTCCTTATGTAAGTAATTATACTACAAGAATTTACATTTGTAAATGTTTTTGTAAAATTTTTCAAAAAAGTGTTGACATTTGAAAATTGTATGCTATAATGTTTACAATAGTAAACTATCAAGAAAGGTGGTGCCGAAAAAAATGGCAAACAGAACAGTTTATATAAAAGATTTGAATATTTTTATTGAAAAAATAGTAACAGCAGGGCTTACATATAGAGAGTTAGCTAGAAGAGCAAAATCAAATCCAACATCAATAACTTTATTAGCAAAAGGAGAAAGGAATCCTAGCCCCAAATTGGCAGTTAACATATGTAAAGCCTTAAATTGTAAATTTGAAGATATTTTTTTTATCAAAAATGTTGACAAAAGTAAACTAAAATAATTACGACGCTACACAAAAATAATGAAAGGAAGGTGATTATATGGAAGAAAAACTTTTAAAAGAACAACAAAGGACAAATGAGTTGTTAGAGAAACTAATTAATCAAAATAGAAACCCCAATGAATTATTAACGGCAAATCAAGTACATAAAGAATTTAGAATAGGCATAAACATGGTTCAAAAAATGTTTAGAGACCCCGAACTACCAGTACAACGATACACAATACCATTTAAGGTAACAAGGAAAGCAATAGAGGATTATGTTAATGTAAGGCATGATTATTTATGTGAATAGGAGGACCAATATATGAGAAAAGAACTAAAGTACAAAATTAGAAGAACAATATTTTTATACATACCAAGCACAATGATATTTGCAACAATGTTTGTTGCAGGATATTTCGCAGCTTATTAATGTAACATTATAGATAAAAATAAAAAGAAAGGAGCGTGAAAAGGTATGCTAGAAAGATTTCAGAAAATGTTAGAAGATTTAAAGAAAAAACAAGATAATGAGTTGGTTTCAACAACATTAGAAAATGTAGAAAATTATTTCAATATGGAAGACTGGAACAAATGGCTAAAATTTAATGCAATGACACCTGAGCAACTAAGAAGAGTAGAGGCTTTTGAAAATAATTTAAAAAAGGTATTTGCACAACTATATGTTCCCGATGCACATAGTTTAATAGATACATAGCAAAATACCTTTATATCAATATTTTACTATATCAAAAAGAAAAAATCAATAAAAAAAAGTGGAGGAATTTAAAATGTTAGAAAAAATTTTAGAAGATATTAATTCAAATTTAGATAGAATTGCAAATGTATTAGAAAACAAGAAAATTTTAGAAAGACCAGAAACAACTGTTATTAATCAAAAACCTACTGGTGTATCTGTTGTTACACCAATGACTGCAACTGCACAAGTAATTCAAACTCAAGAAACTGTAGAACCAGCAACAACAATACCATCAACTATAATTCAAGCGACCGCAATACCGGCAACACCACAAACAGAAAGTTTTACACAAGAACAATTAGCTGTTGCAATGTCAAATGCAGTAAGTGCTGGGAAAATGAATGTAATAATGGAAATATTAGGCAAATTTAACGTACAAGCTTTAACACAAATTAATCCTGTAGATTATAACAAATTAGCTACAATGCTTAGAGAAGCAGGGGTGAATGTGTAGTGGAGGAAAAGAAGCATGCGTTACTTTCTGCAAGTAGTAGCCATAAATGGCTTGTGTGCCCTCCTTCTGCTAGATTAGAAGAGCAATTTCCCAATAAAGAAAGTGAATATATGGCAGAAGGTACACTAGCACATGAAATTGCAGAATTTAAAGTAAGAAGTTATTTTTTAGAGGCCATCTCTAAAACAGCTTATACAAGAAAACTAAATAAATTAAAAAAATCTGAGTTCTTTAATGAAGAAATGCTAAGATACACAGATACGTACTTAGAATACATAAAAGAAGAGGCAATGAAAACAAATACTAGACCGTTTGTAACTGTAGAACAAAAAATTGATTATAGCAAATATGTTCCAGAGGGTTTTGGAACGGCAGATTGTATACTAATTAGTTCAAATACTCTACAAATTATAGACTTCAAATATGGAAAAGGAGTTAAGGTTGAAGCGGAAGACAATTCACAATTAAAATTATATGCTTTGGCTGCTTTGGAGCAATTTGGAATGTTCTATGATATAAAAAATATAAAACTAAGCATTGTACAACCTAGAATAGATAACATTTCAGAATATATACTATCAAAAGATGAGCTTGTTAAATGGGGAAATATCATAGTTATTCCACAAGCACAAAAGGCATTTATGGGGCTGGGAGAATTTAAGCAAGGAGAACACTGTAGATTTTGCAGAGCAAAAGGAGCTTGTGAGTTTAGAGCTAAAGAAAACATGAAAGTAGTAGAAGAAATAGAAAACTCACAAGATAATGTAAGTAATGCTTGTCGATTGTTAGATAATACCGAACTAAGTGAAGTTTTAAAGAGAACAGAAGGCATAGAAGAATGGATAAAAGATTTAAGAGCATACGCACTAGAACAGATATTAAAAGGCGAAAACATACCAGGATATAAAGCAGTTGAAGGTAAAAGTAATAGAAAAATCGTTGATATAGATAGAGCATTTGAAATATTAAAGGCTAGTGGAATAGAAGAAGCACTGTTGTATGAAAGAAAACCATTGACTTTAACACAACTCGAAAAAGCAATAGGTAAAAAAGAAATAGCTCAAACAATTGGAGACTTTATAGAAAAACCAAAAGGTGCGCCTACTCTAGCAATGGAAACAGATAAACGCGAGCCTTACAAGGTAAGTGCAGCCGAAGAATTTAAAAATTAAAATATGAAAGGAAGTAAAAATTATGGAAATAAATGAAGATACAAGTTATGTAAGTTTATCACTTACAAAATATAATGAACTGTATGAGAAAGCTAAGAAATATGATGAATTAAGAAATAGCGAAGCAAAATGTAATACTGAAAAAGTCGATAACACCGAAAATATTGAAAGAATAGAAATAAAGAAAATAACAAAAGAAGAAATGGGAGAGATATTCGATATGTTAAAAAATAAAATGTTAGGAGGTAAAAACAATGGGTAATATAGTAACGGGAAAAGTAAGATTTAGTTATGCAAATGTGTTTGAACCAAGAGCAATGCAAAATGGAGGAGAGGCAAAATATTCAATTACATTATTAATTCCAAAAAGTGATAATGATACATACCAAAGAATTGTAGCTGAAATAAATAAGACATTACAAGAAAGTGTAGCAGATACATTTAAAGGAGTAATGCCAGCCAACCCAAGATTACCACTTTATGATGGAGACGGACTAAGAGAAAGTGGAGAACCATATGGACCAGAATGCAAAGGGCATTGGGTAATGTCTGCAAAATCAAATTCAGCTCCGGAGGTAGTGGACGCAAATTGCCAACCAATTTTAAGTAAGAACGAATTCTACAGCGGTTGTTATGGTAGGGCAAGCATAAGATTTTATGCATACAACCAAAATGGAAATAAAGGTATTGGATGCGGATTAGGAAATGTACAAAAATTAGAAGATGGACAACCTTTAGATGGAAGAACGAGTGCAACAGAAGATTTTGGTACACCTTATCAAGCTCCTGCACAACCACAATACCAAGCACCTATGCAACAGACACAACATCAAGCTCCAGTACAACCTTCATATTCACCACAGATTAACCCTGTAACTGGACAACCTTTGCAACCTACAGCAAATAACATTTATGGGGTGAACTAATGAGAGAATTGTCGATAGATATAGAAACATATTCTTCTGTCGACATTGGAAAGGCAGGATTATATAAATATGTACAATCCGAAGACTTTGAAATACTTTTATTTGCTTACAGTTTTGATAATGAGCAAGTAAAAATTATAGATTTAGTGCAAGGGGAGCAGTTACCACATGAAGTAGTAGCTGCTCTTTCTGATAAGAACGTTATAAAAACAGCATACAATGCAGCATTTGAATGGTACTGTTTAAACAAATTTTGGCCAACACCAATAAACCAATGGAGCTGCACAATGGTAAAAGGTCTATACTCTCGGATATCCGGCGGGATTAAAAGCAATAGGAAATGCAATAGGGCTTGCAGAAGATAAGAAAAAATTAGCAACAGGTACCGCATTAATTAGATACTTTTGTGTACCATGCAAACCTACAAAATCAAATGGTGGAAGACTAAGAAATTTACCAAAACATGAGCCAGAAAAATGGAAATTATTTAAAGAATATTGTATGCAAGACGTTGTTACAGAGATGGAAATCAAAAAGGTATTAGATAAAGTGACTTTTCCGATTGAAGAACAGAAGCTGTGGGAAATAGATATGCAAATGAACGCATTCGGTGTGAAAGTAGATAAAAAACTTGTAGAAGGAGCTTTGAAAATAGCGGGAATTAGAACTGAACAACTAATGGTAGAAGCACAAAACCTTTCAGGTTTAAACAATCCAAATAGTATAGAACAATTAAAAGAATGGCTTGAAAGTGAAACAGGACAACAGGTAAATAGTTTAAATAAAAAAGATGTTCCGGAACTTATAAAAAATACAGATTCTGAAAAAGTAAAAAGAATGTTAGAAATAAGACAAGAATTATCTAAAACAAGTACAAAAAAATACGATGCTATGGCAACCGCGATGGGGATTGACGATAGAGTACGAGGATTATTACAGTTTTATGGTGCAAATAGAACTGGTCGATGGGCCGGTCGTCTAGTTCAAGTGCAAAATTTACCACAAAACCATTTAAGCATGCTTGATTTAGCAAGAGAATTAGTCAAAAATCAAAATTTAGAAGCAATACAAGTAATTTATCGGTAATATTCCAAAAACTCTTTCTGAACTAATTAGGACGGCTTTTATACCATCTGAACGGGTATGTTTTTGCAGTGGCAGATTATAGCGCAATAGAGGCAAGAGTGATTAGCTGGCTGGCCGGGGAACAATGGAGATTAGAAGTTTTTAAAACACATGGAAAAATATATGAGGCAAGTGCTTCGCAAATGTTTGGAGTACCCATAGAAAAAATAAAAAAAGGAAATCCTGAGTATGAGTTAAGACAAAGAGGAAAAGTAGCAGAACTAGCACTTGGATACCAGGGAGGAGCAGGAGCTCTTATACAAATGGGAGCTTTAGAAAAGGGGCTTACAGAAGAAGAATTGCCAGACATTGTACAACGTTGGAGAAATTCAAACAGAAGAATAGTAGATTTATGGCATACAATACAAAATTGTGCAATTAATTGTATAAAAACAGGTCAAACACAAGTAATGCAAAAGAATATATATTTTAGTATAGAAAACGGAAATTTAGTAATTACATTACCAAGTAGACGCCAACTATTCTATATAAAACCTCAATTAGAAATTAATCAATTTGGGTCAGAATCATTAAGCTACGTGGGACAAAATCAGACTACGAAAAAATGGGAAAGAATACCAACTTACGGAGGTAAGTTGACTGAAAATCTGGTACAAGCAATTGCAAGAGATTTATTATCAAACGGTTTAAAAAACTTAGTAGACAACGGGTATAGAGCCCTATTTCATATACACGACGAAATAATATCTGAAATACCAAAAAATGATACAAGATTTAACTTAGAAAATGCTATTAAGCTAATGTGTAAAGTGCCAGACTGGGCAGAAGGACTACCATTAAATGCGGATGGTTTTATATCAAAATATTATAAAAAGGAGTGAAGAAATATGAACTTACATAAAACAATAAATCTACAAAGAATAATAATAGCAATATTACTTGTAATAAGCATAATAATAACTTTAGCATGTTATAAGTTGCAGTTAACAGCTACAGTAATAATGAAAGAAAACGACAGATTAAATAGGCAAATAGAATATTATAAGTCCGTAGTCATGGATTTAGAAGAAAATTTGAGGAAGTAGGAGGATAAAATGAGTATAGAGGAATATATCAAAATATACGAAGAATTACAAAAATATAAATGGATAGTAGCAAATATAGATAAAGATTATTTTTTTAAATTTGTTGATAACTTATTATCAGATTATACAAGACAAAAACAAATAAATAAAGAACATCAAAAAGAAAATCGGAGAATTAAGAGAAAGAGTAAAAGAATTAGAAGAGGATTTATATAGTGCTAATAAAATTGTAGAAGAATATATAGACAGCATACCAAAGCAAAAAATAAAAGACAAAATAGAAGAATTAAAAAATGAAAAAGAACAACTAAGAATAGATAAAAATGTTACATGGGATAGCCAAATATATAAA
>CALXWL010000037.1 GCA_944392385.1 uncultured Clostridia bacterium | reverse complement strand
TAGATGAAAAATTATTAAAGCAAATTGAATATGTTATAAAATTAGGAAATTTTGCAGTACATAATAATAAAAAAATAACGAGAGAAGAAGCAATACTTTCTTTAAGATATTTATATAATTTTACTTGTTGGATAGCATATTGTTATTCAGATGGATTTAAAGAAAAAGAATTTGACGAAAATATTTTACCTAAACAAACTGTAAATGTTTTAACAGTAAAAGAACGAGAAACTTTATATCAAGAATTAGAAGCAAAAGATAAAAAGTTAGAAGAAACAAGAAAAGAAAATGAAGAATTAAGAAAAAAACTAACCCAAACAAGAGAAAATAAAAAGAAAAATTATGCATTTAATGTTAAAGATATATCTGAATACGAAACAAGAAAGAGATATATTGATTTGGAATTAAAGTTAGCAGGATGGGATTTTGAAACTAACATACAAGAAGAATTAAAATTACAAGGCATGCCAAATAATCAAAATGTAGGATATGCCGATTATGTATTATTTGGTAAAAATGGATTGCCATTAGCAGTTGTTGAAGCAAAAAGAACAAGTGTAGATCCAAAAGTAGGACAAAATCAAGCAAAATTATATGCAGATTGTATTGAACAAGAATATCATCAAAGACCAGTAATATATTACACAAATGGATTTGAAATATATATGTGGGATGATGTAAATTATCCTCCAAGAAAGGTAGCAGGATTCTACACACAAGATGAATTACAGTTATTAATAAATAGAAGAAGTAGTAAACAAAGTTTAGAGCATATATTTGTGGATGATAAAATAACAAATAGAGAATATCAATTAGAAGCAATAAAAAGTGTTTGTGAAGCTTTCGATGAAGGACATAGAAAAGCTTTATTAGTAATGGCAACAGGAACAGGAAAAACAAGAACAGCTATATCAATAGTTGATGTGCTATCTGATAAAGAATGGGTGAAAAATGTATTATTCTTAGCAGATAGAACAGTTTTAGTAAAACAAGCAAAAAATAATTTTGTGAAGTTATTGCCTAATATGTCTTGCTGTAATTTATTAAGTACAGTAGATAATCCGGAAGATTCAAGAATTGTATTTTCTACTTATCAAACAATGATTAATGCAATAGATAGTACAAAAAGTAAGACAGGAAATAAATTATTTACTCCAGGACATTTTGATCTAATTATTGTGGATGAAGCTCATAGAAGTATATATAAAAAATATCAAGCAATATTTGACTATTTTGATGGATTAGTAGTAGGATTAACAGCAACTCCAAGAAATGATGTAGACAGAAATACATATAGATTTTTTGAAATAGAAAATGATGTACCTACATTTGCTTATGAATATGAAAGAGCAGTAAAAGAAGGATATTTAGTAGACTATCATACTATAAAAACTACCACAGATTTTATGGATAGAGGAATTAAATATAATGAATTAAGTGAAGAAGAAAAAGAAGAATATGAAAATACTTTTGCAGATGATGAAGATAATATTCCAGAAGAAATAGATGCAGAAGCTATAAATAGTTGGCTATTTAATAGAGATACAATTAAAAAGTTATTAGAACTTTTGATGGAAAAAGGGTTAAAAGTTGAAGGTGGAGATAAATTAGGAAAAACTATTATATTTGCAAGAAATCATAGACATGCTGAAAGAATAGTAGAAATATTTAATGAATTATATCCAGAGTATAAAGGAGAATTTGCAAAATTAATAGACAACCAAGTTAAGTATAACGAAAACTTAATAGAACATTTTAGTATAAAGGATGACTTCCCTCAAATTGCAGTATCTGTTGATATGTTAGATACAGGCGTTGATGTGCCAGAAATATTAAATTTAGTATTTTTTAAACCAGTAAAATCAAAAATAAAATTCTGGCAAATGATAGGAAGAGGAACAAGGCTTTGTAAAGATTTATTTGGAGTAGGACAAGATAAAAAAGAATTTTACATATTTGATTATTGTAAAAATTTTGAATTTTTTTCTGAAAATCCAAAAGGCATAGAGGCAAACACACAAATAAGTTTGACAGAAAGAATATATGGATATAAGTTAGATTTAATCGTAGAATTACAAAATTTAAAATACCAAAATGATGAGATGTTTAAAAATTATAGAGAAGAATTAATACAAGAATTTATTGAAGAAATAAACAAACTAAACAAAGAAAGTTTTTTAGTAAAAGCAAAGGTAAATTACATAGAACAGTTTTCTAAAAAAGATAATTGGGTATATATATCTACAATAGATTTAGCAGATATAAAAGAAAATTTAATTCCATTATTTATATCATCAGATGAAAATGAATCAGCTAAAAGATTTGATAATTTATTGTATCAATTACAAGTAAAAAGAATCAGAACAGAAAAAACTGGTAGATGTGAGAATGCAATAATAGAAACAGTATCTGAATTGGAAAAACTGGGAACAGTACCACAAGTAAAAGAAAAACAAGAATTGATTTTAAAAGTAGCAGAAACTGATTACTTAAAAGATGCAGATTTTTGGAAAGTAGAAGAAATTAGAAAAGAATTAAGAAATTTAATACAATTTATAGATCCATATAATAGACCACCTGTATATATTGATATAGAAGATACTTTAAATGATATCGATGAGGAATATGTATATGTAAGTACAGGAAATAACTTCACAAATTATAGAAAAAAACTGGAAAAATACTTAACAGGTAATCTAGAAAACAGTATTATATGGAAAATAAGACATAATATAAGATTAACTGAATTAGAAAAAGAAAATTTAGAAAAAATATTATTCGAAGAATTAGGAAGCAACAAAGAATATGCAGAAACATTTGGAGATACAAATGTAATAAAAGCAGTAAGAAATATAGTTGGACTTGATAAAAGTGTTGCAAGTGATATTTTTTACAAATACATAAATGAAAATAGATTAAATATGAAGCAAATACAATTTGTGAAATTACTAGTTGATTATGTTGTTAAAAATGGAACTATAGAAATGGAAAAACTAACAGAACAACCTTTCAATAATGTTGGACAAGTATATGAATTGTTTGGAAACAATGTAGATTTATTTAAAGAGATTAGAGATGATATTGAAAAAATAAATGACAATGCTGAGAAATTGGCATAAATATACAAAATATATAATTTGTAGACGCCATAAATGCAATATGATAATAAAAAATAGATAGACTATAAAGTAAATCTATAAGTGCTTAGAAAATAAAGGAGAATATAAATGATTTTAAAAAATAATCAGGAATTAAAACAAAAAGATTTTAAAAACGAAAAAGAATTACAAACATTTTTTGAAAACAATATTGATACAATATTAGGATATAAATTTATAGATACAGAATTTATTGTAGGTAATTTTAGAATCGATTCCTTAGCTTTTGATGAAGAATCTAAATCATTTAGAATAATTGAATATAAAAATGTTAAAAACTATTCTTTAGTTGATCAAGGATATACATATTTAAAACTAATGTTAGAGAGAAAAGCTGATTTTGTTCTTCAATATAACATAAAAACTAAGTCATCGTTAACCACAAAAGATATAGACTGGAGCCAATCAAGAATAATATTTGTTTCCCCAATTTATACGGCGTATCAATTAAATGCTACTGACTTTAAAAATATTCCAATAGATTTGGTAAAAGTAACAAGATATGAAGAAAATATTATAGAAATTGATTTTATAAAAAAGACAAGCAATGTTAAAGTGCAAGATATTCAAATGGAATCTATACAAAAAGATGTAAATAAAGAAATAATTGTATATACAGAAGAAGACCATTTATCTAAAGTTTCAGATGATATAAGAAATATCTATGAAAAATTAAAAAATAGAATATTAGAATTAGATGATATAGATCTTGAGGCAAAGAAATTATATATAGCATTTAAAGGATCAAGAAATATTACAGATATAGAATTTCATAAAAATAAATTAAAAGTATATATAAATATGAAAAAAGGTAGTTTAAATGATCCATTAAAAATAACAAAAGACATAAGTAATACAGGGCATTGGGGTAATGGAGACTATTGTGTTACAATAGATAGTGAAGATGAAATAGACAATATTATTCCTTTAATAAAACAGTCTTTAAAAGTAAATAAAAAATAGACAAAAGAAAAGCAAAATGATAGTAATTAAAAATTACAAAATTATTTTGCTTTTTTATTATTTAAGGAGGAATTATATTATGAAGATAAATAAAGATGAACCATTGCCTAGACATACAGAATATGAGTGGGAAGAGTGTTATGCAAAAGTTGTGTTAGAGAACTTACTTAAAGATGAATTTTATGATTTAAACATAATTGATAAACCGGACTTGCAGAATGAAGAGTTGAATGTGGGAATCGAATGTACAGTATCTATAAATATGGAATCTATGGAAGCAGAATATTTATATTCTGAGCTTACATATGGAAAATCGAAAAATCCAGATAAGTGCAAGGAAAGAATAAAGAGATTAGGTGGTAATATTACAGAATATTCAATGTTTGAATCTAGAACAGTATCTTTAAACAGTATATTAGGTGCAGTAAGAACTAAATTAAAAAAATTAAATGAATCTGGATATAAAATTTTTGAAAAAAATTATTTACTCATAAGAGACTGTATTTATATACCAAATCAGCAAATTCAAGGATTGGAATATTCAATAGGAATGATTCAGAGCAAATATCCAGTTGAGTTTGACAAAATATATATTTTATTAAACAGTAAATTGATAGAATTAAATATGATAGACTATACAAATAAATGTATAGAGTTTAATAGTAATACACAATATGAGTTAGCTGAAAAAGCACGAGATATAGTTGTAAAACAAGAAGAGAAAGAGAAGGAAAAGAATGATAAATAATATTGAAGATATAGATAGAACAATTAAAATAAAATTTATAGAACCATTAGAAAATAGTTGTAAAAATAGTGTGAAAAGGCTAAAAACAGCTCAAGTAAAACACATTGAGAGCATAAGATTGATAACTCAAGCCTATAGAACAATAGAAAATTCTGAAAAGAATTTAAACAAGTATAACTTTGTGGATTCATATACACTACTCAGAGCTTCATTGGAATATATTGTGATGTCATATATGATAGAGATAGAAGAAAAAACATATAATGAATTTATAATTTTATCCAATAATGATATTCAATTAAAGAGAAAATTTACAGTACCCACTACTTTACTTAAAAAGTTTGGAAAAAGGTTAAATAAAATATCAAACATTTTATTTAAAAATACAACAGTAAAACAAATAGAAAAAATAATGGTTGATTTATATGATATATTATGCAAATATACACATGCAAGTATAGTTGTAAGTACATTCAATGAAATAAAGGGGAGAAATGAAAAAGAAATTGTTAGATTGATTTTAAGTTATAATTTTTACTTTATTAAATTAATATTATTGGAATGTTTGAAGTTTTTAAATAATGATAATAAAGAATATATAGATGAAAAAATTATAGGATTTTCTATATTTTTAAGTATAACAAAACTAGTAAATTTAATTCAAACTAATAATATTAAATTTGATAAAATAGAACAATTTTTTTATTATGATACTATAAATAGTGAATTTTATATGTATTATAAAGAAGGGCTAGAAAAAATTATGAAAGAAATATCTGAAAGTATACTAGAATTTAAGACAAATGAAAATGAGATAAATCAATTATTTGAAAAAATTATGAAATTTCAACAGGATTCTATTATAGAAAAATAAAACAATATATGCGACAAAACTTTCTTTTTTGGAAATAATATGATATAATATATTATAAAGAAAAGGAGAGTTTTTATTATGTTAGGAGAAAAAATAAAAAAATATAGAGAAGAAAAGAAAATGACCCAAGTAGAAGTTGCAGATGTATTAGGAGTAAAGCCAGCTACAATATCTAAATACGAGGCTGGAACTTTAGAGCCTAATATTGAGTCATTAAAAAAGTTAGCTGAATTATTTGGAGTTTCAGTTGATGAATTATTAAAAGAAGATGAGTTTGATATTTCTAAAATTAATATGCTAGAAGTTTTAAGAGAGCAAAAAGAAATGAAACTAAAAGGAAATTTATATCATAATACACAGATAGTTTTTGCGTATAATACAAACCACATTGAAGGAAGTAAACTAACAGAAGACCAAACAAGATATATTTATGAAACGAATACTTTATTAACAGAAAAAGAATCAATTACAAATTTAGATGATATTATCGAAACAGCTAATCATTTTAAATTAGTTGATTATATGTTAGATGTAGCAGATAAAGAACTAACAGAAGTAATGATTAAAGAATTTCATAAAATATTGAAAGATGGTACATCAGATAGTAGAAAAGATTGGTTTAATGTTGGGGACTATAAAAAGTTGGCAAATGAAGTAGGAGGATTAAAGACTACAGATCCTAAAAATGTTGAAAGAGATATGAAGAAATTATTAGATTGGTATAAAAACATTAAAAAAGTTACAATAAATGAGATTATAGAATTTCATGCTAAATTTGAGAAGATACATCCTTTTCAAGATGGTAATGGAAGAATAGGAAGAATAATTGCATTTAAAGAGTGTTTAAAATACAATATAGTACCATTTATTCTTTTAGACAAAGATAAATTATTTTATTATAGGGGATTATATCAAAATCAAACAAATAAAGAAAAAGGTTATTTAATTGATATATGTTTAAATGCACAGGATCAATATAGGGAAATGATTAGATACTATTTAGAATAATAAATAGATTAATTGCGGGAGAAACAAATGGAATTAATAAAGTCACTTTTTGATAGATATTTTAGAAGTATAGAAAGTATTTTTATAGCAATTTTTGTGGGAATACTATTAGGAATTATATTATATTGCAATATTCCGGTAGCATCTTTGAAAGTACCAGCAACTATGTGTGCATTAGGATTAGCAATATTTTATATAGTAGATGTAATTAAGTATAACAAATTACCCAAGAATAAAAAAGGCGATGCTGTACTGGTGAGAATTGTTGCAAAGAACAAAGAAGAATATGAAGACATAAGACATAAATTTGGTGGACAATTTGAAAAATTTATAAAGTTGAATGGAAGTACAATTAATATTGTATATATACCGTATCATTTAATAGAAAAAAATAATTATAAAGATGAAGATAAAATTATTAAACTATTGAAAAATACGAATTGTATTTTTTTAACTACAGTAAGTATTAGATCGGAGGAAATAAAGGACAATATAAAATATGTTACGGAATTTAATTTGGGAATAATACATCCTGCTTATGTTGAAATAATTGAAAAAATATTCCAAAAAGAAGTTAACATATTAGGAATGCCAACTGCAAGATTGGAATTTTTAAAGGAAAATAAAATTAATGTATTAGAAGTTACTGCACAAAGAATATCAATAGTTTGTAAATATATTATATCAAGAGCATATTATTTAAGTGGCAATATGTCAAAAGCTTTAAAGATTAGTGAAGAATTGTATGAAGAATTACAAGTAATAGAAAAGAAAAATGAGAAGGATTATGATAATATACAAAAATCCATATGTAAACTCTGTTACGATATTCATATAACGAATATGATATATGAAAACTCAAAAACAAATAAAAATATTGAGTATGTAGAAAAAGAACTAGATGAAGCAAATAAATATATAAAAAATACGTATAGGTATTATGAAGGAAAGAGTGTTTGTGCATTTTTAAAAAATAGAGATATAAAGAAAACACAATATTATATCGGATGCTGTAAACAGATAGAGGATAAAGCTCCATGGAAATATAGCAAAGCATTTTTAAAGGCATATTGCAATGAAAGTGAGGGAAGAATAGCTTATCAGTATAAACAAGCTTTTAAAATTCCGTATGACCATGTGCAATTAATTTCTTTTATAGAAGATATAGTAGAACAAGAACCAGATAAAAATAAATTGAGATTTGCGCTATTATTATTATATTTGAAAATCGGGGAGATTAAAACTGCAAAAGATATTTTAAGAGAGTATTTAGAAAAAGAAAAACTGGATAGATTAGAAGAAAATACAGTAAGTCAATTAAAGCAAATATATAAAGATGATGTAATTAACAAGTTATTAGAAGACAAGAAATAATTTGTCTTTGGTTTTTTATAAATAGAACTTTTTTACAAAGTTGAAAAAAGTACCTAAAAATCCAAAGTTTTTTCAAAATTTTGAAAAAACTTTGGATTAATTTTAACTATTTATCAATACAACCACTAATTAATTTAACCCCATCACAAAAACCATTCCTATAATACTTCTCATTCCAATAACAAATATAATCCATAAAATTCTTATCAAGTCTATCTAACTGATTCTTCACATACTTTTGATTCTGCTTAGGAACATTCTTTAAAATGTTTTCAGCTATCTCATCAAAATAAATATAATGTTTTTTATCTTCATCAGTAAGTCTACCTAAAACAGTTTCCTCTCTAAAACTTAACCAATCTCTTAAAATATCATCATTAACTTCTCTAAAACTATTCATAATCTAAATCCTCCAAAAATTAAAATTTTTATTAATAAAATTATCATTTTCAAGAGCTTAAATTACTAGAACAGACGTACTATATGAATTGGTTAAAAATTGGGTAAAATCTTCTCAAAAAATGCCCTAAAAATGCACAAATGTTCTATAAATAAAAACTTTTGTAAATACTGAAATACCAACAAAAACTCTAATTTTCACAAACTTACAAAAAGTAGTCAGGTCTCGCTCATAACCAGAAGCTCCTAAATTCGAATTCTACTCCCCAGCCCAACCATATTAAAATGGATATTTATAAAAAGCACATATTAGCTATTTCTTATATTTTAACAACTTATTTGACCACACCACAAACGAGACGTAATAAAAACATTTTAAATCTTACCAAATAAAATAACAAAAAGGAGATTAAACCGGATGAACAATAAAATTACTGAAAAATTTGTAGTAAATCAAATTATTGAATTTATAATAAACAATCAAAATAATAATTAGCATTAAGAAAAAGTAGAAAAAAGTGAGTTACATAAACATGGAGTTGACATTAAACTAGTTGGTGCTAAAAGAAATATCACATACAACTATAGAATTATTAATAGATAAAGGAACTACTCTTACTTCTGATGAAGTAGTAGCAAAAATCGATTTAGATGCATTAGGTGTAACTGGTTATGTTATAGAAGGATTATATTCAGATGCTGAATATGCAACAGCATTTGACTTCAGTAAAGCAGTTGATGCAAATACAAACATTTATGTAAAACTTGTTGAAGAAGAAAAAGATCCTCAACCACCAGTCGAAGAATTACCAGAACAAGAACCTTCTGATGAAGAAAAAGATGAAACACCAGCAACTGGTGTAGCAAATTACATAGGAATTGCTATAGCAGTAATAGCTGTATCATCAATAGTTATAATTTCTTTAAAAAAGAAAAATGCATAAAAATCAATATTAAATTAGGATAGACTAACAGTGGTCTATCCTAAACTATATTAAACAAAAATAATCTATCTATTTGAAGGGGCTTTGAAAATATATGGCAAAACATTTTAAAGAAAAAAAACATAAGTTCACATATATAAAAATAATTTGTATAATTCTTATTATTTTAGCAACTACATATATCATAATGTATTTCTTTGACAAACATAAAGCAGAAGAAACAACAGCTGTGTTAAATACAATTCAAGTTGATGAAACTAAAATAACAGAAGAAAAAACAGAAAGAATGCTACAAGTAGAAGAATTACAAAAAACTAATTCTGATATAGTAGGTTGGCTGGAAATTGAAAATACTGGTATAAATTTTCCAGTATTACAAACTACAGATAATAGTTACTACATGACACATGATTATGAAAAAAATTATTCTTCACATGGCTCTATATTTTTAGACAAAGACTATAATTGGGATATACCTAGTAGTAATTTATTAATATATGGGCATAATATAACAACAGGAGCTATGTTCAATGAATTATTAAAGTATAACGATGAAGAATATTATAAAGAGCATCCAACTATAAGATTTACAACTAACAAGGAGGATGCAGAATACGAAATTATTGCAGTTTTTAAATCAAGAGTATATTATAAATCTGAACAAAATGTGTTTAGATATTATTACTTTATAAATGCTGAAAATGAAGAAGAATATAACGAGTATGTAGAAAATGCAAAAAAAGCATCACTATATGATACAGGAAAAACAGCAAAATATGGAGATCAATTAATTACATTATCTACCTGCTCATACCATACAGAAGATGGCAGATTTGCCATAGTTGCAAGAAAAGAGGGAGCATAGAAAAATAATATTCCTTCTTTTTTTGATATTTATAAAAATAATAGATTATAACCCCACATATTGACTTTCGCATAAAAACATTATATAATTCCAAAAAAACAGAGGAAAGAAAAATGGAATATATTTTTACGTTTTTAGAAGGTATAGCAAGCTTCATATCACCTTGCATATTACCAATGTTGCCAATCT
>CALXWL010000036.1 GCA_944392385.1 uncultured Clostridia bacterium | reverse complement strand
TTTTCACTTTTTAGGTTTTTAGTTAATGTTTTTGCTTCTACTGCATATCCTTCATACATTATTGTATTTATTGGTGAATATCTAAGAGCAAAATAATAAAAAAGAATTAATATAGCACAAATTAATAATATTCCTGCTAATAAGAATATTGGTTGATGTTTTATAAAATTACTTGTGTGTGTGTGTGTGTGTGTGTGTGTGTGTGTGTACAGCGCCAAGGCTTTCAGCGTTTTTTTGTTTCATATTTTTTCCCTCTCTCCACTTTTTCTTTTATTGTACTATATATTATTTTTGTTTTCAAGTATTTTTTTATTTTTTCCACATAGAAAATTTAACCATTTCAACCAAAAACTAATTAAAAGCTACAAACCAGCCCAAATCAGGCAATATATATTTATTTGAAAGGAAAAATCGAAAAGCCAACGGCTCCACTCGTGACCCGCGTAGCCATTTCGATTTTTTCTTGAAAATAAATATATATTGCCTGATTTGGGCGGACTGCATACACATTAACCTTCAAAAAGTTCCATAGTATCTATAATTCATATATTAATTCAAACTCAATGGCTCATCATCAAAATTTATATAATCACCATTATACTCTATTATAAATGTCCTATCTCTTCCATCATCTGAACCAGCCTCTGGCTTATCATTAGTTGTAATCAAGTAACAATCTATATCATACCTATCTGTATTTGGTATTTTTATAAACTCTATATAATTATTATTTTTAAACATATATGGACTTTCATTATCATACACATACAATCTATATACTGTTTCAGACGTTTGTTCTAATGCATATGCATTTATGGTATGATATGCTTTATCCCTTGCATGAATTGTTACTATTTTCTTATTATTAAACAATAATTTTAACTTTTGAATTGTATCTTTTGTAACCTGATTTTGAATATTCATTTCATATGTACCTGCATTTAATTTTTCTACTAGCATAGAAATTGTTTCTCTATTATCTAGTGCCCAATAATAGAATATGCAATCTACTAACTGAGCATCAGCGCTATTGGTTTCTAAGAATGTCTCATTAATAATTTTATTGTTTAAATTATCAGTATCCATATAATATTTCAATTCTGTTGTTGTTGGATAATAAAAATATGGTAATGCTTTATCAAATACAATGTCCTGAATCTTCTCCATCTGTTAATAAAACTAGTACTTTATAGTTTCCGTTTTCTTCGCTTAATGTAGTTATTCCAGATGATACTCCATTTGTTATGTTTGTTCCTCCTGAACTTCTAAAATTATCTTGCCAATCTTCAGATGCTTCATCTGTTATTTCTTTTATCGTATCTGCTGAGCTTGCAAATTTTATTATAGAATAGTTATCTTGTTTTCTTAAGATTTCTATAAAGTTTTCTACCGCTTCTATTCTCAAGTCTTGTGGGTCATTTGATGTCATACTTCCAGAATCATCTATTACAAATGATATATCAAAAGAATCAGCATCATTTCTTACTCTTACAACTCTTTGGTCCCATGCTGCTTGCCATTCTTCTATATCTACAATGATATATTCGCTAAAATGGTCTGTATTAAACTCAATTGTACCTTCTTCTGGGTTTACTTTTGAATCCATTATAATCATTTCATCTCTTTCTTCATCATACCATAGGATTCCTAGATTTTCTTCATTAATGCCATTTAGTTTTTCTTTATCATATTTCATTGTAACAGTTGCTTCTTTTAGTTGAAAATTAAAGAAATTGCCTGATATATCTATGCTTTGTCCAGCACTTCCAACACATTCATTTAATTGTATTACCTATATTTTCTTTTGATTTTTCTTTTTCTTGCTTTCTGAATTCTTCTAATTCATAACCACATTTACTACAAAATTTACCATTTCCTGGATTTTCGCTATTACATTTTGGACACCTCATTTTGTTTTTATGTTAATCTGTATGATTAACATTTCCCCCTTCCTTTTATTAGGTTTTTCATTATACTTTTTAGTAATTTTTAACTAAATTAATCCTTTTTCTATCATTTTCTTTAGTACTATTATAAACATTGCATGTGACCAACCTAGCCCTATTACCCATGCAGGTTTCATTGTTTCATTGTTTATCTGTTCTGCTAAGAATCCATGTTTTGTACTTGTTTTTATAACAAAATCGAAACATTCTTTTGCCTTTTGTTTTTCTCCTATTTCTATATAATAATTTGCCATCCATAATGTTGCTATTACCCATGGGTTTCCTCCCATGTAATGGTCTTGTTCGAATCTTTTGTACCCTCCTGTATATGTTCTTAATGTCATATTTATTCTTTCTACTGTATTTGTTATTTTCTTTTCTTTTGGAGTAAATATTTCAAAAGGTATAACTAATCCTAAAATGCTTATATCCATGTTTTTATCTTCTAAGTTTCTAATAAAACTTTTTTTGTTTTCATCATAAAAGTTTTTTAATATGTATTCTTTTATTTTTATATTGTTTTCTCTTAAATTTTCTTTTTCTTTGCTTACAATTTCTTGTTTTACTCTGTTTTTTGCTAATTCTTCTTTTAGTTCTTCATATATTTTTATCATAGAATTAAATGCTGCAAATATACTTGCTATTGAATATAAGCTAATTCCTTCGTGCATTTCCCATAGGTCATAGCTTACATGCATTTTTGGATTTTGGCTAAGAATATCTGTGATATATTTTTCTAAAAATGTGGTTGCTTTTTCGCACATTTTTAAATTGTCATTTAGGAATTTTTTTTCTTTTGTTTCTAAGTAATGATTATATACTCCAAAAATTACTGATGCTGTTTCATCAATTTGATATCCCCAACATGGAGCTAGCCTTCCATCTGTAAAGAAGCGTTGTTCCCACATTCCATTTCTATTTTGTGTGTTTTTACAAAAATTTTTATAGAATTTTTCTACTTCTTTTTTTAGTTTTAAAATATCCATTGCATATGTTATAAACACCGCATCTCTTGGCCAACAATAATCGTATCCACCACATTTACTTAAGTTTTCATCTATTTCAACAGCTGCTGCAATTCCGCCAGTTTCATGGTTTGTAAGTAATGAATAAAGAAGTATTGTTCTTGTATATATATCTTTTATTTTTTTATTCTTAGGTGTTTCTGGTAAATTTAATTCTAGTCCATTATGTTCTTTTACATACTTTCTCCAGTATTTTTTTACAGATTCATATTCTGTTTTATAATCTATTTTTTTTATTCTTTCAATTGTTTTTTCTAAGTTATTTATTGAGTTTTTATTATCATCAATATATATGTATAATTCAAAATCTCTAATTTCATTTGGTTTTATTGTTCCTAGGTTATAGCTTATACTTGAGTCTGCTGACATTCCTACATAGTCTTTATCCCCAATTTGCCCATCTCTAATATTTTCTTTTGTGTTATTTATTTGTGAACTTAGAATTTTTTCTTTTGAGAATGTACACATTGTATATTCGTGATTATATTGCATCAAAGTATCATTTTTGCATAGTCCAGATATACGGTTATTTGGTGCTGATATTAGTCCAGAATGTGCTATTAGGTTTAAGTTTAAATCTATTGTGCTTTCATTTATAAATTTGTATTTTTTTATAATAAGATTTTCTTTAAATGAACAATAGTCTGTTTGTTTTATTTTTAAATTAAAATATGTATTTAGTATTTCTGTATTTAATATATTTGTTTCTGGTTCGTAATATTGTTCATAGATATTGTTTATATCTTGGTGCATATATACTATTCCTGAATCATTTATTTTTAGCCCAACATGAAAAAAGTCTATTATTTGTTTATGGTCTCTATTAGGGTAAAAAATTCTTAAAATTTCTCCGTTTTTTGTATAGCTTGCTACTATGTTTTGATTTCCTATTACTGCATCATTATAATATTTTTCCATTGTATTTTTCTCTCCTATTTCTAAATTCAAAATAAATTAAGTGACGACCAAAGTGCGGACGACCTTTGGTCGCCCCTTAAATTTTATGATATTGTTTTTACTATTTGCTGCTCTAATTCTTTAATCTTAGTATTTATTTCAATTATTTGTTCATCTTGAGTGTCTTCATCAAATATATCTTCTTTTATTATTTCTGACATTTCTTCTAGTTCTTCTTTTAATGTTGTTAATCTATCTATTACTTCTAATCTTAAGAATCTGTATTTATCATTTGTGCTTAGTTTTGATAGTACTTTTATTTGCTCATCTAGGTTGTAGTCTTCACCATAATCTGGTATTGTTACTGGTATGTTTACAGTTTCTATAATTTTTTCTTTTAATATTTTTTGTCCTTCTGGTTCTCCATGTACTAGAAAGATATGTTTTGGTTTTGTTATAAATGAATATACAAAGTTTAATAACCACTCTTGGTCTGCATGCCCTGAATATCCTTCTATATATTCTATTCTAGCATTTACTGCTATTTCTTCTCCAAATATTTTTACCTTTTTTTCTCCTGATACGATTTTTGCTCCTAATGTTCCTGGTGCTTGGTAACCTACAAAAAGTATGGTATTATTTGGATTCCACAAATTGTGTTTTAAATGATGTTTTATACGTCCAACTTCACACATTCCACTTGCTGATATTATAATATGTGGGTGTGTATCGTTATTTAATGCCCTTGATTCTTCTGCAGTTCTAGTAAATTGTAATCCTGGGAATTCAAGTGGATTATCTCCTCTTTTTATTCTTTCTTGCACTTCTTCTTCAAATAAATTCATGTTTTGTTTAAATACTTCTGTTGCAGATATTGCAAGTGGACTATCTACATATACTGGTACTTTCATTAATTTTTCATATTTTTCTAAAAATTCTTTATCTGTTCTTTGTTCTTTTAGTTTATCTAGTTCATATAAGATTTCTTGTGTTCTTCCTACTGCAAATGATGGGATTATTACATTCCCGCCTTTATCTAATGTTTCTGCTACTATGGTTAAGAAAAGTTCTGCTTTATCATCATTTCTATTATGAAGCCTGCCTCCATATGTTGATTCCATTACTAAATAGTCTGCTGTTTCTATCATTGTTGGTGAGTCTAATAGTGGTATGTCGTTATTACCTAAATCTCCTGTGAATACGATTTTTTTTGTTTTCCCATCTTCTTTTACCCATACTTCTATAATACTTGAACCTAACATGTGTCCTGCATCATTGAATCTTACACTTATATTTTCATCTAATTCAATTATTTCATCATATGATACTGGTTTGAATATTTCTAAACAATTTATTGCATCTTGTGCAGTATATAATGGTGGAAGTGGTTCTTTTCCTACTCTTGTTCTTTTTTTGTTTTGCCATACATTCTCCATTTCTTGAATATGCCCACTATCTGGAAGCATTATTGCACATAAATCACATGTTGCTTTTGTTGCAAAAATTGGTCCTCTATATCCATCTACATATAGCTTGGGTATTCTTCCTGAGTGATCTATATGTGCATGTGTTAATAACATGTAATCTATTTCGTTTACATTAAATGGAAAGTCTGCATAGTTTTCTCTTTCTTCTTTTGCTTTTCCTTGATATAAACCACAGTCTATTATTATTTTTTTGCCAGCACCTTCTAATAAGAAGTTTGAACCAGTAACTGTTTTTGTCGCTCCTAAAAACGTAATATTCATAAATATCATTCCTCTCTTTTTATCTAAATAAAGACTTTTATTTTCTTGTTTTGTTTAACATTTAGTTCTTCTATTTTAGTAAATTCTACTGTTTTATAGATATTTTCTTCATCATATATTTCTAATATGATTTTATCTTCTTTTTGTATGAATTTGAAGTACATCTTTTCTAGTTCTATTATATCTGTCTGCAATATATTTTTTATAATTTCATAATTTTCTTTTATGTTTCTACTAAAGATTGTTATTGCCTTTTGCTTGCATGCTTTTGTTATGACAAATCTTTGTATATTATTTATGTTTATTATGTCTTTTATTTGCTTATCCTTTTCTACGTATATTAAGCTATAATATCTAATTTTATATATTAGTTTAACTGTTGTTTCTTTTTCTTCTGTATTTTCTATTTGTATTTTTATTGCTTTTAATACTAGTTCTATTAATTCTTTTACTTTGATATTATATATCTTATTATTTATATTTTTCAAGTTTATTTCTTTTATAAGTTGTAGTTTTGTTTCTATTTCTGTTTTGTTTCTTATATAGTTTAATGGCTCCATTTTTTTACTGCATGTATTTAATTGTTTTATTAATTCCTCTCTTTCTTTTTCTAGCACTTCTACAAAATCGCTTAAACTAAATATTCTATGATTCATATCTAATAGTTCATTTCTTGCTATGAATTCTTCTTTTAATTTTATATCATTATTTATTATATTATCTATTTTCTTTATTTTTTCTACTATTACTTTTTTTTGTTTTCCAAGTGTTTCTACATATTCTTTTTTATTATCTAATTTGTTGAATTCGGTTTGTAAATTTTTTTCGATTTGTATTAGTCTTTCTTTTTCTTTTGCATCATCTTTTATTATATTTAGTATTGCTATTTGATTTATAACCTTAAATAGCTGTTCTGCTAATTTTGATTTATATTTTTGTTCCAATGTATCTGTTAAATTTATAATATAGTCTTGATCTTTATTTTTTTGCCATTTATCTAAAAATTCATGACCTACAAGTATTTTTAGTGTTTGATATATTAGGTTTGAATACAAATTTTCTATATCTTCTACTACTATATTCCATGACCACCCATCAAAGTCTCTAATAACCTCGCTAGAGGCTATGCTATATCCTTGGTTTAAGCTATATTCTAAAGCTTTTTTTATAATGTTATATCCTTCTGGTATTTTAAATTTTTCTTGTTTTATTTGATATATTTCATATAACATTTTTCTTGCATTTAAGTATGTTATTATTTTTTTCTGTTCTGGAATACTTTTACTTTTATTTGTTTTTATAAATTCTATTGCATCGCAGTCTTTTTCGATTATTTCAAGTATTTCTTCTAATGTTTCTTTTTTAGTTTTTGTATCGCCATTTACTAAACTATAGTCATCATATGCATTTTCTATTTTATATAACATGCTTAGTAATACATTTTTTGTGTTTTCTGAAAAAGTTTTTTTAGATAAAATTTTTTCTAATTGATTATTATAATCTTTTATATTCAATTTTGAAATAAATTTTTCTTTTTCCAATTTTTATCTCCTTGTCCATTTTCTTTTTCTATTCTATATTATACTCATTTTTTTGTCAATATATATTTTTTATTCTTTTTTTAAAAAAGTTACCATTCAGAGTTAGTACCCTAAAATCCGCCCAATCTCGTCGGAGTTTAATATTTATTTTTTATCGAACCCACGTTTGAGACGCCTACGAAGCTTTTCGGGGGTCTTCGATCAAAAATAAATATTAAACTCCTGCGTTGGGCTACAAAGTGCTATTATTTAGTCTGAATGGTAACTAAAAAAATAGCCAGATGTTTTTCACATCTGGTTTTGTCTAAACAAATAATCCTATTATCCAATTTACTACCCATATCATTCCATTCATTATATGTAATGATATATATCCCATTATATCTGTATAGAATACTATGAAAAATACTATTATTGTAAGTATTAGTTGATTATTCATCATCCATTCTCTTGCTCTATACGGTAGAAAATGACTTAGTACTTTTGAACCATCTAATGGATATATTGGAATTAGGTTGAATACTCCTAGTCCTATATTTACTGATATTATAGATATTAAAATGCTTATTATTATATCTGTTGTTGCTGTATATGTTTTTATTGTTAACACAAATATTCCATATATTATTAAGAATATAAATGCTATTATAAAATTCATTATTGGTCCTGCTGCTGCTACCATTGCTTCTGCTTTTGAAAGAGAATATTTTCCATCAAAGTTTCTTGGGTTTATTTGTACTGGTTTTCCCCAACCAAATCCTAGTAGTGTTAAACATATTAGTCCTATTGGGTCTATGTGGCTCATTGGGTTTAGGTTTAATCTTCCTTGAAGCCTTGGTGTGTCATCTCCTAATTTTGTTGCAACCCATGCATGTGCAAATTCGTGAAATGTCATTGCTACTATAACACCTGGCAAAGCTAACACTATTCCTTCTATACTTCTTTGCCCCAGAAATACACTCATTAATACCATTGCACCTAATATTATGTACAATGTTTTTCTATCAAAATTAAACATAACTTCTTCCTTTCATTTTAATTAATAGGTTTCATTAAATAGTTTTTATTTGTTAGTTTTATTATTTTTTTTGTATTTTATAAATTTTGAATAATTTACAACTCATCAATTTTAAATGCTAAATAACCTTCATATAAGTAACTATTGTCTATACCTTTCATATAGACTTCTCTATCATTTACCTTATTCGTCAAACTTTGTTTTAATAATTCTTTAATTTCTGTGTCCTTTATAGGACTACGTTCCATTGCAAGTAAGTAATCTGTTTTATCAACTTTACTCCAGTTGACTACTAAATTCAACTCTTTTTTTAAAATTAAATCAAGCCAAATTCTTGTACTTCTTCCATTTCCTTCTCTAAATGGATGTGCAATATTCATTTCTACATATTTTTCTATTATTTCTTCATAAGTTGACTGTGGCATTTTTTCAATATTTTTAATAGATTCATTGAGATAAACAAGAGGTGTAAATCTAAAATTCCCTTTTGCAATATTTACATTTCTTAGCTTTCCTGCAAATTCATATATATCTTTAAATAAGAATTCATGAATTTTCCTTAAAGCTTCAAATGTTCCTGGTTCTAATGTGTTCAAATATCCTGTTTCAAACATTTCTTTTGCACGTATTTTACTAATTTTTTCTTCTTCTCTTGCTAATTGTGCTTGATCAGTAATATTTAATTTGTTTTCTAAAATCATTTTTACCTCCCTAGTTTTTATAGGTTTTTAAGGTTTCATAATAATAGGACAAATTAATATTTTATAAAATTTCCTATATTATTTTTCAATGTTTTTAAATGTTATTAAGTGGTTTCATTGTTGGGAATAATAGTACATCTCTTATAGAAGCACTATCTGTTAATAGCATTATTAATCTATCAACTCCTATTCCTAAGCCTCCTGTTGGTGGCATTCCATATTCTAATGCTTGTACAAAATCTTCATCCATATCATTAGCTTCTTCATTACCTTCATTTTTTTGTCTTACTTGATCTAAAAATCTTTCATATTGGTCTATTGGATCATTTAATTCTGAGTATGCATTTCCGTATTCACGTCCACCAATAAAGATTTCAAATCTTTCTGTAAGTCTTGGATCTGATGGTTTTTTCTTTGTTAATGGGCATATTTCTATTGGATAGTCATATATAAATGTAGGTTGTATTAGTGTTTCTTCAACTTTTTCTTCAAAAACTAGGTTTATTGCTTCTCCTCTTGTTATTTTGCCTTCGAAATCTATTCCTAATTTTCTTATTACTTCACATGCTTCTTCATCTGAATTTATAGTATTAAAGTCTATTCCTGTTACTTCTTTTATACTATCTATCATTGTTATTCTTTTCCAGCCTGGTGTTAAATCTATTGGTGTTCCTTGATATGTTATTTTTGTTGTTCCTAACACATTTTGTGCTACTGTACTAATTATTTCTTCTGTTATATTCATCATGTCGTTATAATCTTCATATGCTGAGTATAATTCTATGTTTGTAAATTCTGGATTGTGTTTTATGGATATTCCTTCATTTCTAAACATTCTGCCCATTTCATATACTTTATCAAACCCACCTACAATAAGTCTTTTTAGATATAATTCATTTGCTATTCTTAAGTACATATCCATATCTAATGTATTATGATGTGTTATAAATGGTCTTGCTGCTGCTCCACCTGCTATTGTATTTAATATTGGTGTATCTACCTCTATATATCCCTTGCTATCTAATATTCTTCTTATTTCTTTTATTATCTTTGTTCTTATTAAAAATGTTTCCTTTACTTCTGGATTCATTATTAAATCTACATATCTTTGTCTATATCTTAATTCTGTATCTTTTAAACCATGAAATTTTTCTGGTAATGGTCTTAGAGATTTTGTAAGTAAAACCACTTTCTTAGCATGAACCGAAATTTCCTCTGTTCTTGTTTTAAATACGAAACCTGTAATTCCTATGATATCACCAATATCATATGTTTTAAACTCTGAATAATTTTCTTCTCCTAAGTCGTTTATACTTACATAACTTTGAATTTTTCCTTGCATATCTTGAATATGGCAAAAAGAAGCTTTTCCCATTATTCTTTTTGCTATAATTCTTCCTGCAATTGAAACATCTTTTCCTTCTAATTTATCAAAGTTATTTTTTACGTCTTCACTTGTATGTGTTCTATTATATTTTGTAATTTCAAATGGATTTTTCCCTTGCTTTTTTAATTCTTCTAACTTTTCTTTCCTTATCTTTATTAAATGGTTTTCGTCTAACATCTCTTCCATAAGCATTTTCCTCCTTAAAATTCCTAATAATTATATACTAAAAAGCAAAATTTGTAAATAGGTTCAACGAGAAAAAACCAGCAAATTTAAGATTTGCTGGTTAGTTTGGCTCCCCAAGTTGGACTTGAACCAACGACCTATCGGTTAACAGCCGAGCGCTCTACCGACTGAGCTATTGGGGAATATCTTTTATATAAAAAATCTGGCAACTACTTATCTTCCCAGCAAGGTAACTCGCAAGTATTTTCAGCATTTGTGAGCTTAACTTCTGTGTTCGGTATGGGAACAGGTGTATCCTCACTATCATTGTCACC
>CALXWL010000035.1 GCA_944392385.1 uncultured Clostridia bacterium | reverse complement strand
ATGTGATAAAGTTGCTGCTGCAATTATAGCATTATCACTTATTTCAACACCATGATATACTTCATATCTTTCTTTTAATCCTCTTAAAATCGAAATTGTATCTTCAACTGATGGCTCATCTACTAAAACATGTTGGAAACGTCTTTCTAGAGCTGGGTCTTTTTCTATATATTGCCTATATTCATTTAATGTTGTTGCACCTATGCAGTGTAATTCGCCTCTTGCAAGCATTGGTTTTAATAAATTACCTGCATCCATTGCACCATCTGTTTTACCCGCACCTACTATTGTATGAAGTTCATCTATAAATAAAATTATTCTGCCCTCACTCTTCTTTACTTCCTGCAATACTGCTTTTAATCTTTCTTCGAACTCTCCTCTATATTTAGCACCTGCAACTAAAGCGCCCATATCTAGAGAAAATATTGTACAATTTTTTAAACCTTCTGGAACATCTCCTCTTACAATTCTTAGAGCTAACCCCTCTGCAATTGCTGTTTTACCAACACCAGGTTCACCTATTAAACAAGGATTATTTTTTGTTTTTCTTGAAAGTATTCTAATTACATTTCTTATTTCATCATCTCTACCAATTACTGGATCTAATTTTTGTTTTCTTGCCATTTCTACTAGGTCAGTACCATATTTTTTTAGAGCATCATATGTTTCTTCTGGATTATCACTTGTCACTCTTTGTCCTCCCCTAACATCTGATAGAACTTTTAAAAACGAATTTTTATCTATATTAAAAGTTCTAAATAAAGATTTTAAATTTGAATTGGCTTTATCCAATAAACCAAGCATAATATGTTCAACTGAAACATATTCATCTTTCATCTTTTCTGCTATATTTTCAGCCTCTGTTAATGCCTCATCCACATCTCTTGCGATATATACTTGATCCATTTGTCTTGCATTTGAATGCATTCTAGGTTTTTTACTTATTTCTCTTTTTATTTCTTCTTCAAACTCTTCTCTTACATTCATTTTCTTTAGTAACTCTTTAATTAAACTACCATCTTGTATTAGTAAAGCATATAACAAATGCTCTTGGTCTATTTGACTATTTTCATTTTCCACAGCTAAACTCTGTGCTTTTTGTATAGCTTCTATCGATTTTTGTGTTAACTTCTGACTATTCATAATTACCCCTCCTTAAAAGTAATTAGCAGTCGACCGTGTCGACTGCTAATATTGTATACCTTTTTTTAAAAAAAATCAATATTATTTTAAAAAAAATCAAAAAAATGTGTATATATGTCAATGATATGAAACAAATTTTTATAAAAAAATTGTAGTATATTGAATTCACTTAAGAAAAATATAATAAAATAACATTCCGCTTCGCTCTATGCATGATTTTATTACATTTTTCTTAAGTATATTTTTTATACTGCTAATGCTTCTTGTTTTATTCTTTTTTCTTTTGGTGTTGAAGTAACATATAATTAAAACATTGTCATCTGCAATTACCAAATTTAACATAGCCATCACCTTATAAAAATAATTAATCTTTTACAAGCACATCAGTGTTATTAACAAGTAGTGCAAAATAAGGTTTTTCTTTTTCTGTTTCTTTTAGATATAAGATAAATGTATCATCAAAATTAAAATATCTTGGCTCATCATCTGAGATAGTCATATAAAACTCTATATAAGCCTCACTAGTCAAATTTCCGCCATAATTATTTAATTCAAAATCAACTGTTTGAATAGCATATTTTATATAATATTGCTCAGTATTTTTTATAATTCTATTACATAATTCATCATAATTAATAATTGCATTTACTTTTATAAAAGGTATTTTTAATTCATCTTTTTCTCGTATCATTGTTTTTCTTCCAGTAAAAGAATTAGTTTTATTTTCTAATTCGATATAACTATCTTCAAAATTTTTAATATTTTCTGTTCTATATAAAATAACTTCTTCACCTTCAATTGTATCTATTTTTATAGCAAAATCTGTTTCTGAATTATAAAATAGAACAGTTACTTGTTTAAATGTTTCTTCGATGGTAGTAGCATCTAATCCAAAATACTTTACTTTTTGCTTAGAATTTCCAAAAGGTTCAGATATTCTTTCTATGAATGGAGTTTCAAATGTAAATTTCTTTTTTAAAATTGAATATATTAGATATTCGTTATCTCCTGTATTCCAATTAATATTATCTAAAACTTCACTATTGGTGTTAAATTTACTTTTTAAATCTTTTTCAATTTGTTCTTTTAAACTAGATTCTATTTTACCTTGTCTAATATAATAATCATTTTCATTTAACATATCTTTTGTAAAATTTTGTTTATTTAAGCTCTCAGCGAGCAAAGATGTACCATCGTCAAATTCAATTGGCATATTTAGATATTTAATTAATTCATTCCATGCAAGTTGAAATGTTCCAACCCAAACATTATTTTCATTAACATTTCCAATGGTGCCAGAAAAATTAGGGTTAAGTTTTGCATTATTAATTTTATTTATTATGATTTTTGTAGCAAATACAATACCTGTACTAACAAATACTAATATTAAAATCCAAGATAATAATCGAATAAATTTATTATTTTTCATTTCTACCACTCTTTCCTTTACTGGTTGTGTTCACTAGATTAATTTTATAATTACTTACAACTTATTGTTTTTAGTCTAAATAGTAACAAAAAATTGCTATATTATTTCCTTTATCTTTCCACTCCTATAAGCTTCTAACAGCATTTTAAGTCCATCAATTTCTTTTTGAATACTCTTACCAACATCCGTATCTGCTACACTTTTTCTTTCCATTACTTTTTCATTTACCATTATATCATATTTAATATCTTGTTCTTCTCTTATTGCTTTCATCTTTGAATCAAATGGTTCATTTGCTGCTAATATTAATCCATATGAGTTATATGTTAATGTATAACCTGCTCTTCCTGTTTCTTTTCTGTAGCTTTTGGCAAATCCTCCATCTATTACCAGTAGTTTACCATTTGCTTTTATTGGGCTTTCTCCATCTTTTTCTTTTACTGGTATATGTCCATTTATTATGTGAGAATTTTTCTCATCTAGACCAAACTCATTAAAAATTTTATCACATATTTCCTCTTTTTGAACTAATGTATAATATGGATTTTTTGGTTCTTTTCTTACTTCATCATCTTTTAGGAAATATCTTTCAAATGTTGCGGCTTTTTCTTTCCCAAATAAAGGTGATTTTGCTCCACACCATAAATACCACATTAAATCTCTAGCATTTTTATCTTTTTTACGATTGTCTCTTTCAATATATGCTTTATTTATTAAACTTTCTATATAATCTAAATATGCTTTTCCTGATAATTTATGGTCATAAAATTCAATCTCTGAAAATTCTCCATTTTCGTCCATTGGAATACAGCCATGGAACAATAAGTTTGAATTAAAGCACTTATATAAACTACCTTTTGAAAATAGAAAGTTTATATGTTTTTGTAATGATTCGCTGTTTTTAAATGACTCTTTTAGTCTATACATTATTTCTCTTTCCTCTTCTGTTAACCTATATGGATCTTTTGGATTAATAGTAGGAAAATTCTTATCGTTTAGCTCATATGTTTTTCCTGCTATTTCAACTGTACCTTTTTCATAATCTACATGTTCTAATAATAGTCTATCTTCCATATTGTATTCTGGATGTTTTTTTATAAATCCACCTTCTACTTTAAATTGAATTATTGAAATTGCTTTATGTATTTTTGATATTGTTCCTTCATCTCTTTTTAAATAACGTTTATAATCAAATACTTTTGGTTTAAATGTAGTGCAAGGGTCATCTTTATATGTTTCTAGAGCAAATGTTGCGAGTGGCCTTATATTTATACCATAACCATCTTCTAATGTATCTGTATTATCATATCTACTGCAAATTCTTACTACATTTGCTATACATGCTTCATTACCACATGCAGCTCCCATCCATAATATGTCATGATTTCCCCATTCTATATCTATGCTGTGGAAATCCATTAAAGTATTTAATACCTTTTTTGCCTCTGACCCTCTATCAAATATATCTCCTACAACATGCAAATGATCTATTGCCATTCTTTTTATTAGGTTTGAAATTGCAAATATAAATTCATCTGCTCTATCTAGTTCTATAATAGAATTTATTATTTGTTTGTAATACTTTTCTTTATCTGGTCCTGAACTTTGTAGATGTAATAATTCATCAATAATATAATCAAATCCCTTAGGCATTGCCTTTCTAACTTTTGATCTTGTATATTTTGAGCTTACTTCAACTGCTACTTCTGTAAGTCTATATAAAGTTATACTATACCATTCATTTAAGTCCTCAACCTGCGATTTTACTATGTTTAACTTTTCTTCTGGATAATATATTAGAGTTGCTAATGCTCTTCTTTCATGTTCTGTTATTTGATTTTTGAATATTGATTCTATTTTGCTTCTTATAATGCCTGAACCATTATTTAAAATGTGTGAAAATGAACCATATTCTCCATGAATATCACTTAAAAATAGTTCTGTTCCTTTTGGTAAGTTTAGTATGGCTTGCAAATTTATTATTTCTTCTGAAACTTTTTCAATATTCGGATATTGTTTGTTTAATACTTTTAGAAATTGTTCTTTGTTTATTTCCATATTTAAACCCTCTCTTTAATATTTGTTATATATGACTTATATTTGTCACATATAGATTATACCATTATATTCTACTTATTGTAAAGCTCTTGCTTTTTTAAATATTTGTGTTATCATTTTATAGAGGTTATTTTTATGATACTTGAATATAAAGTTAAAAAAACTGATAATTATATGAATTTAAAAGAACTGTTAAAAACATATTTCCAGATTTCAGATAGATTACTTATTAAATTAAAAAACAATCGAAAAATATTTGTTAACGGTAATTTTGCTTTTGTAAATATGGGGTTAAATGTTGGAGATAATATATCTATTTTTATAGACTTTATTGAGAATAATTCTAATATAGTTCCAAATGCAATACCTTTAGATATAGTTTATGAAGATGATACTTTGCTTATAATCAATAAGCCAACAGGCATACCAGTTCATCCTTCTATGGAACATTATACTGATAGTTTATCAAATGGAGTTCGTTTTTATTTTGATAAGATAAGATTGCATAAAAAAATACGTCCTGTAAATAGGCTTGATAAAGATACTTCTGGTTTGATTGTTTTTGCAAAAAATGAGTATATTCAAGAATGTTTAGTAAGGCAAATGAAAACTAAACAATTTGTAAAAGAATATATAGCTATTTGTGATGGAATTTTTGATAATAAATTTGGTACTATAAATGCCCCAATTGCTCGAAAAGAAAATAGCATAATAGAAAGATGTGTTTCAGAAGCGGGAGATACAGCAATTACACATTATGAAATAATTAAAACTTATGCCAACTACTCTGTTGTAAAATGCACTTTAGAAACAGGAAGAACACATCAAATTCGTGTACATATGGCATATATTGGACATCCATTATTAGGTGATACATTATATAGTTCACCTTCTACTATAATTAATCGCCAAGCATTGCATGCCTATAAAATTAAATTTATACATCCTATTACTAAACAAAAATTGGAATTTACTGCCAAAATTCCTGCAGATTTTGAAAATTTGATTTAAAAATAATGTATCACTTCTTACTACATTATTTAACTTATTATTTCTACATCATATCCAATAAATAAACCTGTTTCAATTACACCTACAATATTTTTTAACTTAGTTTCAAATGTTTCATCTATATTTTCAAATTTTGCATCTACAATTAAATTTCCGTTTTCTGTTATTACTGGACCATCTTTCTTTTTTGCAAGGCGTAGTTCTGCAGTAGTAGCTCCTAAGTCAAACAACTTTTCTTTTACTGCATATAATGCATCTGGGAATACTTCAATAGGTATTGGGAATTTTTCACATGGTTTTTGTACAAATTTACTACTATCTACTAAAATGTAGCTCTTTTTAGAATTTGCAATTATTAATTTTTCTCTAAACATTGCTGCACCTCTACCTTTTACTAGCCACTTTTCAGGAGTTACTTCATCTGCACCATCAAAACACCAATCTGGTTTTGCAGTTACTAATGTTTCTACAGGTATCTTTAAATAATTACATACCATGCCAAGTTCTCTTGATGTTGGTATTGCTCTAATACTTAAATTTTCCTCTTTCATTCTTTTCGCAATTGCCTGAATAGCTAAAAATGAAGTTGAACCTGAGCCAACACCAATAACATCACCATCTTTTGCAATTCTAGCAATTTTTTCAGCAATTTTCTGTTTCTCCTCAAGATTACTAATTTCTCCATTCCATTCTAATTTTTGAACAACATTCTCATTCCAATACATAAAAATTCCTCCAAAAAACAAATTATTTATTCATCTTTTTTAAAGTAAAATCCACTATTTCCTTTGCTTTTTCATACAATTCTTTAGTTACCTTTACAGATGGCATTTCCATAATTCCATCAGGATATCTTGTTGCTACTCCATAATAATTCAAATTTCCAAAATCTATATTATTAAACTCATTGTCAACTGTGCTACTCAATTTTCGTAGAGTTTCCAAATTATGAATCTTGTTAAATTCTATGTTATTCTTTACTAAAAAAGCCTTTAGAATTTTTTCTACTGCCTGCTGTGCATGGAAACAAATAATTGGTGTCAATATTGCATTTTCATCATCATCTACATATAATTCCCTTTTGGCAACAGCTAAATCCATTTTCGAATACTTTATCCATTCATCTTCAAAATTCATTATACTACTACACCTTCTTTCAAGGCTGTTCTAATTACACTACCTAAACAATTTTCATATAATGCTAACTCATTATTTGATTTTACAATTATATCTGCATTAATCCAATTTTCGGCTAATTCTCTAGTAATTACACAAGACAAAGCAATTTTTTGTTCATTTTCTATCTCTTCATTTATTACTACTAATATATCATAATCACTATCTTTTTTATAATCACTTCTAGCTCTAGAACCAAATAGTATAACATTTTTAATAGAACAATTATATATGCATACACATTTATTTATAATTTGTTTTATTTCTTCCATTTTTACAGACATTCCTTTCAAATCATTTTATAAAATAATTGAACAGTAAATAGGATTATTCACTATTTACTATTCATTATTCACTTGTGGGGCAGTCTTTTGCCCATTACACGTCTGGTTCAACTATTCCAAAATTCTTATTATCTTTTAGCTTAAATAATACATTTACTTTGCTTGTTTCTGAATTTATAAATGTTATAAATCTATCAGCTGGTTTTTCTTGTAGTTTTAACACTGCATCTTCAGGAGTCATTGGCTTTAAATCATAGTATAGAGTTTTTATAATTTCTCCTTCTGTTTCAACTTCATGTGTATCTACAGGTAAATTTTTGATTGAATCTTCTTTGTTTGCTCTATCTTTTTTTGTTTTCATTTTTCTAACTTGGCCTTCTATTATATCTAAATCCTTATCAATTGAAGCATATAAATCGTTATGAGCTGTTACTGCCCTATATGTATCTGCTGGTGTTTTTACTGTCATTTCTGCAATTTGTTCATTTCTTTCTGTTCTTAAAGTTAATGATACATCAAAATTTTCTCCAAAATATTTTTCAATCCTATCCATTTTTTTATTTACATAGTCCTTTATTGCCTCTGTTGCTGTTACATCTTTTCCTAAAATTGTTATGTTCATAAAATTTCCTCCTTAAAAATTTGTAAAATAAAATTCATGTTTTTTTACATTTAGCAGACGGTAAATGTCTACTAATACATTACTTTTGTATATAATATTTTAATATTATAACCTAATTATGCCTCTTCCCCTATTTTCTTTAAGCTTATTTTTCCTTGTTTATCTATATCTAAAACTTTTACTATTACTCTATCTCCTACTGATAATACATCTTCTATTTTCTCTACTCTTTCTTTTGATATTTTTGAGATATGAATTAAACCTTCTTTACCTCCACCAATATCTACAAAAGCTCCAAATGGCATTAATTTAGTAACTACACCATCGTAATATTCTCCTACTTCTATTTCTCTTACTATTTTTTCTATTATATCTAGAGCTTTTTGAGCAGCTTCTTTATCTATTGAATACACTACTACATTTCCTTCTTCAGAAATATCTATTTTAACACCTGTTTCTTCAATGATTTTATTAATTACTTTTCCTCCTGTACCTATTACATCTTTTATTTTTTCTGGATCTATCTTCATTGTTAATATTTTAGGTGCATATTTAGAAACTTCTTTTCTTGGCTCAGCTATTTGTTTTAGCATTACTTCATCTAATATATATTGTCTTGCCTTTCTTGTTCTGTTAAAAGCTTCTTCTATTATCTTGTATGATAATCCATCAACCTTTATATCAACTTGTATAGCTGTTATTCCGTTTTTTGTTCCACCAACTTTAAAATCCATATCCCCAAAGAAATCCTCTAGTCCTTGTATATCTGTAAGCATTATATAATTATCTGGATTTTCCATGTCTGTTACTAAACCAGTTGATATACCTGCTACTGGATTTTTAATTGGAACACCTGCATCCATTAATGCTAATGTACTTCCACATATACTTGCTTGAGAAGTAGAACCATTTGAGCTTAATACTTCTGATACTACTCTTATTGTATATGGAAATTCCTCTTCACTTGGAATTACTGGTACTAAAGCTCTTTCTGCCAATGCACCATGGCCTATTTCTCTTCTTCCAGGTCCACGAACTGGCTTTGCTTCTCCAACACTATATCCAGGGAAATTGTATTGGTGTATATATCTTTTTGTTTCTTCTTCATCTAAACCATCTAGCATTTGTTCATCTGTTGTCATTCCTAATGTTGCAATTGTCATTACTTGTGTTTGTCCTCTTGTAAAAATTGCACTACCATGTGTTCTTGGTAAAACTCCTACTTCACATGAAAGAGGTCTTATTTCATCTATTTTTCTTCCATCTGGTCTTTTATGTTCATTTAAAATCATAGCTCTTACTGATTTCTTTTCTAATTTATATAAGCTATCTGCTATATCTGTTTTAATTTCTTCTGCTCTTTCCTCGCCATATTTTTCTACAAAATATGCCTTAACATCCTCAGCCAATTTTTCCATATTCTTATCACGAGTTTCTTTATCTAAAGCTTGTACATCTTTATACATTCTATCATAGAAATTAGTTTCTATTTCTTCATATATATCATGATCAACTTCAAAAGATTTATATTCAAACTTTGGTTTTCCTATTTCCTCTTTTATTTTTGAAATGAATTCACAAACCCTTTTAATTTCCACATGACCTGTTTTAATAGCTTCTAACATTTTATCATCTGGTAACTCTTTTGCACCAGCTTCTATCATAGCAATTTTATCCATTGTACCTGCTACTAATAAATCTAATTCTGATTTTTTCCTTTGTTCCAATGTTGGATTTATTACAAATTCTCCATCTACATAACCTACTTTAACAGCTGCTGTAGGACCTCCAAAAGGTATATCAGATATAGCAAGTGCTGCTGATGTACCAATCATTGCACACACCTCTGGTGAATTATCAATTTCTACTGATAATACAGTTGCAGTAACTACAACATCATTTCTAAAATCTTTTGGGAAAAGTGGTCTTATAGGTCTATCAATCGCTCTTGATACAAGTATTGCTTTATCAGAAGCTTTCCCCTCTCTTCTTGTAAAACCTCCTGGTATTTTACCAGCTGCATACATTTTCTCTTCATAATCCACAGATAATGGGAAAAAGTCTATTCCTTCTCTTGGTTCTTTAGATGCCACTACATTAACCATAACAACTGTTTCACCATATCTTACAAGCACATTAGCATTTGCAAGTTCTGCTAATTTTCCTGTTTCTATTGTAAGAGTTCTACCTGCTAATTCCATTGAATAAGTTTTAAACATAAAAAATTCCTCCCTCAAAATCATTTAGAATAACCTGATTATGAAGGTAACCTCTAAAATATATTCAATAAACTAAATTGAACACATTTTGCAAGCTACTTTACATAATTTGATTACCCTAAATAGCACAACAAGGCGGATAGCAATCCGCCTTTTGCAATTACTTTCTTAAATTTAATTTTTCAACTACTTCTCTGTATTTTGGCAAATCATTTTTAGCTAAATAATTTAACAAATTTCTTCTTTTACCAACCATTTGTAAAAGTCCACGTCTTGAATGATTATCTTTTTTGTGTACTTTCAAATGTTCAGTCAATTCATTAATTCTTTGTGTTAAAAGTGCAATTTGAACTTCAGATGAACCAGTATCTTTTTCATCTCTACCAAAATTCTTAATAATTTCTTGTTTAGTTTCCTTTGTCATGTATATTATCCTCCTTTTTCTACATATTTGCCTTAAACTGAACTTAAAGCCGGATACCTCTTTTAAGCTAAGTAAAAGGTAATTTTTACCTATAATATTGTACTATACTTTTCTAGAATTTGCAAGTGTTATAAAGAAATTTGTTATAAATATAGTTACAATTTAGTTGCTTTTTGTTTTTTTTGTTTTTCTTTTTACAGTAATGTGTTTTAAGATTATTAAACCAATTATGGCTGCTGTTATGCTGGCTATTACTAGGTAGAAACCTTGGTTTAGTTGTATTTCTTTGCCTTGTGGGGTTAGGTAGTATTCTTTTAGGGTTTCGTCTTCTTCGATTTTTTCTGTTTCGGATTTTGTTTGTTCGTCATTTAGGGTTAATAGTTCGTTTTCTTGGTAGATTTCGTGGGTGTT
>CALXWL010000034.1 GCA_944392385.1 uncultured Clostridia bacterium | reverse complement strand
GGCACTTCAGTGCCAGCTAGTATCAAGGCCTTATAGGCCGATATGAAAATCCCCCAGTTATACTGGGGGATAATTATAAAATTTACTTTCCGAAATCAACTTTAACATTTTTTCTAGCTTCCTCATTTTCTGCTTCAAAAAGCTCTTCTGGTTTAAAGTGGAATAATGAAGCAATTATGTTAGAAGGAACAACTTCTAATTTAATATTATATTTTGTTGTAATATCATTATAAAATTGTCTAGAAAAAGATATTTTATTTTCGGTATTTTGCAATTCTTCTTGCAATTGAGAAAAGTTTTGATTTGCTTTCAAATCTGGATAATTTTCAGAAACAGCCATAATTGTTTTTAATGCACCAGAAAGTTCGTTATCTAATTGAGACTTTTCCTTAACAGAATCAGCATTTGCCCAAGAAGTTCTAAGGTCTGTAACTTTAGTTAAAACATCACTTTCATGTTCCATATAACCTTTAACAGTTTCTACCAAATTAGGAATTAAATCAAATCTTCTTTGTAATTGTACATCAATTTGACTCCAAGCATTTTTCACTTTTTGTCTTAAACCTACTAAATCATTATATAATTTTATAATAATTAAAACAAGTACAACCACAATAGCTAAAATAACCCAACCCATAAAAAACCTCCTATAAATTTATATTTAATCACATTCAAATTATAACACAAAACATAAAATAAATGCAACAATTCGGAATTAAATTTATCATTACTGGTTACTGGATAATGGTTTATATAATAACATTAAAAACCATTATATAGTAACCATTACTGCTTTTAGCAGATCAAATATTGAACGATAAAAATGTCGAAAAAAGTAGAAAAAAACATACGAAAAGCTTAAATCCGTAGGCATATTTTGGTACAAGCAGCATATAATATTAATGGAAATATTACAAAAATGTTACAAAAATTTGACAAAATTGTAAAATAATAGTATAATATTAAAGGTTGATCCGAGGAGGGATTATATTAATATATGAAGAATAATTTAAAATCTTCTAGTATGAAAAAAATAATTTTTATTAGCTTAATATTTATAATAATACTAGGCATATCAGTATTAGCAGGAAATGTTAAATTAAGAAATGTAAATATAAAATTTTCAAACAACCATGAAATAACAGTATTAACAGCAAAAACAAAGATAGCCGATATCTTAGAAGAAAATCATATAGTTTTAGAGGAAAATGAAACAGTAACTCCTGCTTTAGATTCAGAAATAACAAATACAAATGAAATAGTAATTACATTAAAAGGTAATGAACCAGTAAAAATAGCAGAAAATGTATCAACTCAAATAGATAAAGAGCAAATTTTAGATGATTACACAAACATTACAGAAAAAATAGAAACTATTATAGAAGAAATACCATTTGAAACAATAACCAAAGATGTTTCTAATGGCTCAGCAACAACTAGAAATGCAATCATACAATCTGGACAAAATGGAGAAAGAAAAGTAACTTATAAAGTAACATACAAAGATGATGTGGAAATATTAAGAGAAGAATTATCATCAGAAGTAATAAAAGAACCAGTTGATAAAATAGTTCAAATTCAAACAAAATCAATTATCACATCAAGGGGTTCATATTCAAGAACATCAGGAGTATCAGGACAAAGTGGTGTATATAAAGTAACAGCATATTGTGCATGTATGCAATGTTGTGGAAAAACAAACGGAATAACAGCATCAGGAGCAAAAGCAACAGCCAACCATACAATAGCAGCACCAAGTACGTTTGCATTTGGAACAAAAGTTGTAATAAATGGTATAACATATACAGTAGAAGATAGAGGTGGAGCAATCCAAGGAAATAGAATAGATATATATATGAATTCACATGCAGAAGCTCTTGCATGGGGTGTAAGATATGTTGAAGTTGAAGTGTTAAATTAGTATATATAAAAAAATTAGGCCTAGCTATTAAAGTTAGGCTGTTTATTTTAAACTGTTGTCGAAATTTGTCGAAATATTTTTCTTGCAAATACCAAAAAGATGTGGTATATATAGTATAGTTTATAATTTATAATCAATAAATTTTAGTTCAAGACATATCGTCTAAAAAAATTCAACAAAACAAATCAATTCAATTTAGGAGGAATTTTTTAATGTTATCAATAGTAAAAAGTATGGCTTTACATGGGCTAGATGGTTATTTAGTTGATGTACAAGTAGATGTTTCAAGTCGGTCTTCCATCATGGGAAGTAGTTCGGACTTCCTGATACGAGCGTAAGAGAGTCAAAAGAGAGAGTTAAAACTGCAATTAAGAATTCAAATGTTGAATTTCAAAGTAAAAAAATTGTTGTAAATTTAGCGCCAGCTGATACAAAAAAAGAAGGTTCAAGTTATGATTTACCAATTGCAATTGGTATTTTAATCTCAATGGAAGTTATAAATTATATAGATATTGAAAAGATAGTATTTATAGGAGAGCTATCACTAAATGGAAAAATAAACAAGGTAAATGGAATATTACCAATGTGTATTGAAGCAAGAAGATTGGGAATAAAACAGATAATAGTACCAGAAGAGAATGCTAAGGAGGCAGCAATTGTTGCAGGAATAGAAATATTACCTGCAAGTAACTTACTTGAAGTAATAGACTTCCTAAACAAAACTAAAAATATAGCACCTGCTAAGATAAATGTAGAAGAACTTTTTAAATCAAATCAAAAATATAATTTTGATTTTTCAGAAGTAAAGGGACAAGAAAATATAAAAAGAGCATTAGAAGTTGCAGCTGCAGGTCTACACAACCTACTACTTATTCGGAAGTCCTGGTTCCCGGTAAAACAATGCTTGCAAGAAGATTACCTAGTATATTGCCAGATTTAAGTTTTGATGAAGCACTAGAAATAACAAAAATACATAGTGTAGCAGGAACTTTAAAACAAGATATACCACTTATTACAACAAGACCATTTAGAGCACCACATCACACTGTTTCAGGTATTTCCTTAGTTGGAGGAGGCAGAATTCCAAAACCACGGGGAAATTAGTTTAGCACATTATGGCGTACTGTTTTTAGATGAGCTTACAGAATTTAATAAAAGCACATTAGAAGTATTAAGAGGACCTCTAGAAGATAGGCAAATTACTGTATCAAGAGTAAATGGTACATTTACATATCCAGCAAATTTTATGTTTGCTGCAAGTATGAATCCTTGTCCATGTGGATATTATGGTTCAAAGGAAAAAGAATGCACATGTTCAAGTACAGCAATATCAAAATACATGGGAAAAATAAGTGGACCACTTTTAGATAGAATAGATATATGCATAGAAGTAAACCCAGTAAAATACGAAAAACTAGATTCTACAGAAAGAATAGAAACATCAGAAGAAATAAAGAAAAGAGTAGATAATGCAAGAAAAATACAATTAGAAAGATACAAAAACATCAAAATTTTATCAAATTCAGAATTAACACCTAAATTAATAGACAAATACTGTAAGTTAGATGAAAAGGGAAAACAAATATTAGAAAATGCATTTAACAAACTAAAATTAAGTGCAAGAGCATATGGAAGAATACTAAAAGTAGCAAGAACAATAGCAGATTTGGAAGCATCTAGAGATATTGAAGTAAAACATGTTGCAGAGGCAATACAATATAGAGCTATAGATAGGAAATATTGGAGTAGGTAATATGAAAATTAAAGAAATAAATATAGAAAATGAATTATACCCTAAAAAGTTAAGACAAACAAAAAATCCACCTAAAAAGTTGTATGTATTAGGTGATGAAAAAATATTAAATACAGATAGTTTATCAATAATTGGTTCAAGATGTTGCACGCCTTATGGTGCAGAAACAGCACAAACTTTTGCAAAAAAGTTAGCCAATACGGGAATCACAATAGTAAGTGGAATGGCAAAAGGGATTGATAGCAGTGCACATATAGGAGCAATAGAAGCCAAAGGCAAAACAATAGCAGTTTTAGGTTCAGGATTTAATCATATTTTTCCAGATAAAAAAATATTTGAAAAGATACTTTCAAATGGAGGAGCAGTTATAACAGAATATAGCAAAGATGTAGGAATATCTCCTCAAGGATTTAGAGATAGAAATAGAATAGTAGCAGGATTATCAATCGGAATATTAATTATTGAAGCTAAAATAAGAAGCGGAACAGGAATAACAGCATCTTATGCTAAGGAATATGGAAGACATATATTTTGCATACCACATACAATGGAAGATAGATCAGGAATAGGAACAAATAGACTATTAAAAAGAGGAGCAATATTAGTAACAGGAATACAAGATATATTACAGTATTTTGATAATGTCCCGAAAATAGAAAAACAAAAAGATACTTTTCAAATAGAAGTTCCAAAAGAATATCAAAAGGTGTATGAACAAATAATCAAAGAACCGTTAAATGCAGATGAAATTAGTAAAAAAACTAGAATTAATATAAGTGAGCTAAATGCAATACTCACAATGCTAGAACTAGAAGGCTATATAGAAAGTATGCCAGGAAATTATTATAAAAAGAAGGATTAAAATAGATGTATCAAAGACATATTTTAGGAATAAAAGGAGAAGATATTGCAGTAAAATATTTAGAAGAAAAAGGATATAATATATTAGAAAGAAACTTTATATGTAGGCAAGGAGAAATAGATGTAATAGCCTTAGACAAAAATTACATAGTATTTATTGAAATAAAATCGAGAACAAGTACAGAATACGGTTTGCCATCAGAAGCTGTAACAGAAAAAAAGTTAAAGCACATACTAAAAAGTGCAGAATATTACTTACACATAAGAAATTTAGAAAAAGCAAATGTAAGAATAGATGCAATAGAAATATATATAAAAGGAAATAATTATTATATAAATCACATAAAACAAATAGTGTAAATTGACATTTCCTTTTAATAGTGATAATATTTGAAAAAAGGAGGGAATATCATATGAAAAATGTCATAGTAACAGGTGGCTCAAGGGGAATTGGGAAATGTATAGTAGAGAACCTAGCAAGAGAAGGTTATAATGTTATTTTAAATTATAATAAATCAGAAAAACAAGCAAGGAAAATACAAAATGAATTAAGAGAGGAAGGAATACTAATAGAAATATATAAAGCAGATGTTTCAAAAAGAGAAGAGGTAAAAAAATTAGTAAATTTTGCAATAGAAAAATGGGAAAGCATAGATGTGCTTATTAATAATGCTGGAATTGCAAAATTACAAATGTTTCAAGATGTAACAGAGAATGACTGGGATGAAATTATAAATACCAATTTAAAGTCAGCATTTTATATGTCACAAGAAGTGTTACCTAATATGCTACATAAAAAATCAGGTTGCATTATAAATATTTCTTCGATATGGGGAATGGTAGGAGCATCATGTGAGACAGTATATTCTGTTTCTAAAGCAGGCATGGATGCATTAACAAAATCTTTGGCTAAAGAACTAGGACCATCAAATATAAGGGTAAACTCAATCGCACCAGGAGTTATAGATACAGAAATGAACAGTCACATAGATGAAAAGATAAAAAAAGAAATAAAAAACCAAACTCCACTAGGAAAGATAGGAAAACCTATTGATATATATAAATGCGTAAAATGGTTAATTGATGATGAATTTACAACAGGACAAGTTATATCAGTAAATGGAGGATATGTAATATAGAACATAAAAAAAAGCCCCAAATGGGGCTTAAATTTATTTATCTTCAACTTTTCTTTTATAATTTCCAGTAATTAGTTTTGGAATATAACGTATTATTTTATATACAGCGATTCTTATTTTTTTACTCCAGATATAAGTTTTTCTTAATCTATTAGGTTTATCCATACCGTAAACATTATTACTTACAGTTAATTCAAGACAAGGAGACTCTAAATCAAATATATAATTTTGACCGTTATTATTATCCCACTCATTTTTTCCATTTCTAAAACAGAAATTAAAAGTATTACTTTCTAAAAGAGTTATTTCTGTTTGAAAACCTAATTCGGTTTTTTCCATTTTCACCTCAGATAAATTATCCCAATTTTCACCAAAACCATAATGAATAAATACTTCTTCTGAGTTATCTTCAAAAAATTTTCCTGTGTATGAAATTTTTACAGTTGAATTTTGTACTAACTTATCTGTATTAAAAAATATGTTTTTTAATAATTCCATCTTTCTTACCTCTTTTTTCATAATTTATCTTTTGCTACAAACATTATATTATTAAAAAATATATAATGCAAGTATTTTTTACAAATTTTTTAAAAAAATTAAAAATAATCCAAATTGGCAAATTATGTCAACACTTTACCAATAATGTAAAACTCGTCAGAGTCAGTTACCACAATGTCTTTGAAAGATTTATTATCTGCTTTTAAAGTATATTTACCTCTTTTTAAGAAGAATTTTCGAATTACAATTTCATCATTAATGCTAAATAATCCAATATCTTTATTGTCTAAAGGAGAATTAAGTTCTATGAAAATATAATCGCCTTTATCAAAAGAGTTTATCATAGCATCATCAGGAACTTTGATAGCAAGAGATGCTGATGGAGCAGAAGATGGGCAATTAATGAAGGAATTCAAATTATCAACTGCTAAAACTTTATTATAAGCAATATGTTCTACTAATCCATATTTTTCTTGTGTTTCATTTAATTCTTTATCATATGTATACATTAATTGTTGGTAAGGAACATCTAGTGCCTTGCAGATATTACGTAATGCTTTATGGCTTGGATTTCTTTCTCCTTTTTCTATGTGTGTTAAATGACCAATATTGATGCCAGTCATTTCAGCAAGTTCTGTTTTAGTCATATTTTTTTCTTTTCTAATTTTTGCAATCATATCTCCTATCATAATAAATACCTCATTTCTACAATAATCTTTTAATATTATACTAAAGAAAATGAAAATTGTCTAGTAGTAAATAAAAAAAAATATCGAATTTTATAAAAAAATATCATAAAAGTATTGACTTGTCAAATTGATTTATGATATTATCATTGTTAATTAGACAAGGAGGAGTAAATATGTATTATAATAAATTGAAAAATATAAGAAAAGAACAGTCACTTACATTAGAAGAATTATCTGAAAAATGCGGTGTATCTGCTGGTTATTTATGCCATTTAGAAAACGGTTCTAGAGCACATCCATCAATTGAAGTTATGGAAAAGATAGCAAAAGCATTAAATAAAACCATATTTGAGATATTTTTTAATCAATGATAACATATTATAATAAAGAAAATTAATACTTACTAAATTTCTGTAATTTGTATTGTAAAAAACGACATTTTATGATAAGATTAAACAAAAAGAGATAAAAAATGAAAGGATGTTAAAACATATGGATGATAACAAAGAAAATATAGAAGCAGAAGTTTTAGAAAGTAATGAAAATGATGAAAAAAACGAATCAACAATAAAAAACAATGAAAAACCTGAGCAAGAAGAAAAAACAGAAACAGAAATGGAAGGTTTTAAAAATCCAAATGCAGTAACTCTAATTGATAAAGATGAAGAAAAAAATGAAACCGAAGTTAAAGAATATGATAATGATACAAATCAAGAAAAAACAAATACTGAGCAAGATATAAAAGAAGAAAATCAAATTCAATTTAAAAAAGTTAAAACCAATAAAAAAAGTCATAAATATGCCATATTAGTAACAATAGCTATAGTAATACTTATAGCCGTAGCAATATTATCAACAATATTTGCATTAATAAATTCCAACAATAATAAAATATTAAATAAAATTTCTATCAGAAACATATTAGTAGAAGGTCTAACAGAAGAAGAAGCAATTAAAATGCTTCAGGAAAAATTTGAGCAAGAAAAAAACACGGAAATATTATTAAAAATTAATGAAGAAACATATGCAATAACTCCTGAACAAATAGAAGTACAATATAATGTAGAAAAAGCGGTAGAACAAGCATATAAAATTGGTAGAGATGGAAATATATTTCAAAATAATTTTGAAATATTAGAAGCAATGATAAAAGAAAATAACATAGATATAGAAATTACATATAATGAAGAATTATTAACTAATATTCTAAATGAATTTAATGCAAAACTTCCAAATGCTATGATAGATAACACATATTATATTGAAGAAGATGAACTAATAATAAAAAGAGGAACTGATGGAATAGTAATAAATTCAGAAAGTGCAAAACAAGAAATACTAGATGCTATAAAAGACGGTAATATTAAGGAAATAGAACTACAAACCGAATATAAAGAATGTCCAGAAATAGATATAGAAAAAATACATGAAGAAGTAAAAACAGAGCCACAAAATGCATCATATAAAACAGATCCTTTTGAAATAATACCACACAAAAATGGAATAGACTTTGATGTAGAAAAAGCTAAAAAAACATTAAGTGAAGAAAAAGAAGAATATATTATAACTTTAATAATTACAGAACCGGAAACACTTACAAATGAAATAGGAGAAGAAGCATTCCCAGACCTATTAGGATCATTTTCTACTAAATATGATGAAACTAATGTAACAAGATCAAAAAATGTAAAAATAGCATTAGCCGAACTAGATGGAGTTGTAGTAATGCCAGGAGAAGTTTTCTCATATAATGAAACATTAGGAGAAAGAACAGTAGAAAAAGGCTATGGATATGCAAATGGATTTGCAGGAGGGAAAGTAGTTCCAATGCTTGCAGGTGGAATATGCCAAGTATCATCAACATTATATGATGCTGTGTTATATGCAAACCTAAAAATAGTTGAAAGACATAACCACATGTTTCAAGCAACATACGTTGAACCAGGAAAAGATGCAACAGTTGTATATGGCTCACTAGATTTTAAATTTGAAAACACAAGAAATTATCCAATAATGATAAAAACAAGATCAGGTGGCGGTTTAGCAGAAGTAAAAATTTTTGGAATAAAAGAAGAAGTAGAATATGAAGTAGAAATAATAACAACAGTATTAAGTTATACTCCATATAATGTAGTATATCAAAATGACAGTAGTTTAGCACCAGGTAAAGAAAGAGTTTCACAATGGGGATTACAAGGTTGCAAAAGTGTAACATATAGAATAGTTAAATTAAATGGTCAAGAAGTTTCAAGAGAACTACTATCAGAAGATACATATGCTCCATTAAGTAAAATAGTAAGAAGAGGAGTTGCAACACAAACGATTGATACTAATACAACTCCAGAGACAGAAACACAAAATACAGAAACACAAAATACGGAAACACAGAATACAGAGACACAGAATACAGAAACACCAGAAACACCAGAAACACCAACACAAACACCAGAAACAGAAACTTCAACCCAAGCACCAGAAACAACTCCAACAGAAACGCCAGAAGAACCAGTACAACGATAATCTTAAAACAGTAGAAAGGAAAAACAAACCAAAATGGAAGCAATAACATATGAGCTAAAACATATATGTAAGCAAACAGGAGCTAGAAGAGGAGTCATTCATACTCCTCATGGTGATATTCAAACACCAGTATTTATGCCAGTAGGAACTCAAGCCACTGTAAAGTCAATGACACCAGAAGAATTAAAAGAAGAAGTAAAAGCACAAATAATATTATCAAACACATACCATTTATATCTAAGACCAGGAAGCAAACTAATACGTGAGGCAGGAGGACTGCACAAGTTTATGAATTGGGACAGGGCAATACTTACAGATAGTGGCGGTTTTCAAGTATTTAGTTTAGGAGATTTAAGAAAAATAAGCGAAGAAGGTGTAGAATTCAAATCTCATTTAGATGGAAGTAAACATTTTCTATCACCAGAAAAAGTAATGGAAATAGAAAACGATTTAGGTGCTGATATAATAATGGCATTTGATGAATGCGTACAATATCCAGCAGAATACGAATACACAAAAAATTCGATGGAAAGAACTACAAGATGGGCAAAAAGATGCAAAGAAGCACATAAAAACGTAGAAAAACAAGGCTTATTTGGAATAGTACAAGGTGGAATGTACAAAGACTTAAGAGAAAAATCTGCAAAAGACTTAGTAGAAATGAATTTCCCAGGATATGCAGTAGGTGGATTAAGTGTTGGAGAACCCAAAGAATTGATGTGCGATGTACTCCAATTTACAACTCGGTTTTTTACCAGAGGACAAGCCAAGGTATTTAATGGGTGTAGGAACACCAGATTATTTAATAGAAGCAGTTTTAAGAGGAATTGATATGTGTGATTGTGTATTACCAACAAGAATAGCAAGAAATGGAACAGCATTAACATCACATGGAAAAATAGTTGTAAGAAATGCGACACATGAAAGAGATTGGGGAAAATTAGATGACCAATGTGATTGCTATACATGCAAGAATTATACAAGAGCATACATAAGACATTTAGTAAAAACAAATGAAATACTAGGTATTAGACTACTATCAATACATAATTTAAGATTTTTGACAAAATTAATGGAAAGAATCCGTATAGAAATAGAAAATGATAATCTATTAAATTTCAAAAACGAATTCTATAAACAATATGGATATGAGACATAAATCTGCAAGTTTATACCTGTGAAAGGGATGGGGTAATATGGATTTATTAAATCAAAATCAGACTGAACAAACTAAATCAACGAAAAGGGAAAAAATAGTTATAGGTCTATTAGTAATATCTATAATGTTAACGGTATTAATAATAATATTAATGATATATGCACGGTTTAAATCAAAAAGTAGAAGATACATTATATATAAATGGGCAGCAAATAGCAATAACAGAGGAATTAATAGTTCAAGATAGTAATGGAAATCGATATATAGCATTAAGAGACTTAGCAGAACTTTTAGGATATGATTATAATAATAGTGAATATCAAAGCTATGGAGTAGACACAACAAAATGTTACATAAAAAATGGTAACTTAATATCAGGATTTGAACTAGGAACTAATATAATGTATAAATATGAAGAAGGCACAAACCTAGATTATCAGTATTATACATTAAATTATAATATAGTAACATATAATAATAAATTATATATTGCGATGGTAGATTTAATACAAGCATTAAATAGTAGTTATACAATTGGCACAAATAACGAAATGAGAATAAACTCAATGGAAAACCTAGCACAAGTATATCAGGAAGCATTAACTGAAAGTGGATATACAATTGCAACAGACCAAAATAACCAAAAAGCATTAGCATATGGTTGTATAATAGCAAGTAGAAATGGAGCATATAGTATATTAAATACCAATTTTGAAGAAATAATAGGAACAAGATATTCAAGCATATATTTTGATGAATATAATTCAAACTACATAGTATCAAACGCTAGTGGTCAATACGGAATAATAAAAAATACAGGTACTATCCAACAAACTCTAAGATTTGATGGACTAGAAATATTAAATTATGAAAATATGCTTTATAAAGTCAAAAATAATAACAAATATGGAATCATGAAAGCAGATGGTACAATGCTCACACAAATAATATATGATGAAATAGGCTATCAAGCAGATTCAGCAAATAAAATACTATACACATTAATAATACCAGACTTAGATGGAACTATGGGGCAGACAATCGTTGTAAAACAAAATGAAAAATATGGTTTAATCTCTTTAGAAACAGGAGAAACATACTTAGTATGTGATCACTTAGATAAATTGTATTCTGTTAATGAACTAGGTGAAATTCAATATAGAGTGGAAGTTGAAAGTATGACATTAGGATTATTAGAATATATAACAGCAAGAAAAGAACAAATAGGAGATCTAAATTAAAAGAAGGATTAAAAAAGAGGCTGCTGAAAAAGTAGTCGAAAATGACTCTCAAAAAATCGTGAATTAGAAAATAATTTTTTCTGATTCACGA
>CALXWL010000033.1 GCA_944392385.1 uncultured Clostridia bacterium | reverse complement strand
TACGCACTTAAAACTTAGTTATACCAACTAGTTTAAGTGCGTATTTCCATTATTTTACTGTAAAATTCAGGTTATACTACTTTCTTTTGCAATAGTTCTAGCAAAAAAAATAGAAGTTAAGCATAATTTAACTTCCATTTTATGTATATAATTTAAAATTTTCTTTTTCTTGCTGCTTCTGATTTTTTCTTTCTCTTAACACTTGGTTTTTCATAATGCTCTCTTTTTCTAACCTCTTGTAATACACCGTTTCTAACACATTGTCTTTTAAATCTTTTTAATGCATCTTCTATATTTCCATTATTTACTTTAATTTCTGCCATTTATATTCCCTCCCCTCGATTTGCTTTCATTTGGGATTTTCCATAACTTGTATTATTATATAGGAAAAACGGCTAGTTGTCAATATTTTTTTTGCATTTCATATTTATTTTATTTTTGGATAAACTATTTATAAATTTAATTTTTTGGAGGTTTTTTAATTGAAAATTTTTTTAGCTTTTATGATTTCTTTAATGTTTTTAGTTGGTTGTAGTAGTACTTCTAATAATAACGCTTCTAGTAATAACACTGCTAATGAGAATAATGATTATAATACTGAACGTTTAGCTACTAATTCTGAAACAAATTTGAATAGTTCTGTAGATAATTCTACACAAATAAAGGAAGAACCTTTATCTGCATTTTCTACAAAAATTTCTCAAAAAGATCCTGATAGGCAAAATAATATAACTATTGCTTGTAATTCTTTAAATGGAACTATTGTTAAGGCTGGTGAAACTTTTTCTTTTTGTAATACTCTTGGTCCTGCAAAACCAGAAGATGGATATGAAAAAGCTGATACTTTTGATTCAGATGGAAATACTATTCAGGCTTATGGTGGTGGTAAGTGTCAGGTAAGTACTACTTTGTATAATGCTGTTTTAGCAGGTTCTGGGCTAACTGTTGTTGAAAGGCATGAACATAGCGGTCCTGTATATTATGTTGAGGAAGGCATGGATGCTTGTGTTAGTTATGGTTCTTGTGATTTTAAGTTTAGAAATGATAATTCATTTGATATTAAGCTTTATTTTTCAAATACTCCTGATAGTATAGATGTAAGTATTGTTAAAATTTCTTCATAAATTCATAAATCCTTCATAAGATTAATAATAAATTATTTTATGGAGGATTTTATGTTTAATAAAAAGTTTACATATCTTTTAGTTTTTATTTTAATTTGCTCATATTGCTCACCTATTTTTGCAACAGATAGTATTTTTGTTTGGTCTGATACTTCTGCTCCACAAGCAATTACAACATCTGCTTTGCTTCGGTGAGAAGGAAGGAAATTTTCTTAATTTGACTTGTGGTGGTGCTATTCTTATGGAACAGTCTACTGGTACTATTCTTTATGAACATAATAGTCATGAAAAATTAAGACCTGCTAGCGTTACTAAGGTTATGACGTTATTGCTTATTATGGAAGCTTTAGATAATGGTATTATTTCTCTTGATGATAATGTCTCATGTTCTGAAGAAGCATCTTCTATGGGTGGTTCGCAAATTTGGTTAGACCCTAGCGAAACATTAACTGTTAATGAAATGCTAAAAGCTATTTGTGTTGTTTCTGCTAATGATTGTTGTGTAGCAATGGCTGAACATCTTTCTGGTAGCCAAGAATTGTTTGTTGAACAGATGAATAAACGTGCTAAAGAACTTGGTATGAATGATACAACTTTTAAAAATTGTCATGGTTTAGATGAAGATGGTCATGTTACATCTGCACATGATATAGCTATTATGTCTAGAGAACTTATGGTAAATCATCCTTCTATTACTAATTACACTACTATTTGGATGGATAGTTTGAGAAATGGTGAATCTGAACTTGTTAATACTAATAAATTACTTCGAAATTACGAAGGTTGTACTGGATTAAAAACTGGTTCTACTTCTACAGCATTATTTAATCTTTCTGCAACTGCTACTAGAAATGATTTATCTTTAATAGCAGTAGTTATGCGTGCTGATACTAGTTCCATTCGTTTTGCTGAAGCTAAGACATTGTTAGATTATGGTTTTAGTAATTTTGAATACTTAAAATACAGTAATAAGGGCGATTTGGCAAAAGAAATATTGGTTAATAAAGGTACTTTAAATAGTTTAGAAATAGTTTTTGAAAGTGATGCTGGTAGCCTAATTCCTAAGGGGCAATCTGCTAATATTGTTACTACAGTTTCTTTACCAGAAATTTTGGAGGCTCCTGTTTATAAGGGTGATATAGTCGGAAAGGTTGTGTTTAGCCTAAATGATGAAGTTCTTGGCTCTGTTAACTTAGTTGCTAATGATACTGTGAAAAAATTAAATCTTGGTAATATGCTTGCACATGTTGTTGAAAGTTGGTTTACTTTGCTTAGATAAAAGCGTTAATACATCTCTAATAAGAATGTGGAGATGTATTAACACTTTTATATTAACCATATATAAAGTTCTTCCAAATACAACAAGAAAAAGCACATGTAAAAATAACAATTTTAGCAATTCTTACATAACTCTGCCACTTTTCTTGTTTGTATTATGTTTATTTACTGTTTTAATTTGTACTGTTTCTCATTTCTTCTGATTTTCTTTTGATGGTTTATTCCAAGATATATAGTCGCATTTTTCTGGATTGTTTTCACATATATAATAGTTTCTTTTCCTCTTTGTTTTTCTTATTTGTATTTTTCCTCCACATTTTGGACATGGTTCATCTATTGTTTCAACAAGTGGTTTTGTGTTTTTACATTCTGGATATCCTGGACATGCTAAGAATTTACCATATTTACCATATTTTATTACCATCATCCTGCCACATTTTTCGCATGGTACATCAGATACTTCATATTCTAATTTGACATGCTCTAATTCCTTTTCTACTTTTTCTACAACTTGTTCAAATGGACCATAAAATTCTTTTATAACTTTTTTCCAATCTTCTTTTCCTTCTGCAATTTTATCAAATTCTTCTTCCATTTCTGCTGTAAATTTTACATTTATTACATCTGTAAAGTTTTCTACTAATAGTTTATTTACTATTTTCCCTAGTTCAGTTGGGTATAATTGTTTTTGTGATTTTTCTATATATCTTCTTGCTAGAATTGTTGTTATAATTGGTGAATAAGTACTTGGTCTTCCTATTCCTTTTTCTTCTAATGTTTTTACTAAGCTTGCCTCTGTGTATCTTGGTGGTGGTTCTGTGAAACTTTGTTTTGTTTCTATTGCCTCTTTTTTTAGTTCTTGTCCTTCTATTAATGGAGGAATTGTTTCAAACTCTTCTTTTTCTTCAAAGTCTAATGTTTCTACATATAATGTCATAAATCCTTTAAATTTTAATGTTTGACCATTACTTCTAAAATTGTAATTATTTGCTAATACTTTTACTGTAATTGTGTCATATACTGCTGCTGACATTTGGCTGGCTATAAATCTATTGTATATTAGTTTATATAGTTTATATTGGTCTGTTGTAAGACTTGATTTTATCTTTTCTGGTGATAAGTCTATATATGTTGGTCTTATTGCTTCATGAGCGTCTTGAGCTTCTGATTTTGTTTTGTAGTATCTATTTTCATAATATGAGGCTCCATACTCTTTTTCTATATATTCTTTTGCTAGTTTTCTTGCTTCTTCTGAAATTCTTGTTGAATCTGTTCTCATATAAGTAATTAGACCTACTGTTCCTTTTTCTGGTATTTTTATACCTTCATAAAGTCCTTGTGCTACAGACATTGTTTTTTTGATTGCAAACCCTAGCTTTCTTGATGCTTCTTGTTGCATTGTACTTGTTGTAAATGGTGGTGCTGGATTTCTTTTCTTTTCTCCTTTTTTTACTTCTTCTACTATATATTTTGCTTTTTCTATATCACTTACTATTTGGTTTACTTCTGACTCTGAATGTATTTCTATTTTTTTATCATTTTTTCCATATAATTTAGCTTGAAAAGTTTTTTTGCTTTCTGGGTCTTTTAATTTTGCATATATATTCCAATATTCTTCAGGTTTGAAATTTTCTATTTCTTCTTCTCTTTCTACAATTAGTTTAACTGCAACTGATTGTACTCTTCCTGCTGATAATCCCTTTTGCACTTTTTTCCATAATACTGGACTTATTTTATATCCTACTATTCTATCTAACACTCTTCTTGCTTGCTGGGCATCTGTTAAGTCCATGTCTATTTTTCTTGGTTCTTTTATTGCATTTTTTACTGCTTCTTTTGTAATTTCATTAAATGTTACTCTGCATATTTCGTTTGGGTTTATGCCTAAAATATTTGCTAAATGCCATGCTATTGCTTCTCCTTCACGGTCAGGGTCAGTTGCAAGATATACTTTTTTTGCGTTTTTAGCATCTTTTTTTAGTTTTTTTATTAAATCTCCTTTTCCCCTAATATTTATATATTGTGGTTCTAATGTTTTTTCATCAATTCCTAGTTTTGATTTTGGCAAATCCCTAATATGCCCCATTGATGCTACAACTTTTGTATTACCACCTAAGAATTTCTTTATAGTATTTGCTTTTGCTGGTGATTCCACTATTATTAATTTGTCTGTCATTTTTTTCCTCCTTGGCTTTATTGTTTTACAAAATTTATTATTTCTTTTACAAGTTCTTTTTCTTTGCCTGTGTAACCATGGTCTGCTCCATCTATATATCCTATATCTAGCTTATTATTCTTTATTTTTGATTTTAGAAATTTTACTAGATCATCTAAGTTTTGTATTACTAATTCATGTACATTTCCCCATCTCATAAACAATGGTATTTCTATATTGTTTAGTTCTTTAAAATCATAATCCATACAGTTAAATTTAGCAAAGTCTATATCTTTGTTGTATTTAAAGTATCTCAAATATGATTTTACACTTATTGGATGGTCAAAACTTTCTGCTGGCATTAGTTCTTCTAATTTTCCTTGCCTTTCTTTTTCTTCTGCATATTGTAGTATTTGTTCATATTTGCTTCCTAAATCGTATTTTTGGCAATCAGGAATATCTACTAATGATAATAGAATTATTCCTTTTATATTAGCTACATTGTTTTCATTTTTTAATTTATTATAGGTATAAACTATTTTAGTGCAACCTAAGCTGTGCCCTTGTAAATATATTTGTGTATATCCAAGTTCTAACATTTTATTTATAGCAGCTTTTATATCATAATATCCATCTAGCACATCTTCATATACTACCCCACCGTTTAATTGTTTATCGCCTGTTACTTTTTTGGTATATGTCATTACTTCTGCTCCTCTATTGTTAAATGCAAAATATGCTATTCCTGCATTTACTACTGTGTTTGATAGTATTGTTTCTCTTTGTTTTAAACAATTACTTTGCATGCCATGTATTGATATTATAACTTTGTTAGTAGGTTTATCAGGTGTTTCTAATAAACCTACTAGTTCTATTTGGTCTTCTGTGTTAAAATAAATTCTTTCTAACATAAGTTTCCTTTCTTAATTTTTTATTTAACATATTTGTTGTTGTTTTTTCATATGATGCTCATTTGCTGATTATTTTATGTTTTTTTTCTTCTTAAAATCCAATTTTCTTTTGCTTCTATTGGTATATGTAATTTTACCTTTTGTCCTTCCTTTCCTGGATTTATAAATTCAATTTTTTCATCAGTTTCAGCATCCCATAATTTATCAATTGTGAATTTGAATGGCTCTACCTTTTCTGGTATTATTAATTCTAAGTTATCGCCTATTTGTAATCTGTTCTTTATTTCTATTATACTCTTTTCTTTTTTATATTCCTGCACCTTACCACCAAATTCATAATTTGGATTATATTGTTTTCCTTCATATTCTTGAAAATCTCTATTGTTTTTATCATTAAAATAAAATGTTGTTAATCCCCTTGTTTTTGTTTTTTCTAGTTCGTTTAGGTATTTTTCAAAATTATATTTTTCTGGGTTTGATATATAGTCATCTATAGCTGCTCTATATGTGTTGATTACTGTTGCTAGGTAATATTCTGTTTTTAGCCTTCCTTCTATTTTTAAACTATCTACTCCCATTTTTATTACTTCTGGTAATTCTTTTATTAAACACATATCTTTTGATGATAATATGTATGTTCCATGTTCGTCTTGTTCTACTGGCATCATATTTCCTGGATTGTTTTTTTCTTCTAAGTATAGATTATATGCCCACCTGCAACTTTGTGCACAATCTCCTAAGTTTGCTCCTCGACCTGCCAAAAAGTCGCTTAAGTGACATCTTCCTGAATATCCATAACAAATAGCTCCATGTATAAATATTTCTATTTCTAAGTCTTTTGGTTTGTTTTTTATAATTTCTTTTATTTCTTCTTTATTTAGTTCTCGTGCTAGGATTATTCTTTTTGCACCATTATTATACCAAAATTTGCTTGTATGATAACTTACTGTATTTGCTTGTGTACTTATGTGTATTGGCAGATTTGGGGCTACTTCTTTTATTGTTTCTAAAACTCCACCATCTGATACTATTATACCATCTGCTTTTACTTTGTCTAGCATCTTTATTTGTTCTACTATATTCTCATACATATCATCTCTTGCATAAATATTTAGTGCTACATATACTTTTTTATTTATACTATGAGCATATTCTATTATTTTTCTAAGTTCTATATCATCTATTTCTACTCTTGACCTTAATGATAGCTTTGATGTTCCACAATATACACTATCTGCTCCATATTCAAAGGCTACTTTTGCTTTTTCAAATGAACCTGCTGGTGCTAGTAATTCTGGTTTTTTCATTTATCTATCTCCTTCATTTTCTACATTTAATATTTCTGTTGCAAGCGATTTCTTACTGCCATTAAAATCTAATCTATAATGCATAATTAGTGCTTTTAATTTTCCCCATAGTTCTGCTTGTTTATATGGGTCATTATATTCGTTCTCATCTGCATTTATATATTTGCGAAGAAATGGAAATTGTGAAGCTAGTTGTTTATCACATTCATTAATTTTTTTTATCGTTTTTTCTACATTTTGTTCATTTAGTCTTACTTTTATGCTATCTGCTAAAAATGGCCAATTTTGGAAAAGTGTAACATAAAAATCTTGTAGTTTTAATCCATTTTCATTTGCTTCAAATTTCCATGGTGCATTTATTCCTCTATATAATCTATCATTATCAAATAATTCTTGTATTTGTTGTTCTTTAATTAGATTTTTATAATTATTATGTGAAGCTTTTCCTATTATAGCATTTTTTTGCTTTTCTTGTGTTAAAAAATGAAATTCTATAATAGGTATTTTATTATATTCTAAATTGCTTGAAGTAATTGTATTTACCATTCTTTGTAATGTTTTAACTAATAAATCTAATTTTACTGGTTGCTTTGTAATTTCTTTTAAGTTTCTAAAAGGAGTTGCCCTTTTTCTATTTTCTGGTTCTATCTGCTTATCTTTTGGACATGTCCATTCTTCACTTGTTTTGTTTTCTAATATATCTATTATTTTTTCTTTTATATTTGTTTCATTATCTATATTTACTATTCCTGAAGTATGATATGCAGAATATCCACCTAGTTCTTCTAATTTATTCCATATTTTGCTTTTATGGTTCTGAAAGATTAGTTCATTAAATAAAATTAAAGTTTCTTTTTCAGTTTCTGTTGGAGTTGCAATTTCCATACCAAACATATCATCTAGCTCTTTACATTCTGTATTACTATTTGCACTTGAAAAATCTTTAATCCTTGCGATTAATTTTGATTCAATAAATCCATATTTTTTAGCAACTTGTAAGGCTTCATTGTATTTTTCTGTGAATTCTAAGAAAGGTCCTCCTAATGATTGCACTAATTTTTTATATCCTTCTATTATTTCCTCTATTGTAGAATCATTTTTTTTTCCAAATATTTCTTCTAATTTTATTTTTTGATTTCTTTTTTCTTCTTCTGTTAGCTCCCAGGATTTATTTCCCATAGGATCACCCCTTTAGTTTATTTTTCTACTTATTGCTAATCCATCTCCTGTTTCTAAAATTTCAGTAGATAAATTTTTATTTTCTTGTAGATTTTTTAAAAATTCTCTAAGTCCTCTCACTGCTGTTCTTTGTTTATGTTTGTTATAATCACTCATGACGTATCCTTTATATAAAACATTATCTGCTAATATTATACCATTATTTCTTAGCATTCGTAAAGCTTCGTTTAAGAATATTGGGTATTTACCTTTTGCTGCATCTATGAAAACCACATCATAAGGGCCATTTAGTTTTGGTAATATTTCTAGGGCATCACCTTCAAATATATGTATTTTATTTTCTAAGTTTAGATTAGCTATATTTTGTTTTGCTTCTTTTACTCTTTCTGAATCTCTTTCAATAGTATCTATATAACCATCTTCTGATAGATATTTTGAAAATCTTATTGCTGAATATCCTACTGCTGTACCTATCTCTAATATTGTTTTTGGGTTTAATTCTTGCAGTATTTTACCTACTTCTTGCAATGTTTCATCCATTATTATTGGTATGTGATTTAAAATGGCTTTTTGTCTTATCTGTTCTATTGTTTCCATATATTTCTCCTTAATTTGCTTAAAATTATTAAAGAACTCTCTGAACTTTTTTATATAGTTGCGAATAATTGTATTCGCTTTACTGGAAAAATTTCTTGGCAATGAAAGTTTTTTCAGTAACTAAATGGTTTGTAGAGAGTTCTTGATTTTTATTATGCTTTTTTTGCTCTTGCAGCTAATCTTTCTCTTGTTTTTGTATCTAATATTTTTTTTCTTAATCTTATATTTTTTGGTGTTATTTCTACTAGTTCATCATCTTCTATAAATTCTATTGCTTTTTCTAGTGACATTTGTATTGGTGGTACTAATCTTAATGCATCGTCTGAGCCTGATGCTCTTGTATTTGTTAGGTGTTTTTCTTTGCATACATTTATTGAGATATCTTCATTTCTTGAATTTAAACCTACTATCATTCCTTCATATACCTCTACACCTGCACCTATAAATAATTCTCCTCTTTCTTGTGCATTATATAAACCATATGTTACTGATATTCCTGGTTCAAATGCTACTAGAACTCCTCTTGTACGTGATTGTACTTCTCCTTTATATGGTTCATATGAATCGAATATGCTATTCATTGTTCCTGAACCTTTTGTATCTGTTAAAAATTCTGTTCTGTATCCTATTAAACCTCTTGCTGGAATTTTGAACTCTATTTTTGTGTGTCCTATTTCTGCTGGTTCCATATTTATCATTTCAGCTTTTCTTCTTCCTAGCTTTTCTATAACTGTTCCTATTGATTCATCTGGTACATTTACTACTAGGTTTTCCATTGGTTCACATTTTATGCCATTTATTTCTTTTATTATAACTTTTGGTCTTGATACTAATAATTCAAATCCTTCTCTTCTCATAGTTTCTATAAGTACTGATAAATGTAATTCTCCACGTCCACATACTTCAAAACTATCTGCTGTATCGGTTTCCCTTACTCTTAGACTTACATTTCTTTCTAATTCTTTGAATAGTCTATCTCTTATATGTCTAGATGTAACAAATTCTCCTTCTCTTCCTGCTAATGGTCCATTGTTTACAGAAAATGTCATTGATACTGTTGGTTCATCTATATCTACAAATGGAATTTTTTCAGGGTTACTTGGATCACATATTGTGTCTCCAATATTTATATCTGCTATTCCTGATATTTCTACTATATCTCCTGCTTCTGCCTCTTGTACTTCTATCTTTTTTAGTCCTTTATATGTAAACAATTTTGCAATTTTCCCTTGAATTGTTTTATCATTTTTGCATACTGCAACTGTCATTCCTGATTTTATTATTCCTCTTTCAATTCTTCCTATTGCTAATCTTCCTAAATAATCATCATAATCAATATTTGATACTAGCATTTGACTAGCGCCTTCTATGTCACATTTTGGTGGTTTTATTGTGTTTACGATTGTTTCAAATATACATTTAACATTATCTGATTCTTCATTCAAATCCATTTTTGCTATTCCGTTTTTAGCTGAAGCATATATAACGGGGAAGTCTAATTGATCATCATTTGCGTTTAGTTCTATAAATAGTTCTAACACTTCATCTAATACTTTTGCTGGGTTTGCTCCTGGTCTATCTATTTTATTTATTACTACTATTGGTTTTAAGTTTAATGATAATGATTTTTTTAGTACTTCTCTTGTTTGAGGCATAGTTCCTTCAAAAGCATCTACTAATAGTAATACTCCATCTACCATCTTTAAAACTCTTTCTACTTCTCCTCCAAAATCAGCATGTCCTGGAGTATCTACTATATTTATTTTTATATCATTGTACATTACTGATGTATTTTTAGCAAGTATTGTTATTCCTCTTTCTTTTTCTAGGTCATTTGAATCCATCACTCTTTCATCTACTTGTTCATTTGTTCTGAAAGTTCCACTTTGTTTTAATAGGCTATCAACTAAAGTGGTTTTTCCATGGTCAACGTGTGCAATTATTGCTACATTTCTAATTTTTTCGTTATTCATATTTCTTCCTTTCTATTATTTTTGATGCACGGGTGAGCTATATGCTCACCCCTACACCAAATTTTAAGGCAGGACTTTTCCTGCCTACCTTAAATCTGATTTTTTCTAAACTTTTGCTTTTATTTTATTTGTTTTGCAACTTCTTCTGCGAAATTTTCTTCTCTTTTTTGTAATCCTTCACCTTTTTCAAATCTTACAAATCTTTTTATTTCTGCTCCATTTTGTTTTAATAGGTCTTGAATTTTAATATCTGGGTTTTTTACAAAAGCTTGGTCTAATAAACAAATTTCTCCATAGAATTTTCCTATTCTACCTCTTACCATTTTTTCTGCTATTTCTGCTGGTTTTCCTTCATTCATAGCTTGTGCTTTTAATATTTCCATTTCATGATTTACAACATCTTCTGGAACTTCTTCTTTGTTTAAGTATTCTGGTTTTGCTGCTGCAATTTGCATACATACATCTCTTGCAACTTCTGATGTTCCTTTTGCAAATTCAACCATAACTCCTATTTTTCCATCACCATGTGTATAAGTTTCAATTAGTCCTTCTGTTTCGAATCTTGCAAATCTTCTTATTGTCATGTTTTCACCTATTGTTGCTATCTTATCTGTTAGAATATCTCTTATTGTTTTAGTTTCATCTTTAAATGATTTTTGGTCTAATAGTTCTTCTACTGTTGCTGGATTTTTTACTGCTATATGCTCTGCTGTTTCTGTTACAAATTTTCTAAAATCTTCGTTTTTAGCAACGAAATCTGTTTCTGCATTAACTTCTAATACTACTCCTAGTTTTTTGTCTTCTGCTAAATAGCAATATACTAAACCTTCTGCTGCAATTCTATCAGATTTTTTAGCTGCCTTTGTTATTCCTCTTTCTCTTAGAAGTTCAGCTGCTTTTTCCATATCTCCATCTGTCTCTGTTAAAACTTTTTTGCAATCCATCATACCTGCACCAGTTTTTTCTCTTAACTCTTTAACTAAACTTGCTGTAATCATAATTTTCCTCCTTAAAAATAATTTTTACTTATTCTGCACTTTCTGCAACAACTTCTTCCATATCTTTTGCATCAGTTGCTGCTTCTTCTTGCACTTCTTCATTTGAATTATCTTCTAGCATTTCTCCTTGTCTTCCTTCTATAACTGCATTTGCCATTACATCTGTAATTAATTTTACAGCTCTAATTGCATCATCATTACCTGGAATTGGATAATCCACATCAACTGGGCTACAATTTGTATCTACTAAACCAATTACTGGTATTCCTAATTTTTTAGCTTCTAAAACTGCTATTCTTTCATTTTTTGGATCAACAACAAATATTGCACCTGGCAATTTTGTCATTTCTTTAATTCCACCTAAGTTCTTTTCTAATTTTTCCATTTCATTTTTTAGAGCTGCTACTTCTTTTTTTGGTAGAACATCAAATGTTCCATCTTCTTGCATAGCTTCTAATTTTTTCAATCTTTCAATTCTAGTTCTTATTGTTTTAAAGTTAGTAAGCATTCCACCTAACCATCTTTGATCAACATAGAACATACCGCTTTTTTCAGCAGCTTCCTTAACACATTCTTGTGCTTGTTTCTTTGTACCTATAAATAAAATATCTTGTCCTTCCTCAGCAATTTCTTTTACGAACGCATAAGCCTCGTCAATTTTTTTAGATGTCTTTTGTAAATCAATTATATGGATACCATTTCTAGCCTGATAAATATACTCAGCCATTTTAGGATCCCATCTTTTTGTTTGGTGTCCAAAATGTACACCTGCTTCAAGTAATTGTTTCATTGCAACTACTGCCATTTTTCATTCCTCCTTGTTATTTTCCTCCACAAAATCTCTTTGCATTTAAGAACACTAACTTAATAGCACAATCTTAAACTAAATCTTGTGTGCGTATTATTCAACTTGTAAATTATACCAAAAAATCCACCCAAAGTCAACACTTTTACTGCAATTTTTACAATTCATTTAATTGCAAAAGTAAATTCTAGATTTCGTCTAAAACTAGAATTTAGTCTTGCAACAAAATTCTACCTATCTAGC